>NZ_JBVHHB010000013.1:0-217334 GCF_055561295.1 Kitasatospora sp. NPDC022785 | reverse complement strand
ATCCGCGACTGCGCGTTCCCGTCGACCGAGGGATCCCGGATCCACACACCCGGCTGTCCACTCCCGAACTCCGACAACGGACGGGCCTGCGGCAGATCCCAGCTGAATGGCAGCTCTTCGTCCCCGCTGAGGACCTTCCACAGGTCGTGGCGCAGGTCGGCGGCGCCGATCCTCCCGTCGCCGGCGCCTGTGATCGGGTCGACGAGCCGCTCGGTCAGGCCGTCAACGAGCCGCCAGACGGCCTCCGGTCCCTGACCGTCGATCTCCGTGACGGTGGAGTGGTACGGGAGCGTGAGCTCCAGGACCTCGATCATGCCCCGGTAGCGTCCGAGGTCGATGGGCGCCTGACCGGAGAGGTGTTCGTCGGTGAGCGCCCGGGTGCTGTCCCAGAGCTCCTCGAACGCCTGGTCCGGTGCGTTCTGCGGCTCGGCGATGCCGGCCTCCGGCGGTCCGAGCCGGCGGAGGTGGGCGAACTGCGAGCCGCTCCAGTCACCGACCGTCATCGAATCGCCCGGATCGGCGAAGAGTGCCTGGTCGCGGAAGGCACCTCCCGGCACGGGCGTGGTGGCGTCCAACCCCGGCCCGTGCGTCCCGCCGAGCCAGTGGCCGTCCGGGGTGAGCAGGCTCGCAACGGCTGCTGCGACGGCTCTGCGGTCGCCGTTCTTCCAGCCCGGCAGCCAGGAGTCCTTGTCCATGACGACGGCGAACCGGCGGTCCGGTACGGCCTGGACGAATTCGTCGTAGGTCTCGGATCGGATGGTGACCGTCAGTTTTGCCTCGTCGTCCGCGGAGCGGACGGTGAACACACTGCCCCGGTTCCCGTCCCGCTGTGGGCCGTCGATGCTGTGGCCGTCGCCGACGTACGGCCCGAGAGCGCGGCGCATGTCCTTCTCTAGGGTTTCCAGGTTGGTCGTCCGGATCTTCTCGTCGTGCTGAAGGTCGCCGTTGAGCGCCTCCGGATTGAGGGAGACGAAGGTGAGGTTGTTGGCGCCGGTGGTGAACAACGGCGTCTCGATGTCGGCGTCTCCGCCCAGATAGAGCAGGGTGTCGCCGTTGGCTCCTGTGCCGTCGTGGACCATGCGGTTGAGTTGCAGCAGCATGCGGGCGCGCTTCGGGTACTCGAAGCCGACCAGCCACTTGCCGAGTTCGCGTCGGTCGACCCAGTCGGGGACCCGACCGAGCTCGTGCTCCAGGGCGTGCGGTTGCGCACCGTCGTCGAACAGGAACTTCACGGTCTCCGGTCGGAGGCCGTGCGAGACCGCTCGGGTGCGTGCGGCGTGGTTCTCGTTCTCACCGAAGCTCACCGCGCCGTCGATCGGCGCGTGGACCTGGTCGGCGGACACCACCTGGTAGTCGGCCGCAAGCGGCGCGGGCTGCTTGTCCGTCGACGGCAGGTGGGAGCTGAACTCCTGCCAGTGGCCGGGGCCGGCGACCACCCTGATCCGGCCGGAGGCGTCGACGCCGACCTGATCGGCCACGATGAGAGCGCCGCGGTGCGTGGCGCCGTTCGGGGCGAACACGACCTTGCCGGTGGCGGCGAGGGCGTCGGTGGACAGGCCGTACTTGGCTGCCAGGATGTCGACGACCTCCTGGACGTACTTCGCGTGGTCGGTGGCGAGCCGGCAGGCGACGAAGCGGATCGGCGTGACGCCGTCCCAGCGGTCGGCCCGGTGCTCCCGGTACAGCCGCTCGGCGAGCTCCGGCGCCGTGTGCGGCGGTCCGCTTGGGCCAATCTCCATGGCGACGACGAAGTGGTTCTCGTCGGCCGGGAAACGGGCGAGTGACTCCTCGACCCGGAGACGGGCCTCCCGCGGCATGCTGGGGTGCGGGATCCACAGATCGGGGTGCCCGGAGGTGCGAGCGGCGGCCGGGGCGGGACTGCTCAGAACGGATTCGATCGAGGAGACGAGGTCGGTGGCACCGGCGGGGGTCTCGTCGGGCGTCGGCCGGGTGAGCGCGCTGTGGTCGGTGTGCTCCGTGCTTCCGGTCGGCTCCGTGACGGTGTCCCGTTCGGTGGCGTCGGCTCGTCCTGGCCCGCGCTCCTCGTGCGCGAAGGTGTCCTCGTGGGCCCGCTCGTGGGCGCGCCAGTGGGCCGGGTCCAGGTTCCTCGGGCCCCACAGTTCCCGGTACCTGTCGAAGAAATCGGCCCCGTACTCGCGCTTGAAGGAGGCGATCAGCTCCTCGCCGAGCGAGTGCGCGGCCGCGAGGTCCTCGTAGCCGTCGGCGGCATCGCGCAGGGCGGGCAGGATGTCCGCCTCGAAGGCCACCCGCTCGTCCAACTCCTCCGTGAGGAGTCGCTGTTCCTCGCGCCACCGGTCGGCCTTCGCGGCCGCTCCGGGACCGGTCAGGTCGGCGGGCCCGGTGAAAACCTCGTCGAAGGCCTTGGTGACGCGGTCGGCATGGCCCTCCCGGACCCGGTCGGCCCCGTGGTCGGACAGGGTGCCGTTGCGCCAGGTGGCGTGCCGGGCCGTGCCGGCCGCGTCCTTGAGCACCGCGGCGCGGGCGGCCTCGTAGGAGAGCCGGTCGTGCAGCCGCGCGGTGTCGGTGAGGTCGCTGAGGTCGACCGTGCGGCGGGACAGGTCGAAGTGCTCGGTGACCCGCCGGTCCAGTGCGGCCGCCAGGTCACGGGTGACGGCGCCGCGCGCCTGCTGGACGTGCTGCTCGGTGACACCGAGGGCTTCGGCCAGTCCGGTGTCCAACCGGGCGCGGCCACCGCCCTCGGGCCAGGTCGAGACGGCGTTCAGCGCGGCGTCCACACCCTGGCGGATCGCCGCCTCGCGGGCCGCCTGGATCGCGAACTCGCGGGGCAGGCGTGCGGCGTGGTCGGTCAGCGCCCGCTCGAAGAGGTCCACGGCCTCGCGCCGCTCGCGGAACGCGGCCGTGGCGGAGTGCGTCGAACCGGCGAAGTCCTCGAAGTCCTCGGACAGCCGGTCGCGCAGCGAGTCCCCGATCAGGGTGAGGCTCTCGGCGGAGAGCTCGGGTCGCCCGGTCACACCGAGCGACGCCAGCAGCTCGCGCTCGGCGGGGTCGGCCCGGTCGAACCAGGAGGCCTCCGCCTCGGTCGTCAGGTGTGTGGCCCGGTCGAGGGCGCGCTCGTAGTCGGCACGCAGGTCCAGGTCGGCGCCGAGCCGGCCGGTCAGCCGGTCCAGGGCCTGCTGGGCCTGGGTATTGCGGGCATCGGTGAGGTCCTCGGCCCTGGTGTAGAGCTGGGCGACGGCTTCATCGGCCCGTTCGCGGAACCGACCCGACATCTCGGTGCGGATGAGGTGCAGGGTGGCGGGCGGCAGGTCGGCGGGCCCGGTCCCGGGCTCACGGGCGACGCCGTCCTCCAGCGCGTGTGGCGGGGCGCTCCATTCCGTCACCGTCCGCTCGAAGCGCTGCATCGCCACCCGCACCGCCGCCTCGCGGACGGCGGCGACCCGCGCCACCCCGTCGAGGTCGGCGAGGATCTGTTCGCGGGACGCCGGGCGGGCGGCCAGCTGCTCGTACATCAGGTTGCGGGCGCGCTGCTGGACGGCGACGGGCAGGCCGGGGCCGGCCGCCTCGGGGAAGTGGAGGGATCCTTCGGCGAAGGTGCGGCGCAGGAGTTCCTCGGCCTGCTGGTCCCGGGGATGGCCGGTGGCTGGGTCCGGCGGTGGGTTCTCGGCCGCGTCGGCCAGCTTGGCGTCGTAGGCGTTCTGGAGGTCGCGCTGGGCCTGCCGCCACTCGTCGTGGCGCGGATCGTCCGGACGGGCACCACCGTGCTCGGGTGCAGGGGTGTAGTGGTAGGCGTGGCCGGACGCGGTGTGCGTGGGCGTCGGCGTGTGCGTGGGCAGCGGGGGGTGCGGGTCGTCCGGCGCACCGGTGGGTGGATCGGACGCGTGGGGCTGCGTCGGCGCGGGCTGATGGCCCGGCTGGTCCTGGTGGCCGCTCGGCGCCGCGTCGTCGGCCGTCGGGGCGCCGGGTTGCTCGGCGGGAGCATCGGGATCGTGACCGGTCCTCGAATCGGAGGTCGGTACCGTGGCCGGGGCCGGGACCTCCCCGGCGCCGTCCGCCGGGCCGTGTGCCGTCGGGACGGGCGAGCCGGCCGGGTTGTCGGGGCGGGTGGCCGGCCCGTGCGGCTCGGCCGGGGTCGTGGACGGCCGGTGCTCGGCCGTTGACGTGGTGGTGCCCGCTGCGGTGACCGTCGGGGCGGTGGTGTCCCGCCCGACAGTGGTCTGGTTCCCGGGCGCCGCGGGCTGCTGCGGTTGCCGCTCGGAGGCGACCGTCGACACCTTGCGGGGTGCCTCGGGGGCTCCGTGGTCACCCGGTTTCGGCGACGACGAGGAGGCGTGCGACGATGCGTCCGACGCAGGGGTTGTGGAGGACCGTTCCTGCGTGTCGGTGCCTCCGGTGGTGCGCACCGACGCCGCCGCCGGGGCTGTGCCGGGGGCGGACCGGGAGTCGGCCCGGGGAGCCCCGGACGGCTTGTCGCCGCCGACGGTGGCGGGCCGGCCGGTCCCCTCGCCGTGGGGGTGGGCCGAGGGCGCCGCTGCGGGCGCGTGCTGCGGCCGCGGCACCGGGAGCGGCGAGGAGATGCCGGTGAGGTTGGCCGCCACGGAGGCCAGGGTCAGGGGGTGGAGCGGCCCGTAGTGCTTGCTGTCGGCGTTCATTCCGGCCGGGTCGGCGAGCCGTTCGTGCACCCAGGTCTTGTACCGCTCGCCCAGCGGTTGGCCCGCCAGGCGTCCCATGTGGCCGAGGAAGCCCATGCCGACTCCGGAGGCGAAGGTCTCCCAGGTCACCGAGAAGGTGTGGTCGGGGCCGAAGCTGAGGTTGTAGAACCCCTCGGTGAGCAGGTTCTGCGTACCGCCGTGCAGGTAGCCGCCGAGGGCGTAGCCCAGCTTGAACACCATCGTGTCCCCGCCCGCGCGGCCCATCAGACCGGGCACCTGCCGGACGAGTTCGTTGACGGCACCGCCGTGCAGCCCGGAGGATCCGAGCGCCTCCCCCAGCGCCTTGCCCAGGGCCTCGTGCCCGGCCGCGCCCTGGCCGCCGCCCTCCGCCATGGCGCGGCCGAAGTCCCGGCCGAGTGCCCTGGCCTCCTCCTTGCCGAGCAGGCCACCGAGGTGCTTCTCGAACACCGCGCCCATGTCACGCGAGAACCGGCCGACGGCGTCCGCGCGGAGTTCGCGCAGGCCACCTGCGAAGCCGTTGCCGAACTCGTCGGCGTACTTGCCGATGGTCCGGCCCAGTTCGTCGCCGAACGCCCTCGCCGCGTCCTTGCCGAGCCACTTCTCGCCGGCGCCGGCCCCGTGCGACGCCGCGCTCTCCAGCGCGGACGACACCTCGCGGGCGGCGCGCTCCGCGCCGCTGCCCGCGGCGCGGCCGGCGGCACCGCCCGCCCCGCGGGCGGCCTCGTTCGCGGCCGCGTGCTCGGCCGCCCGGGCGGCGTTCCCGCCGGCCGCCTCCGCGGTGCGCGTCGCGCTGTTCCCGGCGGTCCGCGCGGCGTCCCGACCCAGGGCGTTGAGGCCGTCCTTGCGGGCGATCGCGAGACCGTCCTTGGCCAGCCCGTTCGAGACGTGCGCGAGGCCGTTGCCGAGCTCCCGGCCGCCCGACTTGCCGAGGCTCTTGCCGACCGTGTTCCGGAAGAGCCGGCCCAGCCCGCTGCCGAGCAGGGCGAGCGGCCCGCCGATCAGGCCGTTGAGCGCGCCGAACCTCACTGCCTGGAGGGTGGCCTCGTTGTCCCACGTGTCCTTGTGACCCTTGTTGATCTGGATCCTCTGGATGATCCCGTCCATCACGATGCCACCCATGATGCTGATGAAGGTGTGCATCGCGATCCGGTCCAGCAGCCAGGCGAGGATCTTGCGGATGGCCCCCTCCGCGACGAGCCGCGCCGCCACGATCGTGCCGAGCGAGGCACCGCCGGTGAACGGCGACGCGGCGATCGCCCAGGCGATCTCGGCCGCCAGCTGGACCAGCTGGGCGATGGTCATCCACTTGGCGTACTCGACCTGATTGGCCGTTTCGTGTGCTGTCTTGCCGAGGTCAGCGGCCTGCTTGCCGGCCAGTTCGAGGTAGTTGTCGCCGCCGCCGTAGCCGACCAGCTGCCCGGTCGTCTGTTTGAACGCGTCGGCCGCCTCGCCGGAGAACTTCTGGTCGCAGACGCCGACCATCAGCCGGACGTAGTCCGCCAGTTGCGGCATGTCCCGGGCCACGGCCAGGTAGTCGTCGCCGGCCGCGCGCAGCTTGTCCTCGTCGGCCTCCGGCCACGCCATGCCGGTCAGGCCGTGGAAGAGTCTGGCGAGGCCTTCCGGGATGATGATCGACATGGCGGGACGTGCTCCTGGTGGCGGGTGGCGGATCGGGGGGGAGCGGCCCCGGGGGCGGCCGGGGCCCGTCGAGCGGGCCCTTGCCGGGCCCGCCGGGGTCCGGCGTCAGGCGATGCCGGTCAGGTCGTCGTCGGTCTTGGTGAACAGGTCGCTGCTCTCCGTGCCGGAGGTGGTGACCTTCTTCACGGCCGCGCGGACCTGGGCGAGCAGGTCGGTGAGGTTCTTGGTCGGCCCGTCGACGGTCGCGTGGTAGTGGTTGCCGATCTCGTCGTGGCCGCCCGAATCCCTGTTGTACTTGCTGATCTGGTCGACGTGGACCTCCAGCGTGCCGAGCAGCGCCGTCATCGAGCCGAACTTGTCGAAGGCCGTCTTCAAGTCCGCGAGCGCGGTGAACTCAGCCACGGAACTCCTCCTGGCGGGTGTGGCGGTGCGGATCCGTCGGGAGGCCCGGGCGCATGGCCTGGAGCGGTGCCAGCAGCTCGTCGAGCTCGGTGCCGCCGGTCATCGAGGTGCGCAGCATCTCGCCGAGGCCCTCGAAGGAGCGCATCGACTCCAGCACCTTGGCGCCCATGTCGGCCCGGGCCCGGTTCAGCACGTCGGTCAGGACGTCGGCCAGCTGGGCCGGGGCCATCGAGCGGTAGGCGGTCGTGTGGAACGTGAGCGACACGACCTGGCCCTGAGCCCCGAGGACGGCGGTGACCAGCCGGTCCTTCGAGGTCACCGAGACGGTGGTTTCCTGGAGCTCCTTCGTGGTTTCGGCCAGCTCGGCCTGCTGCTCGCGCAGCGTCGCCATGGCCTGCTCGATCTGTTCGGCGAACGGGGAGACCGCCATCGACACACCTCTCGGTCACGTGGGGCACGCGTGCCCGGTCCCGCGGGTCGGGCCGGGCGCGCGTCGTTTCAGGACTTCCGTGGGATTCAGGGTTTCCCTGGGGAGGAACGGCCGGGGCACCGGGGCGCGTTCAGCGTCCGATCACCCCGTCGACGGCACCGCTCTCGGTGCCCCAGACCTCCTCCTCCTCGGCCAGCCAGGTGGTGCGCTGCCGCTCCTGGCCGTTCTGCGGTCCGCCGGCGCCCGCCCCACCTCCTGGCGGCATCATCGGCGGCATGCCGGTTCCGCCGGTGGTCGAGATGGACCGGCCCATCAGCTGGGCCTCCTCCTCGGCGAGGGCCGCCGCGGCGGTCCGCTGACCGGCCACGGCGCGCTGTGCGAGGGCAGCCTTCTCGGCGGCCATCAGGGCGGCTTGGTCCTTGGGGGAGTTGACCATGCCGCCGTGGGTCAGGGCGTTGCCGTTGTAGTAGCTGCCGGACACCGTCAGCGGCACGCTGGTGGCGCCGTCCTTCGACGCCGACGACAGGCCGGGGAGCCCACCGGACCCGGTCCTGACGCCGACCGTGCCAGGCCAGTCGTCGGTGAGCCCGGTGCCGACGGGATCGGGCCAGCGGATACCGCCCACCGACGGTCCTGGGATGAGGCCGGTCCCGCCGCCCGTCCCGCCCGGCGAGAGGATCTGGTTCAGGACGTGCTCCTCGTCGGCGAGCAGCTGGTCCTGACTGCTGATCGGCGTGCCGTTGGCGTCGACGATCCGGCCGTCCTTGTCGATCGAGGACTTGTTCCCGGCGTACACCGGATTGCCCCGGGCGTCCCGGACGGGCTTGCCGTCCGGGCCGATGACCATGCCGTCGCCGTTGATCGTGGACCCCTTCGGCACCGTGAAGGGGCCGTTGCCGGCGGGGACGGTGATCGGGGGCGGGCCGAACACGGTGCCCTTGGGGACGACGAGCGGTTTGCCGTCCGGGCCGAGTACCGGTTTGCCGTCCGGGCCGATCACCTGGCCCTTGCTGTTGATCGTCGAGCCGGGGGGAGCGGTCAGCGGTTTGCCGTCGGGGCCGAGCAGCTGCTTGCCGTTGGAGTCGAGCAGCGGGAGCTTCGTTCCGGCGGTGCCTCCGGGGACGGGGGTCGGGGTGAGCGGCACGTTCTTCGGCGGCGGTGGCGGTGGCGGGGTGCTGGTGTGGTTCGGCGGCGGCGGGGCGGTGAGGTCCTGCTTCTTGTCACCGCCCCCGTCCCCGCCGTCCTTGCCGCCGTCGGTGCCGTCCTTCCCCCCGGATCCGTCGCCGCCGCCCGTTCCCGGAGGTGGGGTCATGGCGCCCGGGGAGGGCGTCTGCGTCGTGATCTTGACGTTCACGGCCGTGGCGACGTCGTGGAAGGCATCGGTCAGCGCCCTCGTGACGGCGGCCGCCGGTACGTCGAGATCCTTCTCCACCCACGAGATCCAGATCTGCTTGGCGGTCTGTTCCACGGCGTGCCGGAAGGCCTCCGATTTGACGTCGAGCCCGCTGGCCGTGACCTGGAAGTTCTTCTTGTCGCCCGAGACCGTCGCGATGGTGGGGTTTGCGAGCTTCATGAGGCCGCCCCTGAGGCAGCTCACGGGCGACGCCACGGGTCCGAAGGGGTATATCTTGTGGTTGCCCCAGGTCTGGCGGGCGGTGAGGAGGTCCTGGTACCCCTTCTTCAGGGCGAGCATGGCCTTCACGAGCGGGACGGACGGCTGGCCGTGCACCGTCATCGACACTTCGAGACGGAGCAGGGCCTCCTCGATGCTGGTCAGATAGGACTTCAGCTGCCCAGCGGCACTCCCCTGGAAGTCGCTGTCCGGAACGTCCAGGGTGTCCGCCCACTTGTGGACGCTGCTCCGCATCTCGGTGATGAACGCGTCCAGGTTGGTGGCCAGGTAGAGCCCCGCCTCGATACTGCCGACGCTGGTGGCGGCGTTCTGGCCGCCGGCCACGAGCGGCTTCAGCACGAGGTCGGCCCGACCGCAGAACTGGTCCCACTTGTTGCTGGGATCGTCGAACCCGGGCTTGCCGTCGCCGTTGCCCTTCCAGTTCGCGTTGAAGGCCACGTAGACGACGTACGAGTTGTCCGGGGGCATGAGACTGAGGTTGACGTCATGGGCGCTCGACGGCGAATCCGTGCTGCAGTAGATATCGCCCTTGATCCAGTCGTCGGCGACGGCGAGGTCCGCGACGCTGTCCCGGGTCACGCCGAGCGTGTCCCCGAACGACTTGAGCGCGTCCTCCCACGGATGACTCGGGGTGGCTTGCTCGGACACTCGACTCACACTCCCACGGGACGATGGACAGAACTCGGTACGACCCGGGGCCCGGCGGTGGGCCGGGCCCCGGGCGGCCTCATGCGGGCTTCGGCCCGGGCGGGGCCACCTGCGGCGGCCCGGGCGGACCCACCTGCGGCGGCCCTGGCGGCTGCGGCGGGCTGAGGATCGCGAACATCTCGGCGACGGTGAGCGTGTGCTCCCCGGCGTCGTGGAACTTCACCTTGGCCATCTCCAGGCCGACCACGATGTTGTCCAGCGAGGTGCCGATGGCCTGCAGCTGCGCGTTGATCGCCGCGGTGTAGGCCTGGAAGCCCTTCTGCATGTCGGTGTTGGCCGAAAGGCCGGCCGCACCCAGCAGTTTGATGTATCCGTCGGCGCCGCCGTCGATCCCGGCTCCCTCGCCACCGGCGGCGAAGTTCTGGAGCATCTTGATCAGGTTCTGGTGCGGCCAGTCCTTGGGCGGTGGCGGGAACGGCGACGCGCTGCCGTTGACCCAGGCCGACCAGTCGCGGACCTGTCCCTCGAGCGTGGTGATGCTGTCGTCGTCGGTCCGGAACTCCTTGGCCATGAGTACTCCGCTCAGAAGCCCGCGGCGGCGGCCCGGTCGGCGTACCGCATGGTCTGGTTCATCTCTTCGAGGGCCATCGCGCCCTTGTGGATGTCGTCGTGCATCTGCTGGGAATTGGCGTCCACCACGTCGAAGAACGTCCTGAAGGCCTCGTGGTACTGACCGGAGGTGGTGTCCAGGACCCTGAGCTGGGAGACGAGGTTCCCCAGGTTGTCCTGCATGGTCTTGGCGGCGTTCAGCAGCTCCTGGAACGCCTCGTCGATGGACTCGTGCCTGAGCTGGATGTCGGAGGGGCCGGGCATGAACTCTTCCTCTCTGCGGGTCTGGAACCGGTCAGTGCTGGTTGAGGGCGTTGTAGACGCCGTCGGAGGCGCCCCAGTTGCCGCCTGCCACGTGGGCGTCCTCCTCGGCCTTGTTCAGGACCTCGCGGGCCCGCCCCAGGTTCGAGGTGAGGTGGTCGAAGGCCTGCATGACCTTCTTGTAGCGGTCGACCCAGTCGTTGACGTTCGCCTGGAACTTCGTGCTGGCGCCGGAGACGTAGTTGGCGGCGATCTCCATGTTGATCCGCTCGACCGTCTGGCCCGAGGTGATCATCGCGGAGATCTGTCCCTCCAGACTTTGCAGCGCGGTCATGATCGCCTGGTCCTGCACACTGAGTGTGCCGGGCGCGGGAGTGCTCATCGGAGTTCCTCTCTAGCGGGTTATCTGTGTCAACGGGCCTGCGAAGTGCCTCGGTTCAGCCCGGGCAGCCGCTCGTTCCGGGCTGCGGTCCGACGACCTGTCGGGTCAGCGCGGCCGGGTCCAGAACCGGCCCGGTGGGCAACAGCGCCAGAAGGGCCTGCGGGAGGGGTTGGGCCGGTGCTCCGCCGTATCCGAGCTGCTGGCGGCCGGCGGCCGGCAGTGGGTACTTCACGCCGTTGTCCGTCACCAGGTATTCCGACGAGCCGGTGTCGGCGCCGGAAAGCGCCCGGACCAGCGCACCGGAACCGGGTCGTACCGCGATCCGGTCGGCGGCCGCGCAGCCCGGGGCGACCCCGGGCTGGCTCTCCGGCAGCCGGCCGCCGAGGGAACCGGCGTCCAGCAGGGAGACGTCGGTGACCGGGGAGACGCCGGTGCCCGGGCGGACGACCGCGCAGACCGCCTGGCCGCGGCCCGGTTCCACCAGCACCGGCCGCTCGGTGGGCAGCCCGCCGGGCAGGCCGGGCCCGGGGGCGGTGTGGGCAGCGAGGTCGTCGGCGCCGATCGAGGCCGGCGCATCGGCCTCGCTGGCATAGGCCTCGCGCTGGGTCCGCCGGTCGGCGCGGAGCAGGTCGTACTGAAGCGGGGTCAGCGGGGTGAGGCCCGCCGCCGTCAGGACGTGGTGGCCGCCGGAGGGGTCGGTGAAGAGCTGCCCGACCCGGGTGGGCCGCGCGGACAGGGCGGGTCCTGGTCCGCCCCGCCCGGGGATGTCCGGAGCGGCGAGGTCCGGTCCGGCCGGGAGGGTGCCGAGCAGCGCCTCGGTCACCGGGTAGGGGGTGGCGGTGACGGTGGTCCGGGTGAGGGACTGCAGGGCCCCGTTCTGCCGGTCGACCCGGAGCCGGCGGCCCTGCCAGAGCAGGTGCACGGCGCCGTCGGGGGTGCTGACCAGGACGGCCTGGTCGGCGCCCAGGGCGGTGCCCTGCCGGGCCGGGGCCACGGTGAGGACCAGCTGGGGCGTGGCGGCGGTGGCCGGCGGGACGGCGGCCTGCCGGGTGCCGCAGGCCAGCCAGCCGTCCCGGGCCAGCCGGTCCGGCCCGGGCAGCGCGTCCGGTGCACCGGTCAGACCCACGGCCGGGCCGCGTTCGGCGCTGCGCACCGCGGCCTCGGGGACCTCCCGGACCGTCAGTTGCTCCCCGGCCAGGAGCCTGGCACTCGCCTGGTTGGTGACGGGGTGCAGCGCGCCCTCCAGGTAGAGGTAGCGCGCGCCGCTCTCCCGGACCACGACGAGCGTCCCGGGCTTGGCCCACGTGCCGTCCCCGCCCGGTTTCACCGCGCCGTAGACGGCGACCCCCAACCCGAGCAGGACGCCGATCACGAGGCCGCCGAGGGCTCCCCGGGTGGTGCGGCCGGTGGGTGTGTCGGGAGCGTCGGGCTCGGCCCGGAGCATGCCGGACGCCAGCCTGCTCATGACGAACATGTGGGCCTGTACCTGGTCGCGTCGGGACTGCATGGGTACTCTCCTTAGGTTCTCGGACCCGGTACGTGTACGGGTGGAGCTCAGCCGCTCATGGCCCGCACCGCGTGGTAGGCGCCGGACGCGATCAGCGCGAGCGGCAGCAGGGCCAGCGCCGTGAGGGTGTGCAGGACGTCCGCCAGTCGGCCCCAGTAGGGGAGGAGGCGACGGCCCGGGACGGTCCAGGCGACGACCAGCAGGGCGGCCGAGAGGGCCAACAGGGTGCCCAGCAGGGCGCCCAGGCGGGCGGTCGGCGAGACGTCGGCGGCCTGCCGGGCGAGCAGGACGGCGGCGCCGTACACGCCGGGAAGCAGGACGGCCAGGCGCTGGCGGATGCTGCCGATCGCCCGGCCGTGCAGCAGCAGGAGCAGGCTGAGTACGGCGGCCTGGGTGGGGGCGGCCCAGCCCGGGGTGAGGGCGAGCGAGGTCAGGCAGACGGCGCAGAGCACCCCGAACGCGGAGTGGAGGGCCATCAGGTAGTCGTCGGCGACCAGGCTGCGCGGCAGGACGGCGGCGGCCGGGAAGGGCTCGATGTTCTCCTGCAGCTCCTCCGCGTTGCGCGGCAGCATCGGCAGCCGCAGGCCGGACAGCCGGAAGGCCAGGGACGGGACGAACGAGCCGACCAGGACCGCCACCACCGCGAGCACTGCGGCGAGCTGCTCGGGCGTCAGGCCGGCCAGGACCAGCACGCCGGCCGACACGCCGAACCCGCCGACCAGCATCAGCCCCAAGAACAGCGGCGCGGCGCCGCCGACCGCGGCCAGTGCCAGCACCGCCGCGCCGGCCGCTGCCGAGGACGCGGCCAGGATCCGGGCACCGAGCAGGTCATGCCCGCCCGGGCCGCCGGGCAGTAGCAGCGCCGCCAGCGCCAGGTACGGTACTGCGGCCGCCCCCAGCGCGGCGCCCGCGCCCGCGTCGGCCATTGCCCGGGAGGCGCTGCCCGCTCCGAGCAGCAGCAGGAGCGCAGTGGCGGCGGACGCGGCCATCCGCGGCCCGCCCGGACCGGGCAGGGCAAGCAGCACCCAGCCGCCGGCCAGCGCCAGCAGCGCCACGGCCAGGGCCAGCCGCCGGGTGAGGTCGGGGCGCCAGCCGTCGCCGCGCTCGTTCATCCCGGTGGCCACGCCGTCGACCAGGTCGTCGAAGTGCACTGGCGGCAGCGCGTCGTGACGGGGCCGCAGGTGGAGTGCGTCACCGTCGCGCAGGTGGAGGGATTCGGCGCTCTGCTCCTCGTCCAGCGGCTCCTCGCCGAGCCGCTGGAGCACCCAGCCGCCGTGGTCCAGACCCTCCTCGGCCAGGTCGGGGCCCGCGTGGCCGAGGACGGCCGGCATCAGGTCGGCGAGCGGCACGTCGGCCGGAACGGCGAGATCGAGGACTGCCCCCGGCACGTGGAACCTCAATCGGCACAGTCCTGCCACCACACTGCTGCTCACGCCACTCCTCAGGTCCGCGGTCCGTTCGCGATGACTCTCGTCCTGTCGAACGGGTGGTGCGGCCCCGAGCGTTCAGAGGTCTGCTGAACCCGTGGCGGTCCGCGGTCCGTCAGCCAGGAGGGACGGCAGCGGCAGTGAGGAGAGCCCCGAGGTGAGTGTGGTTCTGGTCAAGCGGACGCCCCGGCGTCCGGGGCCCGAGATGCCCGACGGCGAGGTGCAGTTGCAGGAGCCGCCGAGTCTGCCGGAGAAGCAGAGCGGCATGGCGAGCGTGATCAGCATGATGCCGATGGCGCTCGGCTCGCTGTCGATGGTCTTCATGTTCCTGCACCCAGGCGGCAGCGAGGGCGGCGGAGTGCTCGGCTACGTGGCCGTCGGCATGATGGGGCTTTCCGCGGTCGGCATGCTGGTCACCCAGCTGATCCGCGGCTCCAGCGACCGCAAGCAGCTGCTGCGCGCCGAACGGCGCGACTACCTGCGCTATCTGTCCCAGATCCGCCGCCAGGTGCGGCGCTCGATCGACGGTCAGCGCCGGGCACTGGCCTGGCGGCACCCGGCACCGGACGAGCTCTGGTCGCTGGTGGGCACCACGCGGCTCTGGGAGCGGCGTTCCACGCACCCCGACTTCAGCGACGTCCGGATCGGCCTCGGCTCCCAGCGCCTGGCGACGCCGCTGGCGCCGCTGTCGACCAAGCCCGTGGAGGACCTAGAACCGCTCTGCGCGCACGCGCTGCGCCGCTTCATCCACGCCTACGGGACGGTCGCCGAGCAGCCGATGGCGATCCACCTGCGCGGCTTCGCCCGGCTGCTGCTGCAGGCCGACGACCCCGACGCCGCGCGCGCCCTGGTCCGCGCGGTGCTCGCCCAACTCGCCGTGGTGCACGGGCCGGACGAGCTGCGGACGGCGGTCGTCGCCGGGCCGGGGAGCCGCACGGAGTGGGAGTGGGCCAAGTGGCTGCCGCACGCGCTGCACCCGACCGACAGCGACGGCTCCGGCCCGGTCCGGCTGGTGGCCGGCAGCCTGGTCGAGCTGGAGCACTTGCTCGGCGAGGAGTTCACCGGCCGACCCGGCTGGGAGCCGGACGCCGTGCCGAACCGCGACGAGCCGTTCACCGTCCTGGTGCTCGACGGCCCGGGCGCCCACTCCGGCAGCCGCGCCGCGCTCGCCGGCTACCGCAACACCGTGCTGATCGACCTCACCGGCGACCTGGAATGGCGGGCGGCCCGGACCACGCTGCGGCTGCGGATCGAAGGCGGCCGGCTGGCCATGGTCGGCGCGGACCGCAACCGCAAGGACGTCGACACCGACCTCGGCCGCCCCGACGCGCTCGGCCTGCCCGCCGCGACGAGGCTCGCCGCGCTGCTGGCGCGCTACCGGATCGCCGACACCGTGGACGTCTCCGAGCCGCTGGCCACCGACTTCGACCTGACCGCCCTGCTCGGCATCCCCGACCTGCACGCCTTGGACGTGGACGCGCTCTGGGCGCAGCGCGGCATCCCCAAGCGGCTGCGGGTGCCGCTCGGGCTGGGCCCGGACGGCCGCCCGGTGGACCTCGACCTCAAGGAGTCCGCACAGGGCGGCATGGGCCCGCACGGCATGCTGATCGGTGCCACCGGCTCCGGCAAGTCCGAGCTGCTCCGCACCCTGGTGGTGGCCCTGGCGATGACGCACTCCTCCGAGGTGCTCAACTTCGTCCTGGTGGACTTCAAGGGCGGCGCGACCTTCCTCGGCCTGGACACCCTGCCGCACACCTCTGCGGTGATCACCAACCTCGCCGACGAGGCGGCCCTGGTGGACCGGATGCGCGACGCCCTGCACGGCGAACTCGTCCGCCGCCAGGAGGTGCTGCGGGAGTCCGGTCATGCCTCGCTGCTGGAGTACGAGACCGCGCGAGCCGCAGGGATGCCGCTCCGGCCGCTGCCCACGCTCTTCCTGGTGGTCGACGAGTTCAGTGAACTGCTCGCCGCCCACCGGGACTTCATGGAGCTGTTCGTGATGATCGGGCGGCTCGGCCGCTCACTCGGCGTGCATCTGCTGCTGGCCTCGCAGCGGCTGGACGAGGGCCGGATGAGCGCGCTGGAGTCTCACCTGTCCTACCGGATCGGCCTGCGCACGTTCTCCGCGATGGAGAGCCGGGGCGTCCTCGGTGTGCCCGACGCCTACCAGCTCCCGCCCCAGCCCGGCAACGGCTTCCTGCGCAGCGACATCTCCACCCTGACCCGGTTCAAGGCCGCGTACGTCTCCGGCCCCTACCGGCCCAAGCGCCGCGCCGCCCAGCAGGCCGCCCTGGCCGGCCAGGTGGTCGCGTACGGGACCGAGTACCTGACGCCGCGCCAACGGCCGCAGGCCGTCGAGGAGCCGGTGCAGGAGGAGGCCGCCGGCACGCTGCTGGAGATCGCGGCCGACCGGCTGCGCGACGCCGGCCCGCCCGCCCACCGGGTCTGGCTGCCGCCGCTGGGCGCGCCGCCCACCCTGGACGAGCTGCTCCCGCCGCTCGTCCCGCACCCCGAGCGCGGCCTGACCACCGCCGACGCGCGGGGCCACGGCGCGCTCGGCATCCCGGTCGGCGTCATCGACCGCCCGTTCCAGCAGCTGCGCGACCTGCTCACCGCCGACCTCGCCGGTGCCGGCGGCCACGTCGGCATCGCCGGTGCCCCGCAGAGCGGAAAGAGCACCCTGCTGCGGACCCTGATCACCGGTCTCGCGCTCACCCACACCCCGCGCGAGGCGCAGTTCTACTGCCTGGACTTCGGCGGTGGCACGCTCTCCGCCCTGCGTGGCCTGCCGCACGTCGGCGGGGTCACCGGCCGGCACGACGGCGAGCGGGTGCTGCGCACCGTCGCCGAGATCAACAGCATCATCACCCGGCGGGAGAAGTACTTCGCCGAGCTGGGCATCGACTCGGTCACCTCCTTCCGCCGCCGCAAGGCCGCCGGGGAGCTGCCCGACGACCCGCACGGGGACGTCTTCCTGGTGGTCGACGGCTGGAACACGCTGCGTCAGGAGTTCAACGACCTCGTCCAGCCGCTCACCCTGATCTCCCAGCGCGGCATCAACTACGGCGTCCACCTGGTGGTGGCGACCACTCGCTGGGGCGAGATCGCCGGCGGCCTGCGCGACCAGCTGCAGACCAGGTTCGAACTGCGGCTGGGCGATTCCGTCGACTCGGTCATCAACATGCGCGCGGCGGCTAAGGTCCCCAAGGTGCCCGGCCGCGGCCTCACCGACGAGCAACTGCACTTCCTCACCGCGCTGCCCCGGATCGACGGCGCCGGCCGCGCCGACGACCTCGGCGAGGGCGTCGCCGACCTGGTCGACGCCGTCGCCGCGCACTGGACCGGCCCGCGCGCCCCCGAGGTGCGGATGCTGCCGCTCACCCTCGACGCC
This sequence comes from Kitasatospora sp. NPDC022785, assembly GCF_055561295.1. NCBI lineage: Bacteria > Bacillati > Actinomycetota > Actinomycetes > Kitasatosporales > Streptomycetaceae > Kitasatospora > Kitasatospora sp. NPDC022785. Next base: position 200,354 of record NZ_JBVHHB010000013.1, on the reverse strand, counting down.
GGCCTGCTGCCTGCCCCCACGGGCCGGCTGCGGGTGCCGATCGGCCTGGAGGACACCGAGCTCGCGCCGCTCTGGCACGACTTCGAGGAGAGCCCGCACCTGCTGGTGGTCGGCGACAGCGAGTCGGGCAAGACCAACCTGCTCAGGCTCATGATCAACGCCATCACCACCGCGTACACGCCCTCCGAGGCGCGGATCATGCTGGTCGACTACCGCCGCGAGCTGTACGACAGCGTGCCGGAGGAGTACCGGCTGGGCTACGCCGTCGCGGTGGACATGCTCCGCCAGATCGTCGACGGCGCCTCCCGGGCGATGAAGAACCGCATCCCCTCCGCCGACATCACGCCCGCGCGGCTGAAGCTGCGCGACTGGTGGGAGGGGCCGGAGCTGTTCATCCTGGTCGACGACTACGACCTGGTCGGCACCGGATCGGGCGCCCACCCGTTCGCGGCGCTGCTCGACGACCTCGCCCAGGGCTCGGAGATCGGCCTGCACCTGGTGGTCGCCCGCGGCGCCAACGGCATCGGACGCGCCCTCGGCGACCCGCTGCTGCGCAAGCTCCAGGAGGTCAACTCGCCCTCGCTGCTGCTCTCCTGCCCGCCCTCGGAGGGCTACCTGTTCGGGAACCTCAAGCCCCGCCAGTTCCCCGCCGGCCGCGGCCTCTACATCACCCGCCGGCGCACCGTGCAGGTGCAGACCGGCCGGCTGGCCGCGGCGGAGGGTGAACCGCTGGACCCGTCCGGGCCGTAGTCCCGGCAGGCGCGTCCTCCCGGCGGCCCGGCCGGCATCCGACGACCGGGCCGTCGGGGCCCGGGCGCGCCGCCCCGCCCCGACCGGCCGCAAGCAGCCGACCGGCCGCAACCACCAGAAAGGGGGCCGGCCCATGACCCCGCCGGCATCCGGCACCGCCGAGCGGTCCACGCTCCGCGCGGTGGGCCCGCACCTCGTCATCGCCCCGCCCGACGCGGAGGCGGCCGGACTGGCGGCGGCCCTGGATCCGGTACGGGCCGAGCCCGGCGCCCTGCTGCTGCTCGCCGCGGCGGCCGACGCCGCACCCGTCCTGCTCGGGTCCCTGGACGAACTGGCCCGGACCGCCGCCGCCCGCGGCGCCGACACCCTGGTGCTGGCCGCCTCCGGACTGGCCGCGACCGGGCCGGACGGCCGCCGCCCCGCCGAACGGCTCGCCGGGCGGACGGGGCTGACGGTCGTCGCGCCGGACGCGGTGGTCTCCGTCGAGGAGGACGGCACCCTCGTGGCGCCGGGCGGCTGCTGGTGGCGGTGCCGGCCCGGAGGCGGGCCGGCCGAGGCACTCGGCGAACGCTGGCCGGCCGCCGCGACGATCACTCCGCTGCCCGGAGGCGGCTTCTGGGTGACCGCCGCCGCCCCGGACACCCGCCCGCCCGTACTCGACCGGGCTGCCGCCGCGGGCGGCACCCTCCTGCTCGTGGTCGGCGAGCCCGACGGGCGACTGCCCACCGCCGTCCAACTGGCGAACGCCACCGCCCTCCTGCTCGACACCGTCGGCGCGGACCGGCCTCTGCTCAGCCTCCCCTGGGCAGCGCCGGTCGACCTGATCGAACTCGCCGCGGTGCTGGCCTCCTCGCTCGGCCGCGAGGTGCGGGCGGCCGTCGGCCTCCCGATCGCCGACGCCACCGGCCACCGCACCGTGCACCTGGCCGCCGACGGCACGCCGGGCTGGGAGCCGTACCTCACCGAACTGTCCGCCTGCCCGGTCGGCCGGACGGTGACCGCCGTCGGCCGGCGCACCCGGCCTGGCGCCCCCCAGGACGACGGTCCGGTGCGCTATCCGGCCTTCCCCGGCTGGGAGCTGGAGCCCGTCGCGGCCGGCCTCTGGCTGCACCCGGAGGGGACGGTGGACCGCGGCCCCCGGCTGCGCCGCCCCGACCCCCGGCAGCCCGTCCTGCTCATCGGCGACGCCGGCCGGCCGGTGACCGAGGACGCCTGGGCGCAGCTCGGCGGCGTGCTCGCCGGGCTTCCCCCGCTCGGTGCGGCATTCGCCGTGGCACCGGCCGGTACGGCGTTCGGTGCGACTCCGTTCGGGGCGGTGCCGCCGGGCCCGGCACCCGTCGGGCCGCCCCGGCTCGCGCTCGCGGTGGCGGGCATGCCGGACGTCGCCTCGGACGCGGTCGGGCGGTTCTGCGCGCGGATCCACGGACTCGACTGGCTTGGCCCGGAGGGCGTGGTCGGGCCGGTGGCGCCGGTGCTCGTCCCGGTCTCCGGGCCCGGGCCCGCTGCGCCCGCTGTCCCCGCTGCGCCCGCCGGGCCTTCGGCGCCGGCCGCGCCGCCGTTCGTGCCGGGTCCGGTGACCGGGCGGGTGTCCGAGCCGCCGGCCGGGGCCGACGACGCGACCGCCGTCCTGCCACTCCGGCCGGAGCCGGTGCAGCCGCCCGCCGCGCCTGGTGTGCCCGCCGTCCCGCCCGGGCCGGTCGCCGTGGCCACGACGTCCGGAGCGGCTACGACGACCGCTGCCACGACATCGGGAGCTGCTACGACGACCGCCGCCGCGCCGACGGCCGCGGGACCGCCGGAGCCGGGCGCCGACAGCCTCACCGCGGGTGCCGAGCCGGTGCCGGGGGCCGCTCACGAGACCCTCCCCGAGCCCGAACCGACCCCCGACCCGCAGCCCGCCCCCGAGCCCTACCCGCAGCCCGGCCCCGACCCGCAGTCGGCGGCAGAGGCCGCCGGGGCACCCGAGCCCGGCGCGAACGTGGCGGCCGCGCTCCTCCCCGAGCCCCCCACGCCCCTGCACGCCACGCCCCTGCCCGACGAGACCGGGCCCGCGACCCCGGCCGAGGACCGGGCGGCGCTGGTCGCCGCTCTCGGGCCCGCCTACCAGCGCTGGGCCAGCCGCACCGACGACGCGACGACCAGGCTGCCCGGGCTGCGCTCGGTCACGGACGACGACGACTCCCGGCCCGAGCTGGTCGCCGTCCTGCTGCACCACACCGACGCGGGCGTGCCGGCCGGCCGGGCCGAACTCACCGCGGCGGCGCGGGCGGGGACGCCGGGCCCGCCCGCCGCGTACCTGCGCTGCCTGGCCGCCGGCCTGCGCCGGCTGCCCAGCCACTACGGCGGCGTGCTGGCCTCCGCCCCGGCCGGCCGCACCGACCTGGCCGCCTACGTCCCCGGCACGGTCCTCACCGAGCCGGCCCCGGTCAGCGGGATCGCCACCGCGGGCGCCGAGCTCGGCGCGGACGTCGGGATCGAGTTCGCCATCTGGTCCGTCGGCGGACGCCGTACCTCGGCCTTCGGCGAGCCGGGCGAGCAGCCGACCGTGGTGTTCGCACCGGGGAGCAGCTTCGAGGTGGTGGCCGTCGAGCCGTCGGACGCCGACGCGGGGCGCCCCGCGCGGGTGCTGCTCCACGAGGTCGGTGCCATCCGCCCTGCCCCGGAGCGCCTGCGTACCTGGCTCGGCCGGCGGGACGCCGTCGCGCCCGCCGACCGGATCCGCCCGGCCGCCCCCGACCGCTTCCGCATCGACCTGGGCGGCGTCGGCGGACCGGCCGGTGAACCTCCGGCCACCGGCGGGCCGTCGGAGGAAGGGAGGACCGGCGAGTCGTGAGGAGTGCAGGGATGTCCGAGACGGTGCGGGCGGGCTTCGAGCTCGCGGCGGTGTTCGACCACGTGGATCCGGTGACGGGCCCGGGCTTCGAGCCGGGGCACCCCCGGCTCGCGGCGGGCGCCGAGCGTGAGGCCGTCGCCCGCTACCTGAGCGCGGGGACGCCCGTGCTGCTGACCCCGATGCTGATGGACGACGTGGTGGACCAGGAGCGCCGGGGCGTGGTGCCGATGGGCTACCGCACCGACGGGCAGTGGATCTGGACCGACACGGTGACGTACTACCTCGACGAGTACGGTCTGGCGCCCGAACCGGGCCTTCTGCGGCACGTCCTGTCCCGGGTCGACGAGCCGCCGGCCATTCCGCTGCCGGAGGTGCTGGAGCGGGCGGTGGCGTTCCTGCTGACCCCGCCGGAGCCGGCGGACGCCGCCGTGTGGACCGTCGGGCAGCAGGGCTGAACCTCCACGGCCACGCCGCCCGTACCTCCCCACAGGAGTGTTGTCGAGCCGAGCGCAGGGGATGACGGTGGGCGAGCAGAATCGCGGTGCAGGGGAGCGGGCGACGCCCGGGTTTCAGCTCCCCGCGGTGAACTGGGCCGTGGCGGCCGAGGCCGAGGAGGAGACCCCCGCGCCGGACGGGGAGAAGCCGGCCGCCGCCCCGCCCGGCCCGGGCACCACCAGTCGCACCGCCGCCGGCGCCACCAGCACCGCCGGCAACAGCACCACGCTCGGTGCCACCACGCCGGTGCCCCCGGTGCCCGGCGCGGGCGCCTCCGGGGCCGCCTCCGTGGCCGCGCCGCCCGCCGGCGGCGCGGCCACGGCGATCGCCGTCGCCTCCCCCTCCGACCCCGATACCGCGGGGGAGGCCGAAGCGGCCGGCCCGAAGCCGGGCCGGGTCTCCCGGCCGATGATCGCGGCCGCCGTCGCCGTGGGGCTGGTGCTGGTCGGCGGGTCGGTGATGGCCACCCGGCTCGGCGGGTCCGAGCCGAACCACGGGCCGGCCCGGGCGGACGCCCCGCCCGGCTACGGCCCGGAGAACGGCGACGGCGGCAGCGGCTTCGTCCCCGGGTTCGACCAGCACGGTGCCGTCACGGGCGCCTCGGTCCCGCCCGACGCCACCCCCGGCACGCCCGCGCCCGCCGGGGAGAGCGGCTCGCCCGCGCCCGACCCGGCCGCCGGCCAGCCGGCGCCCGCTACCGGCCCCGCCGCGCCCGCCGGCGGTACCCCGGCCCCCGGCAAGGCCTCGCCCCGATCCGGCGGGGCCCCGACCGCAGCCGGCACCGCGGCGCCGCCCCCCGCGGCCGGTGGCGCGGGTGGCGGGGGCGGGGGCAGTGCCTCCGGAGGCGCCGCTTCGGGCGGCAGCGCGGGCGCCGCCCCGCCGCCGCCCGCCCAGGGGGCGGCCCCGCCCGCCGCGCAGCAGCCGGTCCCGCCGCCCGCCGCCTCCAAGGCCCCCGCTCCCGCCCCCCTGGTCGCGGTGGCCGGCCCGTACTGCAGCGCCAGCGGCACCAACTACACCCCGATCGGCTGGTGGGACCAGGGCGACATCGGCTGGAAGAAGTACTCCGGCGGCTGGAGCAGCGACGACTGCAACGGCACGTACGTCTCGGTGCCGATGTCCGGCGACGCCAACAAGGACGACAGCAACTCCGTGGTGTGGACGTTCAACCTCGGCAACGTCAAGAGCTGCACCCTGTCCGTCTACATCCCGGGCGACAGCGACCTGAAGAAGGTCGGCGGCAAGGCGACGCTCTACACCGTGAAGAGCGGCAGCACGTCCGGCTCCTTCGTCATCAACCAGACCGCCAACCGCGGCCGTTGGGTGGACCAGACGGCGTACGCCTACCAGGGCTCGCTCACCGTCACGCTGCACACCCGCGGCGAGGACTTCGTCGGCCCCACCAAGAACAACGCCCACCACGCGGCCTCCGCGGTCAAGGCCACCTGCACCTCCTGAGCCGGCGCCGGCCACCCGGTCTGCCGCACCCACCCATCCCGGTGCCCCGCTTCGGCGGACCCAGCCGGTGAACCACCCCGACGAAGGGAACCCCTGGCATGTCGCGCCCGGTGCTGACGGTCTGCGCGGAGCAGCGGGAGGCCGGCTCCTACCGCACGATCGGTGAAGCCCTCCAGGTCGCCCGAAGCGGGGCGGTGATCTCGGTGCGCCCCGGCCGCTACGACGAGAACCTGGTGGTCACCAAGATGGTGACCATCGCGGCCGAGGACGTCCGGGGGAGTGTGCGGATCAGCCCGCGGCGCGGCTCGGTGGTCCAGGTCCTCGCCGAGGCGGTCCAGCTGACCGGACTGGTGATCCAGGGGCAGGACGACGACCTGCCCGCCGTGGACGTGCCACAGGGCCAGCTCGCCCTCCAGGACTGCGAGGTGATCGGCAACTCCTGGACGGCCGTGCTGACCCGCCGGCAGGGTTCGCTGGCGATGCGCGGCTGCCGGGTGACCAACCCGGCCGGCGCCGGCCTGGTGGAGACCTCCGACGGCACCAGCGTCGTCGAGGACAGCGTGATCGAGCACCTGGGCACCTCCGCCCTGGTGATCGGCGAGCGGTCCAACCCCGTCGTGCGGCGCTGCGTGCTGCGCGACGCCCGCGGCAACGGCGTCTGCGCCAACGGCGAAGCCCGCGGGGTCATCGAGGACTGCGAGATCTCCGCCACCGACAAGCCCGCCGTGGCACTGGAGGAGCAGAGCACCACACGGCTGGTGCGGACGGAGGTCCGGGACAGCGCACAGGGCGTCTTCCTCGGTTCCACCGCCCGGGTGGTGCTGGAGGAGTGCACCGTCACCGCCGTGCGCGGTCACGGGTTCGTCCTCGCCAACGGCACCGACCCGCTGCTTCGCCGCTGCCGGGCGGTCCGCACCCAGGGCCACGGCCTGCACGTCGCCGGCCGCTCCCGGGGCACCTTCGAGGACTTCGAGGTCACCTCCGCCGCCCAGGCGGGCATCTTCGTCGGGGAGTCCTCCGGACCCACCCTGGTCCGGGCCGTGGTGCGCGACGGCGAGGCCGACGGCGTGGAGCTGAGCGAGGAGAGCGCCGCCGAGTTCGACCGCCTGGAGGTGCGCGACGCGGCCGGCAACGGCGTCGTCGTCCGCGAGGGCGCCAACCCGCTGCTGCGCCGGATCATCGTCTCCGGCGCGTCCGGACACGGTGTCGAGGTGGTGCGGGACGGGCGCGGCCGGCTGGAGGAGGCGACCGTGCTCGACGCGGGCAAGTCCGGCGTCCGGATCGCCGACGGCGCCAACACCTACCTCGGCGGCGGCGCCGTGCGCGGCAGCCGGGCGAGCGGGATCTCGGTCGGCGCCGACGGCATCGCCACCCTGCGCGAGGTCGAGACGGCCGACAACGAGTACGACGGCGTGAGCGTCGAGCGCGGCGGCGAGCTGACCGCGACCAGGTCACGGCTGCGGGCCAACCGCCGGCACGGCCTCCACCTGCTGCCCGGCTCCCGGGCCACCCTGACGGGGTGCCGGCTGACCGGCAACACGGTGGACGGCATCCGCTCGGAGACCACCGAGCCGGTCCGGCTCACCGACTGCGTGGTCGCCGAGAACCAGGGCGCCGGCCTGCGCCAGAGCGAGTCCAGCGAACGGCTGTCGGTCGAGAACCTGGACAGCCGCGACAACCGCACGGCGGACGCCCACGGCACCGCCACCGCCGCGGCGGGAGCGGCCGGTACGGCCGACGCCCCCGAAGGCGAGGGCGAGGCCTCCGGGGGCGCGGCCCCGGCCGGGCCGGACGCCGGCCCGCAGGGCCCGCAGGCGGTCCTGCGGACGCTGGTCGGCCTGGAGGGCGTCAAGGAGCAGGTCGCCACCCTGGTCAACCTGAACAAGCTGGCCAAACGCCGCGAACAGGCCGGGCTGCCGGCCCTGCCGATGAGCCGGCACCTGGTCTTCGCCGGCCCGCCCGGCACCGGCAAGACCACCGTGGCCCGGCTCTACGGCGCCATCCTGGCGGAGCTCGGCGTGCTGCGCAGCGGCCACCTGGTCGAGGTGGCCCGGGCCGACCTGGTCGCCTCGATCATCGGCGGTACGGCACTCAAGACCACCGAGGTGGTGAAGGAGGCCCTCGGCGGGGTGCTCTTCATCGACGAGGCCTACACCCTGTCGGCGGGCTCCGGCGGGACGGGCCCCGACTTCGGCCGCGAGGCGATCGACACCCTGGTCAAACTGATGGAGGACCACCGCGACGACCTGGTGGTGATCGTGGCGGGCTACGAGGCCGAGATCCGCGCGTTCCTCGCCTCCAACCCGGGCCTCGCCTCCCGGTTCAGCCGGACCGTCGGGTTCGCGAACTACAGCGTCGACGAACTCACCACCATCGTCGAACGCGCGGCGGCCGGCCACGGCTACGAACTCGCCGACGGCACCCGCGAGGCCCTCGCCCAGAACTTCGAACGGATGCCCAGGGGCGCCGACTTCGGCAACGGCCGGGCGGCCCGCAAGGTGTTCGAGGAGATGGTCGACCGCCAGGCCTCCCGGCTCGCCGAGCTGGAGAGCATCAACAACGCCGACCTCGCCCTGCTCGTCCCGTCCGACGTCGACGAGCACGCCGCCGCCGCGGCCGCCCGCGCCACCGCGGGCACCCAGCAGCCCGAGGAGCCCGGCCTGCTCGACCGGCTGCGCGCGATGGTCGGGCTCGCTGCCGCGAAGGAACAGGTGGAGGACCTCGTCAACCTCACCCGGCAGACCCGGCGCCGGGTCGAGGCCGGGCTGCCGGCCGCCGTCATCAGCCACCACCTGGTCTTCTCCGGCCCGCCCGGCACCGGAAAGACCACCGTCGCCCGGCTCTACGGCGAGCTGCTCGCCGAACTCGGCGTGCTGCCGAGCGGCCAGCTGATCGAGACCGCCCGCGCCGACCTGGTCGGCCGCTACATCGGCCACACCGCGCAGTTGACCCGGGACGCCTTCGAACGCGCCCGCGGCGGCGTGCTCTTCATCGACGAGGCCTACACCCTGACGCCGCGCCACGGCGCCGGCGGGGACTTCGGCCAGGAGGCGGTGGACACCCTGATGAAGCTGATGGAGGACCACCGCGACGAGGTCGTCGTGATCGTGGCCGGCTACCAGGAGGAGATGCAGGGCTTCCTGGCCTCCAATCCCGGTCTGGCGTCGCGCTTCTCCCGGGAGATCACCTTCGACCACTACAGCGACGAGGAACTGCTCACCATCGTGCGGCTCCAGGCCGAGGCCGGCGGCTACCGCTGCACCCCGGAGACCCTGGCGGCGCTCGGCGTCCGGTTCGCGTCCGTCCCGCGCGACCGGAGCTTCGGGAACGGACGCTTCGCCCGGCAGGTCCTGGAGTCGATGATCACCCGCCAGGCCGGCCGACTGGCCCGGCTGGACATCGCCGACCTGGCCGAACTGAGCCTGCTGCTGCCGCAGGACATCCCGGCCGAGCGGATCGGCAGCTTCCTGTGAGGCCGGTGGCCGCAGTGCTGGCCGGGGCCCTGCTGCTGCCGGCCTGCGGCCTGCTGACGGCGGGTACGGCACTGGCCGACACGCACGGACCGTCGGCGGCACCGGGGTCACCCGGGTCGTCGGGTGCGCCGGCGGCGGGAGCACCGACAGCGGCGGGCGCACCGGCCGACGCGCTACCGGGCGTCGGCCAGCTGCGCCGCGACCCGTCCGGGCGCCCGGCCGGCTGCCTGCCGGCCTCGGCCAAGGGCACCCAGCTCACCCCCTGGCCGCAGACCTTCCTGCGGCCCGACCGGGTATGGCCACTGAGCCAGGGCGACGGCGTCACCGTCGCGGTGCTCGGTTCCGGGGTGTCCGACGGGGCCGGCACGCTCGCCGGGCGGATCGGCTACGCGGCCAAGCTGCCCGGGGCCGGTGACCCGGCCGCCGACTGCGTCGGGCACGGGACCTTCCTGACCGGCCTGATCGCCGCGGCCCGGCGCGACGGCACCGGATTCGCCGGCCTGGCCCCGCACGCCCGGATTCTCGCGGTGGCCGTCACCGACGACACCGGAGCCACCACCGCCGATCTCCTCGCCCAGGGGATCACGGCCGCGGTCGAGCGGGGCGCGCGCGTCATCGACGTGGGCGTGACCGTCCCGGCGGGCAGTGACGCGCTCGCGGCGGCGGTGCGGCAGGCCCGGAGCCGGGGCGCGCTGGTCCTCGCCCCGGTGGCCCCGGACGCGCCGCCCCCCAACCAGGGAGACGCGGCGAAGCCGCAACCGGTCTACCCGGCCGCCTATCCCGAGGTGCTGGCCGTCCGCGACCTCGCACCCGGCGGTGCGCTCCCGGAGGGCGACGGGGCAGTGGTCGGCGGCCGGGTGGATCTGGCGGCCCCCGGCGACGCGGTGATGAGCGTCGGCCCGAACCCGGGCGGCTACTACACGGGCACCGGGTCCAGCTACGCGACGGCGTTCGTGGCCGGCACCGCAGCCCTGGTGCTCGGCTACCGCCCCGGCCTGACCGCGGACCAGCTGGCACAGCGGCTGAAGGCGACCGCCTACCGGACGGCCGGCCCGGCACCCGACCCGGAGGTCGGCCACGGCACGGTCGACCCGGTGGCGGCCGTCACCGCCCTCCTCCCGCAGGAACAGCCGTCGCCTCCCACCGCCGCCGCCGTCACCGCCGGTCCGGCCGCCGTGGCCATGCCGCCCGGCCGGCCGGACTCCGCCGCCCCCCACCAGGCGGTCGTCGTGGCGCTGGGCGCCATGGGTGTGATCGGCCTGGTCGCGGTGGGCGCGGTCGTCGGCCCGCGCGGCCGGGCCCGCGGTTGGCAGCCACCGAGGCCCGAGCAGGGAGCCGGGACCGGGTAGGGCGTGCGGAGCGGTCCTCCGAACGCGTGGGCTTGCGGCGCGTGCGTCGCGAGGAGGCGGCGGAGCGGGTGGAGCGTGCGCAGCGGTGGGTCAGTGCCCGGCCACCGGCAGGCCCGCGGTGGTGGCCGCAGCGGCGTACGGCCTGGCAGCCGCCCACGGGACGGTCGCGGCCAGCGCGTCGCCGACCAGAGCGGCCAGTTCCAGCATCGCCGTCCCGGCCGACGCGGGCCTGCGGTCGGGGGGAACGACGACGCCCCGGCAGCGGGTGCCGAAGTGTGCGACCAGCTCGCGGGCCGGTACCGGGCGATCGGCCCCCGCCGCCGAGGGCGGGCACGGTGTGAAGACGACGGTGCCGCCGCGGACGAGTGCGCCGTGCCCCTGCGCGACCAGGCCCTCCAGCAGGGTGGACACGGCCGCCGCGTCGGCCGCCGAGGTGCTCGCGCAGATCACCAACTGGTTGGCGAGCTCGACGGCGGCCTGCCGGACGTCGTCCGCCGCGGCCGTGGCGTCACTGAGGACCAGTGGGTAGTGGGTGCCCAGCAGCCCCACCGCGTGCCGGTAGCGGTCCGCGTCGAGGGCGGGGGCCCACGGGCCGGGACGCGTCGTCAGCACTTCGAGCCGGTCGGCCGGACGGGTGAGACCGTCCGGCCCGGGCACCGCCGCGAACACGTCGCCCACGGCCCACAGGCTCGCCGGTACGCCCTCCGGCGGACCGACGGCACTCCGGCGGGGGCCCCGGTCCTCCAGGCCGAGGACGACCACCCGGTCCGAGCGGTGACGGGAGAGCAGGGCACCCAGCGTCACCGGGGCACCGGTCCAGCGGTCCTCGACCGGCCGGCCGAGGACGGCGATCCGGTGGCAGCCGAGCAGCGGGGTGCGGATCCGGTCGACCAGAAGCCGTCGTGCCTCCGCGCCGCCCGCGAAAGGCAGCCGCAGCATGCGCGGCCGCTGCGGTGCCGGCGGCTGCGGTCCCGCCGCGGGCGCGAATCCGGCGAACGCGGTGGGTGGTGCCGGCGGCGACGCAGGTCCGGCCGGGGCCGGGGCCGGGGCCGGTGCGGGGCTCGCGGCCGGGGCCGGTACGGGGGCGGCCGGGGCCGGGCCGGTCGGGGGAGGGTCCGCCGGAGCGGGCGGTTCCCCGGCGGCCGCGGCACGGGCGAACAACGACCGTTCGGCGGGCGGGATCAGCTGGGTTCCCAGCGTGTCGAGCGGCCGCCGGGCGACCACCGGCACGGGGACGGGCCAGTCGGCAGGCGTGTAGTCCGGATGGTCCTCCGGGCCGGGGCGTCGTTCCCGGCCGGGGCTGTCGTCCGCGAACGTCATGCCGTGTCCCTCCCGGGGTGTCCGCCGTGTCGGCCCGTCCAGTCAGGAATACGGCTGTCCGCCCGTCCCGGTTCACCCGGCGGCCCGGGCCGGACGCCCCCGTCGGACGCCCCCGCCGGCCCGGGCCGGACGCCCCCGCCGGCTGCTCCCGTCGGCCGCGGCCGGGTGCCGGAGGCGGCGGTGAACCGCTTCGGACGGCGGGCCCGTTGAGCGGATCGGGCGCATGCGGCGCTCCCGTAGCGCTCGGAGGACCAGATGCGTACCACCACGACCCGCGCCGTCCGTACCGTCGGCCTGCTCATGGCCACCGGTCTGATCGGTCTCACCGGCGCCACCTCCGCGCACGCCGGGGACCTGGACCCGACGGAGCCGAAGCAGCCGGCCATCCCCGCCGGGAAGAACTTCGTGCTGTGTTCGTACGGAAACTACGCCTCCTACGCGGTGTTCCCGAAGCGGGGCAACATGTCCACCGCGGTCGCCGAGTCCGGGCGCTGCGTCGGTGTGTCGCTGAGCGGCCGGGGTAGTGAGACGGTCGTGATCTACGGCCGCAAGGCCGACGGCAGCAAGTTCAAGATCGGCACCGACAGCTTCGACCTCCCCGACGGCGAGCGCATCAAGACCCTCAACACCCCCGACAACGACGACTGGACGACGTTCTAGGACGGCCCCGGAAGCAGGCCGGGCGGGCGGCAGGGCGGCGAGCGCCCGTCCGTCCGGCTGCTGTGAGGTTGCCGGCTGTGCGGCCGGCCGCCGGAAATCCGCTGCTGGATCCGGCGGCCAATCGATACCGTTTCCCCGGGGTGTACGGCCAGTGGCCGGCACCACCGAGGAGAGTCGGCATGCGTCCCGGTGCGGGACGGGGGAGGGAGAACGATGGCGGCGGACGGACGGAGACCGGGCGACCTCGTCGCGGCCCTGGTGGGCGAGCGGGTGGAGAGCCTGCCCGGGCCGCCCGCGTTGGCGGTACCCGAGGCGCCGGCGCACGAGGTGATCGCCGTCGCCCGGCGGATCGCCGTGCGCGCGCTGCCGGCGGGGCGGCCGCGTCTGGCTCCCTTGCCCGCGCTGCTGCGGCTCGCGACGGTGCTGGTCGTCGACGAGCACCCGTCCGCGGCGGCCTGGTCGGTGGCCGACCGGGAACGGCTCGCCGAGTGGGTGGCCGTGCTGATCGAGCACCGGGGTGAGGACGGGGTCCAGGAGCTGGTCGGCGCGCTCACCAGGGGCTGAGCGGGCGCGGGGCGCGCGTTGGCGGAATGTTGGTGCACTCTTGGCGGCCCCCGGCAGCCTGGTGTCCGACCACCGGGGGGATTCCGGTCGGTCTCTGCCCTGCCCTTGCCCGACCCGAGAGGTAGCGCTTCCCCATGCCGCCCGTCACCCCGTCACAGCCGGCCACCCCGTCACAGCCGGTCGCCCAGCAGCACCTGGTCACCCAGAAGCACCCCGTCACCCACCCGGTCATCCCGTCACAGCCGGGCCCCCCTCCCCAGTCCGGCATCCTGCGGTCCGCCGTGGCGGCGGGAGCCTGCCGGCCCGCCGAGCCGTCGGCCGCTGCGGACGCCAAGGCCGCCGCCGCGGCCCGGTCCGCCGCCAAGTCCGCCGCGGCCGCCGCGCGCAAGGCCCGTCCGACCCTCGACCCGGACACCCTCGCCGAGATCCACCGCCTGCACGGCGGCTACCTGCTGCGGGCGCTGCTGCGGGTGACCGGCGGCGATCGCGGCAAGGCCGAGGACATCCTGCAGGAGACTCTGCTGCGTGCCTGGCAGAACCCCGAGGCGCTGGCGGCCGGGCCCGAGCAGAGCCGGCCCTGGCTGTTCACCGTCGCCCGGCGGATCGCCATCGACCACTACCGGATGGCCGCCGCCCGCGCCCGCGAGGTGCTCGGCGAGGAGTCGACGGACCGCCCGGTCACCGAGGACCCGTACGACCAGGTGGTCGTCGCCCGGGACGTCGACTCGGCGCTCCGGCGGCTCCAGCAGCACCACCGCGACGTGCTGGTCGAGCTGCACCTGAACGACCGGTCGGTGGCGGACGCCGCCACCCGGCTCGGCGTGCCGCCGGGCACGGTCAAGTCCCGCAACTTCTATGCGATCCGCGCCCTGCGCCCGGTCCTGGCGGCGGAACACGGGTACGGCCCGAAGGAGGCCCGCACCGCGACGGCGGCCCCCGTGCGCCGCGGGGCGGGCGCCTGACGGCCGGGGCCGACCGGCTGACCAGCCGTCAGATTCGCCGGTCGGTCCGCGCGTTCAGCGCCTCTTCGATGACGGTGGCCCGTTCGCTGGTCGCGCCGGCCAGATGGCCGCAGGAGCGGAAGCGGCCGAGCGCCGAGCGCATCCGGCCGACGGCCTCCGGCTCGCGGCCGCGGGCCGCCAGGAAGGTGGCGTAGGACTGTTCGGCGAGGGCCTGCAGGTGCAGCATGCCCGCCTCCTCGCAGGTGGCCAGCAGGCGGTGCCAGGCCAGCTCGCCGGCCTCGTGCCGGCCGAGCGCCTGCAGTGCCTGCGCCTCCGTCAGCATCGACCAGAGCTGGATCGTGGAGGCCGGGAGGCCGGGCAGCAGGCCCCTGGCCTCACGGGCCTGGCGCAGCGCCCCCTCCCGGTCGCCGGCCAGCAGGCTGACCCCGGCCTGGTAGCCGAGCGCGTAGGAGAGGCGCCGGGCGTCGCCGCTCTCCTCGGCGAGCGCCAACGCCGTGGCGGCCAGCCGGGTGGCCTCGGCGGTGCCCCCCCGCAGGGCGGTGGCCAGCGCCAGGGTGGCGAGTGCCCGCAGGTGTGCGGCGCCGTCCGCGGGGGACGTGCCCGCCACGGCCGTGCGGGCGACCTCGGCCGCCTCCTGGCGGCGTTCCAGGCCGAGCAGGGCGTTGGCCACCGCCCCGCGCAGCAGGGCGATGCCGACCCGGTCGTCGCAGGCTTCGGCGGCCCGTTCGCCCGCGCGCAGGCAGTCCAGCCAGTCGGTGAACCGGCTGGAGCCGTAGTAGAGCGGGCAGGCGGCCGCCGCCAGCCGCCAGGCCCGCCCGGGGTCGGTGCCGGCGGTCGAGATGACCAGGGCGCGGATCGCCGGCTCCTCGGCCGCGAACCAGTCGAGCGCGCCGCGGGTGCCGGTCACCGGCGGCAGTGCGACCGGCGGGTGGACGCGCTCGCCGAGGCTGTCCTGCCCCGGTTCCACCTGCTCGCCGCAGTGCCAGACGGCCTCCAGGTAGTAGTCCAGCAGCCGCTCGGTGCCGATCCGGCGGAACCCCTCCGCCTGTTCGGCGAGCAGCTGGACGCCGAACAGGCGGACCAGGTCGGGGCGGCCGTACCGTCCGGGCGCGGTCTCGGTGAGCACATGGTGCGCGACCAGCTCGCCCAGGGTGGCGCGGGCGGCGGCCGGGTCGGTGCCGAGCAGTGCCGCGCTCGCGAGGGCGTCCACATCCCGGCCCGGGTGGGTCGCGAGGAGGGCGAACAGCAGCGTGGCGTCGAGCGAGAGGTGACGGTACGTCTGCTCCAGCGCCTCGCCGACACCGGCCACCCCGTCGGCCTCCAGCGCGCCCAGGCGGGTGCGCTCGTCGGCGAGTTCGTCGGCCAGCTCGGCGATCGTCCAGTCCGGCCGGGCGGCCAGCCTGGCGACCGCGGTCCGCAGTGCCAGCGGCAGCCCGTCGCAGAGCCCGGCCAGCCGCGCGGCGGCCGCCGGCTCGGCCCGCACCCGCGCGGGCGTCAGGCCGTGCTCCAGCAGCAGCAGGGCGTCGGCCTCCGGCAGCGGGGCCAGGCGCAGCAGGGCGGCCCCCTCGGCGACCAGCAGGCCCTCCAGTGATCCCCGGCTGGTGACGACGGCCGCGCACCCCGCGCCGGGCAGCAGCTCGGCGACCTGCTCGGCGTCGAGGGCGTTGTCCAGGACCACCAGCAGCCGCCGCCCGCGCGTCCGGTCGCGGTAGCGGGCGGTCCGCCCGGCCCCGTCCGCGGGGATCTCGGAGGCCGGCACGCCCAGCGCGAGCAGGAACCGGCCGAGCAGCTCCGCCGGGTCCGCCGGGCCGTCCGGGTCGAAGCCGCGCAGGTCGGCGAAGAGCAGGCCGTCCGGGAAGTCCCCGGCCGCGCGGTGTGCCCAGGCGAGGACGGTGGCGCTCTTGCCGACCCCGGCCGGGCCGACCACCAGTGCCGGACCGTCGTCGCCGCGGTCCGGCCCGCACATCCGGTCCAGCCACTGCCGTTCGGTCTCCCGGCCGGCGAAGTCCGCCGGCGGGCGCGGGAGTTGGCGCGGCGCGGGGTGGGCGGCCGGCGCCGGCGCCGTCGGCGCGGGGTCGGCCGGACGGGCCCGGGGCGGCGAAGGCGGCGTGGCCCCGCCACCGGCCAGCACCTCGGCGAGGGCCGCCTGGAGGGCCGGGCCGGGCCGGATGCCGAGCTCGCCGTCGAGCCTCACGCGGGCGCGGTGGTACGCGGTGAGCGCGTCCGCCTGCCGCCCGCTCTGGTGCAGGCACCGGACCAGCAGCGCCACCACCTCCTCGCGCAGCCCGTCGGCCCGGACGCTCTGTTCCAGGACGGGCACGGCCGCCGCGCCGCTGCCCTGGCGCAGGCGCAGCCCGGCCCAGGCGATCAGGGCCCGGGTGTGGGCCTGGTCCAGCTGCTCCACCAGAGCGCGGCGCGGTGCGGTGTCGGGCAGGTCGGCCAGTGCGCCGCCGCGCCAGAGCCGCAGCGCCTGCTCCAGCAGCGCGATCGCCGCGTCGTCCGCGGCGCAGCCGCCGGAGTCGTCACAGCCGTCGCAGCCGTAGGAGTCCGCGCTGCCTTCGTGGCGGCCGGCGTGCCGGTCGGCCCGGCCGGTCAGCGCCTCGAACCGCAGCGCGTCCACCTCGTCGGCCGGCCCGGTGAGCAGATAGCCGGGTGCTCGGGTGTGCAGCACGAACGGAGTCCCGGCGAGTGCTTTGCGCAACGCGGCCACGTGCCCCTGGAGCGCCGCCCGGGCGCTGGCCGGCGGCCACTCGCCCCAGAGCAGTTCGCAGAAGGTGTCGACGGCGACCACCCGCCCCAGCCGCAGGGCCAGCAGCGCCAGGACCGCCCGCCGCTGCGCCCCCGGAAGAGCCGCGAAGTCGGTTGCCCCGGCGCGCAGTTCCACCGGGCCGAGGAGCCGAATCCGCACCCGTACCCCTCACCCTCAGACCACCCCGACCAGGCCCGGGACCGTCCCGGGTGGTGCAGTGTAGTGCCCGCAGGTGTCGGCCGCGCCACGGACGGCGACGGGCGACGGGCGACCGGCCGGCGGCGGACCCGGCGTGGGCCACCGGCCGGCCCGGGCCTATCCTTCGGACGGACCGGCCGGATCGGACGCCCTCGTCGTTGCCCGGGCCCGTCCGGCCGCCGCCGGTCGGACCGACCCGACCGACCGGATCATCAGCGAATCGAGCGGCTTCGGACGGCTCGGAGAAGCGCCGCCGGGAGGAATGCCCGCCCGGCGCGGGAGGGGGAGCGGCCGCATGCGGATCGACCTGCTCGGACCGGTTGCCCTCCGGCGTGACGACGGGGCGCCGGTCACACCCTCGGCCCCCAAGCGCCGCGCCCTGCTCAGCGCGCTCGCCATCCGCTTCGACCAGCTCGTCGCCACCGACGAACTGATCGAACTGGTCTGGGACGCCACCGCACCGCCCACCGCCCGCGCCGCCCTCCAGGGGCACATCGCCGCCCTGCGCCGCGTACTTGACGACGACTCACTCGCCCTCGGCACCCGCGGCACCGGCTACGTCCTCACCGGCGACCCCGACCGCGTCGACGCGCTGCGCTTCCAGCGGCTCTGTGACCGGGCCGGCCTGCACCTGCCCGGCCGCCCCGACCCCGCCGGACCGGGCCCCGCCGGCCCCGGCACGCTCCCGGACGAGGACCCGGCACTCCCGCTCCTGCGCGCCGCCGTCGACCTCTGGCACGGCGCCGCGCTCACCGACTGCGGCTCCACCCTGCTCCGGGAACGGACCGCCCCGCACCTGGACGACCTGCGGCTGCGCGCCCTCGACCGGCTCGCCGACGGCTTCTGCCGGGCGGGCCGGGGCGGCGAACTCGTCGCGGAACTCACCGAAGCCGCGGCGGCCCACCCCTCCCGACAGGGGCTGGCCGCCCGGCTGATCACCTGCCTCGGCCAGGCCGGCCGCCACGACGAAGCCATCGCCCGGTACGACCGGACGGTGGCCGCACTGCCGGGCGCACCGGGCCCCGAGCTGCGCCTGGCCGGCGAGCGGCTCGGCCGGCGGGCGGACGCCGGCCCGCCGTCCGCGGCCCCCGCGCCCCGGCCCGGCCCCGCGGCACCCGCGGGGCCGGCACCGGCCGCGCCGCCGCCCGCCGACCGGCGCTTCGTCGGCCGGACGGCCGAACTCGACCGGCTGGACGAGGCGGTCGCCACCGGTCCCGCCGGCCGCCCGATCCTGGTCACCGGGCCCGCCGGGGTCGGCAAGACCGGCCTGGTCCACTACTGGGCACACCGCTCCGCCGACCGCTTCCCCGACGGCCGGCTCCACGTCGACCTGCGCGGCTTCGCCAAGGACGGACCACGCGACCCCGCCGAGGTGCTGGGCGTCCTGCTGACCGCCCTCGGAGTCCCGGAGGACGAGCTGCCCGACTCGCCCGACGACCGCGCCCGCCGCTACCGCGACCTGCTGACGGGCCGCCGGATGCTGCTCGTCCTGGACGACGCGCGCTCGTACGAGCAGCTCGCCCCGCTGCTGCCGGACCCGCCGCCCGACCCCGGCCTGCCGCTCGCCGGGGGAGCCGCACCCGCCGGGCCCGTCACGGTCGTCACCAGCCGCAGCCGGCTGCGGCACCTCCTGCTCAGGGAGGGCGGCATCCCGGTGCCGCTGGACGTGCTGACCCCCGCCGAGGCCGGCGACCTGCTCGCCCGGAGCCTGGGCGCGGCGCGGGTGGCCGCCGAGCCGCAGGCCGCCGTCGAACTCGCCGAACGGTGCGACCGCCTGCCGCTGGCCCTGCGCCTGGCGGCCGCCCGGCTGTCCGCCCGGCCCGGCTGGACCCTGGGCGACCTCGCCGCGGAACTCTCCGACGACGAGGCCGGCCACGCCGCGCTCGCCGGGACGGGCGGCCCGCTCGGCATCACCGCGGCCCTCGACCTGACGTACCGCACGCTGACGCCCGCCGCGGCCCGGCTGTTCACCCTGCTCGGCCTGCACCCCGGCCGGGTGATCGGGACCGGCACCGCGGCCGCGCTCGCCGACCTGCCACCCGCCGCCGCCCGGACGCTGCTGGCCCGGCTCGACGCGACCCACCTCCTGGAGGAGACGACACCCGGCCGCTACACCCGGCGCGAGCTGGTCCGCCGCTACGGCGCCCGGCTGGCCGCCGACCTCACCTGCGACGAGCGGCTCGCCGCCCTGGACCGGCTGATCGGCCACTACCTGGCGGAGACCGCGGCCGACGCGCCCGGCCCGGCCGGTGCGGGGCGGGCCGAGGCCTGGTTCCGGCGGGAGGAAGGTGCCGTGCGCGCGGTGGTGCTCTGCGCCGAGGAGCACGGCCGCACCGTCGAGGCCTGGCAGCTCGCCCACCGGGCCGGGCGCCTCTACGAGCGCACCGACTTCGACCGCACCCACTGGCGGACCACCGTCGAGGCCGGCCTGCGGGCCGCCCGTGCCTGCGCCGACCCGGCCGCCGAGGCCCGGCTCTGCACCGACCTCGCCGTCCTGCTGGTCGACCGGCGGGTGTTCCGCGGCGCCGCCGAACACCTGGACCGGGCGGTCACCACGGCCGACCGGGCCGACGACCCGCTGCTGCGCCACCGCTGCCGGGCCCGGGTCGCCGACGCCCTGGTCCGGGCGGGCCGGTACGACCAGGCGCTGCCGCTGCTGACCGCCCTGGTGGCCGGTGCCCGGATGCCGGGCGCCGGCCACCTGCTGGCCCGGTCCCTCAGCGACCTCGCCGACGCCCTGGTGCTGGCGGGCGCGCCCGGCCCGGCCCTCGCCCACGCCGACGAGGCGCTGCAGGCCGCCACCGCCCGCCCCGGCGGCGTGGACGTCGTGCTGGCCACGCAGAGCCGGGCCCGGGCCCTGGACGCGCTCGGCCGCCCGGGCCTCGCCCTGGTCGCGGCCCAACTGGCCGTCGCGCTCGGGCGCACGGTCGGCGACGCGGCCCTCCAGCACCGCTCCCACGCCCTGCTCGCCGACCTCCTCCAGGCGGTCGGCCGCACCACCGAGGCCACGGTGGAGCGGCGGCAGGCCGAGCTCCTCCTGGCCGGAGACCGCTGACCGCCCGGCGTGGTCCGCCGTGGTCCGCAGGATGCTCCCCGAACTGCCGCCATGAGCAGAACTACCGGCAGATCCAGCGGGCGAAAGTGCCGCCCCGAGCCCCGGCCGGCCGCCTCACCGGGTGCGGGAAGACCGCGCTGAGCTGGGCCGATGGCGGAGGACCGGGGTGGACCGGGCATACTTCTGCCTCATACGGCCGACGCGGTACGAGTAGGGGCAGAAGTAGTGGCAGTAGCGGGGGCGGAACATGGCTGATCCGGGCAGCACGGTGACGGACACCGGCGAGGCCGACCAGTTCTGCGTGCTGCTGGCCCGGTACCGGGTGCGGGCGGGGCTGACGCAGGAGGAGCTGGCCGCGGTGAGCGGGATCAGCCTGCGCGCCGTGGGGGACATGGAACGCGGCCGCACCCGGGGGCCGCAGCGGCGCACCGTGCGGGCCCTGGCCGAGGCACTGCGACTCGACCAGCGCCGGGCCGCCGCGCTCGAACAGGCCGCCCGGGCCGGCCGCCCCCGCGGCACCCGGGCCACCGGCGCGGCCGCTCCCGCTCCGGCCGTTCCCGCTCCTGCCGCCGCGCCCGCCGGCACACCCGCCGCCGCTGCGCCCGCCCCCGAGGAGAGCGCCGCCGCCCAGGCCGCCGGGACGTACGCCCTGGCCCTGCCCCGCGACATCGCCGACTTCACCGCCCGCGAGGACGCCCTCGCGCTGATCACGGCACTGGCCGGCACCGGCGAACCGGCCCCGGAGGACCGGCCCGCCCACCCCCGGGTCGTCCTGATCAGCGGTCAGCCCGGCCTCGGCAAGACCGCCTTCGCCCTGCACACCGCCCACACCCTGGCCCACCTCTTCCCCGACGGACAGCTCTCCCTCGATCTGCGCGGCATGGCCCCCGAGCCCCTTGCCGCCCGCGACGCCCTCGGCCAGATCCTGCGCGCCCTCGGCGTCGCCGACGGCGCGGTGCCCGCCGGCACGGAGGAGCGGGCCGGCCTCTACCGCGCGCTGGTCCGCGAGCGCCGGCTCGTCCTGCTGCTGGACAACGCGGCCGACGAGAGCCAGGTGCGGCCGCTGCTGCCCGGCTCCGGGCCGGCCCTGACCGTCGTCACCAGCCGCCATACCCTGCCCGGGCTCGAGTCCGTCCACCGCCTGAGGCTCGACGCCCTCACCGCGGCCGAGGCCGCGGTCCTGCTGGGCCGCATCGCCGGCCCCGACCGGATCGCCGCCGAGCCCGAGGCCACCGCCGAACTCGCCCGCCTCTGCGGGTACCTGCCGCTCGCCCTGCGGATCGCCGGCCAGCGCCTGGTCGCCCGCCCACAGCAGACCGTCAGCCACCTCGTGCGCCAACTCGCCGCAGAGGAGTACCGGTTGGACGTTCTGGAGACCGGGGACCTCGCAGTCCGCCCGGCCTTCGCCCTCTCCTACCGCAGGCTGCCCGCCGAGACCCGGCTGGTCCTGCGCCGCTGCGCGCTGACCGCCGGGTACGACGTCACCGCCGCCGTGGTCGCCGCCTACGCGGAGCTGTCCGTCCCGCGTACCGAGCGCCACCTGGAGCAGCTCACCGATGCCGGGCTGGTCCAGCTCTCCACCCCGGAGCGTTACCGCCTGCACGACCTCGTGCGCCTCTACGCGGGCGAGCTGCTCGCCGCCGAGGAGACCCCGGAGGGCCTCGAAGCCGTCCGCGGCCGGGCGGGCGCCTGGCTGCTGCGCCGCGCCGCCGAGGCCGGCCTGCTGTTCGACCCGGAGGCCGCCGAGAACGGCGCCGACGACGACTCCGGCGGCGGCGAACCGGACCCGGCCGCCACGGGGGCGCTCGCCGAGGCCGCCCGCTGGCTGGAGGAGGAGAGCCCGGAGTGGCTGGCCGCCCTGCGTCAGGCCTTCGCCGCCGGCCGCCACCGGGAGGTCATCGACACCGCCGAGGCGATGCACTGGTTCTCGGACCGCCTCATCAGCTGGGACATCTGGGCCGAGGTCTTCCAGCTCTCCGTCGACGCCGCCCGCGCGTGCGGTGACCGGCTCGCCGAGACCGTCCACCTGAACTACCTGGCCTGGACCTACTCCACCTGCCTCCACCAGTACCGGCGGGGGGCCGAACTCGCCGGCGAGGCACTGGAGTCGGCCCGGCAGATCGGCGACCGCGAGCAGGAGGGCTGGGCGCTGATCTACCTCGGCGGATCGCTGCGGTTCCTCGTCCGGCACCAGGAGGCCCTCGACACCTACCGCCAGGCCGCCGAGGTCTTCGCCGCCGTGCCCGGCCGGTCCGCCCGGCTGGGCGGGCTGGTCACCCTGCGCGGCGCGGCCAACTGCCTGCGCGAGTCCGGCCGGGTCGAGGAGGCGGTGGAGTCCCGCCGGCTCGCCCTGGCCGGGGCCCTGGAGCTGGTGGAGCTCTGGTCGTCCCCGCTGCCGCACCTGATGGCCGCCTTCGCGGCCCACGAACTCGGCCTCGACCGCGCGGCGTTGAAGCGCTGGCCCGCCGCGGAGAAGGCGTACCGTCAGGCCCTGGTGCACTTCGAGGCGGTCGGGCGCCCCGACTCGATGACCAAGACCCTCACCGAGCTGGGCACCGCGCTGATCGAGCAGGGCCGCGCGGACGAGGCCCGCGAGATCCTCACCGAGGCGCTGACCGACCTCAGCTCCGAAAGCGGCCGGCCCCACGGCCGCCACAGCGCCCGCCCGGGCGCCACGACGGCCTCGTAGCCCAGGCCGGAGCTGCCGGTGCCGCCACGCCGGACGCGCTCGCGGAGAGGGTTCCCGGCGGTGGTACCCCAGCCACGAGACCGGCCCGGCAGGAGACAAGCCGTAGGGCTCGTCCGACAGTTCCCGCCGCGCCGCGAACAGTCGGACAAGCCCTACGAGCGAGTCGCCTCGTAGTCGGGGAGCGCGGCCGGGGTGGAGCGGGCGGCCGGGCGCATGACCAGGGTCAGGGCGGCCAGCCCGGCGAAGATGACCGCGGCGACGACGCCGGTGACGTGCAGGCCGGCGGTGAACGCCTCCCGCGCGGTGTGGAGCAGTTCCGCGCCCTGGCCGGCGGGGAGGCTCCGGCCGGCGGCGACCGCGCCGGCCAGCGAGTCGGACGCGCCGTCCGTCCGGCTGCGGTAGACCGCCGCGGCCGTCGCGCCGAGCAGTGCGAAGCCGAGCGAGCCGCCGAAGTAGTTGCCGGTCTCCGACATCGACGCCGCCGAGCCGGCGCGCTCCGGCGGCACGGACCCGACGACCAGCCCGGTGCCCAGCGCGAACAGCGGGCCGGTGCCCAGCGCCAGGACGGTGATCCCGGTCATCACCAGCGGCAGGGCGCCCGCACCGTCGACGCGGACGAGCAACAGGCTGCCCAGCGCCGATCCCGCCAGCCCGCCGGCGATGGCGGTCGTCTGCCGCATCCGCCGGGCCAGTGCCGGCGCGGCCGTCGTGCCGGCCGCCACGCCCAGGCCCATCGGTGCGAACAGCAGCGCCGACGCCACCGGCGAGAAGCCCAGCACGCTCTGTAGGTACTGGGTCACCAGCAGGCCGGTACCGGCCATGGCCACGCCGGCGAAGACCAGGGCGACGATCACGGCGGTGAACGGGCGGTTGCGGAACAGCCGCAGGTCCAGCAGGGGCGTCTCCATCCGCAGTTGCCGGCGGACGAACAGGAATCCGGCCGCCGCGCCGACGACGAGGGCCGCCGCCGGCACGACCGGCGTGCTCCCGACGGTCAGCTGTTTGATGCCGTAGACCATCAGGAGCACCGCCACGAGCGACAGCCCGACGCTGACCGGGTCCAGCCGCCCCGCCCGGTCGCCGCGGAACTCGGGCAGCAGGACCGGCCCGGCGAGCAGCAGCAACGCCATCGCCGGCACGGCGGCCAGGAACACCGACCCCCACCAGAAGTGCTGGAGCAGGACTCCGGCGAGGACGGGCCCGAGCGCGCCGCCGGTGAACTGGCAGGTCGCCCAGATCGCGATGGCCCGCCCGCGCTGCCGTTCGTCGCGGAACATGGTGATGATCAGGGCCAGGGTGGACGGCGCCAGGGTCGCGCCGGCGACGCCCAGCAGCGCACGCGCGACGATCAGCATCAGCGGGCCGGTCGCGAAGGCCGCCACGACCGACAGCACCGCGAACGCCGCGCCGCCGGTCATCAGCAACCGGCGGCGGCCGATCCGGTCGCCGAGCGTGCCCATGGTGATGACCAGGCCGGCCACCATGAGCCCGTAGCCGTCACTGATCCACAGCTGCTGGACGTTGGTGGCACCCAGGTCGGCGCTCAGTTGGGGGAGCGCGAGCAGCAACGCCGTCGTGTCCATCGCGACCAGCAGTGTGGGCAGCATGAGGACGACCAGTCCCAGCCACGCCCGGTTGACCCGCATATCCGAAACTCCCTGTTCTCCCGACGATTCGCCGGTTGGTCGGAGCGGCCGGGAGCTTCTTGACATCGGTGACGGACGGAATCTCCCGCGCCTGCCACGGCCGGCCGTCGCCCCCGGCGGCCCGTCCCCCGCGGTCGAGCGTCGCCGGAGGTGGCGCCCCAGCGGGTCGGTCGGTGCGGCGGGAAAGACTCGTGCGAAAGTTCCGGCGGGGGTGTCAAGACGGCGGCGCCGGCTCCGACCAACCGGTCGGAGGGCCCGCCCGGGGCCCGCGAACCATGAGGGGTACGAGATGCAGTTCCTGATCAGCATGCACATCAACCCGGCGGTGCTGGACGCGCTGACCGACCAGGAGAAGGCGGCGATCGGCGCCGGTCACGGTGGGTTCATCGAGGCGCTGAAGGCGTCCGGCGAGCTGATCACCACGCAGGCGCTGGTCCACCCGTCCCAGGCCGTCGTGGTGTCCGTGCGCAACGGCCAGCCGGTGGTGACCGACGGTCCGTTCCTGGAGTCCAAGGAGTACCTGGGAGGCTTCTACCTGGTCGACTGCGAGGACAAGGCGCGGGCGGTCGAGCTGGCGGCGCAGATTCCGGACGCCGCGATCGAGGGTCTGGGTGTCGAGGTGCGGCAGGTCATGTTCGCCGACGGACAATTGGAGGCATGACAGCACCGGACTTCGAGGACCTGCTGCGTGAGCTCACGCCGCAGGTCCTCGGCACCTTGGTACGCCGGTACGGCCGGTTCGAAGGCTGCGAGGACGCCGTGCAGGAGGCCGTCCTCGCCGCCACCGTGCAGTGGCCGGCCGAGGGAGTGCCGGACAACCCGCGCGGCTGGCTGGTGACCGTCGCGTCCCGGCGGCTCATCGACCAGATGCGCAGCGACCACGCGCGCCGCGAGCGGGAGTCGGCGACGGCCGCCGAGGTGCTGCCCGACGGCGTGCCGGACACCGACGACACGCTCGTCCTGCTGTTCCTGTGCTGCCATCCCACGCTGACCGCGGCCTCCCAGACGGCTCTGACGCTGCGGGCGGTCGGCGGCCTGACCACGGCCGAGATCGCCCGCGCGTTCCTGGTGCCGGAGGGCACGATGGCGGCCAGGATCAGCCGGGCCAAGCAGCGCATCAAGGCCGCCGGCAGCTCGTTCGGCCTGCCGGCCGGCGCGGAGCGGGAGGAGCGGCTTCGGGTTGTCCTGCACGTGCTCTACCTGATCTTCAACGAGGGCTACACCGCCTCCTCGGGCAGCGAGCTGCACCGCGCCGACCTCGCGCGCGAGGCGATCCGGCTGGCCCGGACGGTGCACGCGCAGCTACCGGAGGACGGCGAGGTGACCGGACTGCTCGCACTGATGCTGCTGACCCACGCCCGCCGGGAGACGCGGACCACGGCGGCCGGTGACCTCGTGCCGCTGGACGAGCAGGACCGCGGGAGGTGGGACCGCGCACTGGTCGACGAGGGCATCGGGCTGGTCAAGGCGGCGCTGGCCGGCCCGGCGCTGGGGCCCTACCAGCTGCAGGCCGCCATCGCCGCCACGCACGCCGCCGCGGCCACCGCCGAGGAGACCAACTGGCCACAGGTGCACGCCCTCTACCTGATCCTGGAACGGATCGCGCCCAACCCGATGGTCACCCTCAACCGGGCGATCGCGCTCGCCGAGACCGAGGGCCCGCAGGCGGGGCTGGCCCTGCTGTCCACCTTGGACGGCGACGAACGGATGGCCGGGCACCACCGGCTGCTGTCCGTCCGGGCCCATCTGCTGGAGCGGACCGGCGACACGGCCGGGGCGTACGAGCACTACCGGCGTGCCGCCAGGGCCACCGCCAGCATCGCCGAGCAACGCCACCTCGAGGCCCGGGCGGCCAGGGCCGGCGGGGGCCCTCCGGGGCGTGGTCAGGACACCAGGGACTGATCATCCAGCTCCGTCAGCTTCACGGTGCACAGGCCGCCGCGCTCCGTCCTGACGTCCGTCACCTTGAGCTGGGTGCCGGGCAGGAGGATGAACTCCTCCTCGCCGGTGAACGCGGAGAAGCTGCGGATGCCCACCGCCCGGGCGGGCTGCACCTCGAAGAGCGTCCGCTTGCCGCGGCTGCCGAGGAACCCCCGGGCCACGCCGAGCTCGGACGTGCACGAGGAGACGCCCCACCACGTCACCGTCCGCCCGAGCGGGTACTGCGCCCGGAGGTCCAGCGACACCCCGCGCCACAACGGCTCCGTGCGCGCGGGCAGTTGGGACACCGCCGAGAACAGCAGCCGCAGATACGGGAGGTAGGGGACGATCCTGGTGCGGTCCGGGGAGCGCAGGATGGCGTTGATCTCCCGGTAGAACGCGGACTCGCAGGTGTAGAGGTAGAGGGCGGCGATCGCGTCGGCGGACAGGCCGCCGGCGGCTTCGTCCGCCCGCCGCCTGCCGAACTCGTCCGACCGCACGACGTGGCGGTCCAGCCCGGACAGCAGCTCGGCGACCGGGCCCACGGCCTCGCGGAAGTCCATGAGCGGCGTGTCGAACACGCCCGTGATGGCGGGGAGGACGAGGCCCTCGTCCTTGACGCTCGCGAGCCGGTCGAGATAGAGCTGGTGCAGCTCCATGGTGGACGCGATGAACGCGCCCATGCGGTCGGCGACGTCACCGTCCGTCCCGCCGGCCTCCGCCCCGGCCTTGTTCCACCCCTTGCTCGGAAGCCAGTCGATCGCGTCGCTGCCCAGCGAGGCGAGGGCCGCGTTCACCATGGCGAAGTGGTCGCCGTCGCAGAAGACGTCGCCCTGCGCCGCGGGATTGGGGTGGTCGATGTGCCGGACCTCGACCTCGGGGTACTTCTCCTGCAGCCGGAGGACGACCTTCTTCAGGTTGCGCGCGTGCGCCCCCCACCACGCGAAGACGACGCCACGGTCCTCCTCGGCGGCGTTCTGCTTGGCCCTGAGGATCTCCTCGACGATCCGCTCGGCGACCGGCCGCCAGAACGCGGTGTGCCGGTCCGTCCCGATCGCCCCGTCGGCACTGGCGGTGAGTGCCGCGTTCAACAGCAGCACACCCTGCGTGAGCATCGCCTGGAACCACTCCGGCGGCTGGACGGTGTCCTCCTTCTTCAGGAGCGCACGGATGTCGGCGATCGGGGTCTTCTTGGGGACGCCGTACTTCCACATCGCCGCCGCCTTGATGATGCAGCGGATGCTGACGACCCGGCCGAACTGACTGTCCTTCCAGTCGTGGAAGGTGTTGTCGAACATGGCGATGCCGGTGGCGCTCTCCGGCCGCGGGTACGGGTTCTGACCGAAGATCACGACCTTCCACCGGTGCGGCGCGTTGGGCTTGAGCGCCTGGAAGGTCAGTTCGCGGACGGGGACGACCTCCGGGCCGCGGCCCGCGCCGATGAACGAGGCCGCGTCCGGCTGCGCCTCGATGACCGGCTTCAGCAGCGGGAGCCAGGGCTCGCCGCCGCCCTTGAAGAGCTCCGCGAGGGCCAGCGGGTCGTTCGGGTCGGGCGTGGCGGGGGTGGTGGCATCGCTCATGGCGGAGGGCTCCGAACTGTCGAACCGTGCTGACGGGGTGGTCGACGAGGTGGGCCGATGTCCGTGCGGCAGCCGTGATTTGGCGCGCGGGACCGGGGAGTGGCGGCCGGTGGCCGTGGCCTCCCGTCGACCGACCTCGACGGACCTGACGATAGGTCGGCCCACTGACAGCGCCCTCGGCGCGGGGAGCGGGCGGGGCCGGCGGAGCCGCCGCCGTCGGCCGCGCTGTCAGTGGGGCCCGATAGCGTCGTGACCAGTGAAGGGCAGTTGCTTCGAACGGAGTGAACCATGACCGTGGACCAGGTACAGCCGCCGCTGCGAGTGGTGCTGACCGACCTCAACAAGGCGGTGGTGGAGGCGTGGCGGGCGGCGTTCGCGGACACCCCCGGCATCGAGATCCGCACCGGGTCCATCCTCGACGAGGACGTCGACGCCTGGGTCAGCCCCACCAACTCCCTCGGCCGGATGGACGGCGGGGTCGACGCGGTCATCAAGCGCCACCTCGGCGCCGGCATCCAGCTGCGCGTGCAGCGCGCCATCCGCAGCCGGTTCGCGGGGAGCCTTCCGGTGGGAAGCGCGGTCTGCGTCCCGTCCGGTGCGGTCAGCCCGAGGTTCCTGATCTCGACGCCGACGATGGAGAGTTCCTCGCAGAACGTGAGCGAGACGCTGAACGTGGCCCTGGCGTGCGCCGCCGCGTTCCAGGCGATCCACCGGCAGAACAGGGCGACCCCGGGCAGCATCACGTCGGTGGCGCTGGTGGGCATGGGCGCCCGGACCGGCCGGGTCCCGGCACGGGTGTGCGCCAACCTGATGTGGACGGGCTACACGCTCTTCAACGACTTCAGCTTCGAGGACGACGACGACCTGCGCAGCACGATCACCGCGCAGCTCGACGGCATCGACGGCGCCCCCGTCGAGCAGCGGATACGCATCGCCCCGCCCAAGCGCCCCGCCTCCCGTCGCTGAGCCGGGCCGCCGGCCTCGGGACGCCCGCCGCGCCGGCGAGCCGGATCGCACGGTGACCGGACCGCCGATCGGGCGCGGTCCGGTCACGGGTTCCGCCGTGCGGAGCGGTCCTCGGCGGAGGCTTACTTCGTGGCCGGGATGAAGTAGACGTTGTCCGGCGTCACGATCTTGGCGATGGCCTGTCCGAAGAGCGTGCTCGGCTCGAGGCCCTGGTAGAAGATGTCGGTGTTGAGGAGCACCACGAGGGTCGCGTCCAGCTCGGGCATGTAGAGGACGAGGCTCTCGTACCCGGGCAGTGAGCCGTTGTGCCCCACCCACCCCTGGACGTCGAAGAGGCCGAGCCCGTAGCCCGCGCCGGGGAGACCGGTGGGCAGGTACTCGGTGCGCTGCGCCTGTGTCTCGGGCGAGAGCAGCGTGCCGGTCGCGAGGTCCTTGGCCCAGTGCTTGAGGTCCTCCAGGTTGGAGATCATCGCACCGGCCGCCCAGCCCCAGCTGGGGTTCCAGTCCGTGGCGTCCGCCGTCGCGCCGGTGGGGGTCTGGTTGGTGTAACCGTGCGCGTGCGGCGAGGGGAACTCGGCTCCTTCGGGGAACACGGTGTCGCCGAGGCCGCTGGGCTCCGTCACCCGGTCGTGGATGAAGTCGGCCAGCGGGATCCCGGTGACCTTCTCGACGACCAGGCCGAGCAGGATGTAGTTGCTGTTGTTGTACAGGAACTGCGCACCCGGCGCGGCGACGTTGGGGTGCTTGTAGCCGTACGCGAGCAGTTCCTCGGGGGTGAAGGGCTTGGTGGGGTCCGACTCCAGCGCGGTGACGAAGCCCGGGTCCGCGGAGTACGGGAACAGGCCGCTGCGCATCTCGGCAAGGTCGCGGATGGTGATCCGGTCGCCGTCCGGGACGCCGCTCACGTACGCCGAGATGGGGTCGTCGAGCCCGACCAGCCCGTCGTCGACCAGTTCGAGCACCGCGGTGGCGGTGAAGGTCTTGGTCACGCTGCCGATCCGCATGAAGAGGTCCTCGGACATGGGGGCGCCGGTCTTCTTGTCGGCGACGCCGAAGGAGCGGACGTACTGGCCCTTCCCCGGCACCCACAGCCCGACGGTCACCCCGGGAACACCCGTCTGGCTCATCGTCTGCTGGATGGCCGCGTCGAGCTTGGCCGCGAGTTCGGGGCTCAGCTCCTCCTGCGCGCAGTCCTCGTCGGAGCTGACGTCGGCGGACCGGCGGTAGTCGTCACGGTGGCTCTCCCCGCGGGCGTGGCCGGGCCCGTGTCCGTGTCTGTGGCCGTGCCCGTGCCGGTGGCCGTGGCCGTGGCGGTGGTCGTGGTCGTGCGCAGTCACCTTGTCGGGCGCAGCCGCGTTCGCGGGTGTCGCCCCCACCGGGAGGAGCCCGGCGACGGCTATCGCAGCCACCGCCAAGCCGCGGTAGGCCGTCGTCTTTCGTCGGTGGGGAAACGATCGGGTCATCAGGATTGTCCTCGTTCCAGGGTCGCGTTGGTGTCGAGCTCTTGGTGAGATCGTCAACGGCAAACGCCCACCACGACGAGCCTGACGAGCTGTCCGGGTGACAGGACATCGGATCCCGGCGGACCGGCCCGTCGGGCCGTGCGCGTCCGGACACGGCGCTCCTCCGGCCCGGGGAGGCGGCCCGGGCCGGAGGATGACGCGTGTAGATCCCTCGCTCGCCCCGCTGCTCAGCCGAGCCGGCGGGCGCGGATGGCGGTGACCAGTTCGGTGATGCCGGGCTCCTTCAGCACGCCGTAGTGGTCACCGGCCAGTTCGACGACGGTGGGCGGTGCGGCGGAGTAGCCGGACTGCCCCTCGATGAAGGAGTAGTCGTCGCCAGCGGCCTTGAAGACGCTGAGCGGGGCGTCCAGCCGCCGCTCCGCGAGCTCGTGGAAGCTGTACTCGAATTCGTAGGTCTCCCCGACGATCCGGGTGATCCGGCGGATCCACTCCTCGTCCAGGTCCGGCAGCAGGCGGTGGACGAAGGCGGTGAAGCCGTCCTCGTCGCGGGCCTCGGCGAGGCACGCCGCCAGCCCCGGCCCGCCGATCGAACCCGCGAAGACCGAGTACAGGATGGTCACGTAGCCGGGGTTGCGGTACGAGGCCTCGCGCCCGTACAGCTCGCCGTCGGCCCGGCGGACCTCGGGGTTGCCCGGGCAGATCAGCAGCACGTCCGCCACCCGCTCGCCGGCCTGCTCCAGCTGCCAGGCCGCCTCGAAGGCGACGCGGGCGCCGAAGGAGTAGCCCCACAGGGTGTAGGGGCCCTCGGGCTGCACCCGGCGGATCTCGGCCACGTCGGCGGCGGCCGTCTCCCCGACCGTCGGGTACGGCGTCTCCCCGGCGTTGATGCCGTGGGCCTGGATGCCGTAGAACGGCCGGCCCGCGGTGCCGGCGAGCAGCCGCAGGTTCATCGGGTAGCCGCCGAGCCCCGGCCAGCAGAACACCGGGTCGCCGGAGCCCCCACGGTGCAGCGGCACCAGCCGGGAGGCGGGGCCGGTGTCGTCGTCGATCCGGCCGGCCAGGTCCGCCAGCCTCGGGCTCTCGAAGAGCACCTGCAGCGGCAGGCGGGTGCCGAACTCCCGGTTGAGCCGGTTGACCAGCGCCACGGCGATCAGCGAGTTCCCGCCGGCGCCGAAGAACTCGTCCGTCGCGGAGACGTTCTCGTACGCCAGCGCCCGCCCCCAGGCCTCGGCGAGCCGGCGCTCGGTCGGCGTCGACGGCGGGACGAACGGGCCGCCGGTCTCCGCGTTCCTGACCCGCTCACTGGCGGTGAGGGTCGACACATCGACCTTTCCGTTGGCGGTCAGCGGCAGCTCGTCCAGGACGAGCACCCGGTTGGGGAGCATGTAGTCGGGCAGGAAGGTGGCCAGCTCGTCCCTGATGATCTCGGCCGGACCCTTCATGTGGACGGCGTCCTCGCGCATGCCCTCGCTGCGGATCTGCTCCTCGCTCACCTTGCCGCCGAGGAAGAAGTACGAGGGGCCGGACGGGATCCCGCAGGCGGCCAGGATGTCGTCGATCCGCCGGGCGGCCGGCAGCGGGTGCCCGGTCTTCGAGCTGTAGCCGGAGGACATGAACCCGAGGCCGAGGGCGAGGCCCTTGCGCTGCAGGCGGTGCAGGGTCGTGCCGAGGCCGATGTACTCCAGCCACGGCTCGTCGGCCCGGCTGACCGCGGTGATGCCGAAACCGGCCCGCTCGTACACCTGCTGGTTGATCGCGATCACGTGCCGGGACTCCACCAGGTCGTCCGAGATCCGGGCCAACTCGCCGTCCGTGTAACGGTACTGACCGGCCGCCAGGCCTTCGACGCCCCCTGCGTGGGCCTGCACGTAGAGCTCGGTGCGGTCGGTCCGCAGGAGGTCGCCGCCGGGGCGGATCTCGAACGAGCCCAGGTAGCCGTCCTCCTCGGCCACGTCCAGCCTCTCCCGGACGGACGGGCCGTGGCCGGCCGGCCGGATGGCCAGCCCGTACGCGGGCAGCACCTCCTCGAAGACGCCGACCATGTGGCCGGCCTCGAACTCCAGTACCTCCTGGATGTTGTTGCGGTACACCGGTGCGATCGCGCGCCGCTTGCCGAGGAAGTGGACGACCAGGCCCGGCCCCCCGGTGCCGTCGCCGACCCGCACCAGGGTGTGGTCGACGGGGTGGTAGTAGTACACGCCGGCGTCGAGCCCGTGGGCGCCGCCGGTCTCCAGGTACAGCTGGGTGGCGTACAGCGCGCCGGGTGAGGCGTACGCGTACTTCGGCAGCAGCCGCTCCTCGCTGTGGAACTGGCCGAACCACCGCAGGATCGCGCCGAGCCCGGCCAGGCCCGGCTCCGCCGGTTCCCGGGGCGGGCGGCCGGCCGCGGCCGCGCCGCCCGCCGCCGGCGGGGCGAGCAGCTCCAGCAGGTCGTCGCGGGTGACCGCACCGCCCTCGTAGGAGCGGTAGGTCTTGCGGGCGAACGTCTCCCGCCGCTGGCGGCCGGTCTCCTGCCGGCCGGGCAGCTCGACCACCGGCCGGCCCGCCAGCTCCTCGGCGTCCCGCACGCCCGGGTTCGACAGCTGTGCCTTCACCTGGAGCTTGCTCGCCTTGGACTGGTGGTGGCTGCCGTGGTTGCCCTGGTCCATCAGGGCCGCCTCCTTGGGGTTCAGCTCGACGCACGCCACCAGGTTCCGGTGGCCCGTGCGCGGGTCGTCGGTGACGACGGCGGCGGCCCGCCGCACCCAGGTGTGCTCCTCGACGGCGAGCGCGATCTCGTCCAGCTCGACCCGGTAGCCGCGCAGCTTGACCTGGTTGTCCACCCGGCCCGAGCACTGGAGGGTGCCGTCCGGGTTCCACTGCGCGAGGTCCCCGGTGCGGTACAGGCGCTCGCCCGGCAGGTGCGGGGAGGCGACGAAGCGCTCCGCCGTCAGGTCGGGCCGGTTCAGGTAGCCGCGCGCGAGCTGGATGCCGCCGACGTAGAGCTCACCGGTCGCGCCGGGCTCCACCGGCGCCAGCTCCTCGTCGAGGACGAAGCACCGGGTGCGGTCGACCGGCACGCCGATCGGCACCGAGCCGGCGTCCTCGCCGACCGTGGCGGCGTCGACCCGGTGCGCGGTCGCGTTGATCGTGCACTCGGTCGGCCCGTACAGGTTGACCAGCGACGCCCACGGCAGCTCCTCGGTGAGGGCCCGGGCGAGCCGGCGCGACAGCACCTCGCCACCGGAGTACACCTGCCGCAGCGTGGTGCAGGTGCCCAGCCGCTCGGTGTCCAGCAGCGCCTGGAGCAGGGTCGGCACGCACTGCAGCGTGGTCACGCCGTGCTCCCGGACGGTGGCGATCAGGGCCTCCGGGTCGCGGTAGACCCCCGGAGCGCCCATGACGACCAGCGCGCCGGCCGCCGGCGCCAGGACCTCCCACTGCGCCGCGTCGAAGCTCATCGGCGTCTTCTGCAGCACGGTGGCGTCGGCGCCCAGGTGCCCGCGGGCGATCAGCCAGCGCAGCTGGGACACGATGCTCCGGTGCTCGATCATCACGCCCTTGGGCCGGCCGGTGCTGCCCGAGGTGTAGATGACGTACGCCAGCGACTCCGGCCGGGGGCCGGGTGGCGGCCCGCCCGGGCCCTGGCTCTGGTGCGGGAACGGGCGCGCGTCCCGGGTGCCCCGCGCGTGCCGGCCGCCGCGGTCCTCGCGGGCGTCGCCCGGCGTGACGACGAGCGTGCCCCGCGGGGCCAGCTCGGTGAGGCGGTCCCGGAGGTGCTCCTGGGTGACGATCACCCCGGTCCCGCTGTCCTCGATCATGTAGCGGAGGCGGTCCTCGGGGTACTCCGGGGAGAGCGGCAGGTAGGCGGCCCCCGCGCAGAGGATCCCCCAGGCTCCGACCAGGAGCTCCGGTGAGGGCTCGACGAACAGCCCGACACGGTCGTCGGGCGCTGCGCCGAGGTGGTGCAGGTGGGCGCCCAGCCGGTCGGCGGCCTCGCCGAGCTGCCGGTAGCTGAGGCGTTCGCCGCCGCCGGTGACGGCCGGGGCGTCCGGCCGGGCGGCCACCTGCTGCCGGAGCAGGTCGGGCAGGCAGACGGCGCGGCGGGTGTCGTGGACGGTGGAGAGCACGGGCTGTGCGGACATGGTGGAATCCCCAGGGTGGCTGCGGGTGACGTCGCCCGGTGGAGCGGGCGTGACATCCACGCTGCGCCGCCCGTCGTCCCGGGCGCCTGGGGCACGGGACGCCTTCCCGCCCGGCCGTGGCCCGGCCGCAGTCGGGCCCGGTCCCGCGGGGCGGCCGGAGGTCCCGGGTGGCGCGCCGCGGGCCAGGGCCACCTGTCCCGGGCACTCCACGGGGCACGCCGGCGCCGCCGGCCGGGTGGGTGGCCCCCGCCAGGACCGCTCCCGCCGCCCGGGCACTCGTCAGATCCGGCCCCGCCGCCCGGGCACCCGTCAGATCCGGTGTACCGTCCGGCCCCCGAGCACCGTGCGGACCGGCCGCAGCCCCGCCAGCTCGTCCGGCGGGCAGTCGAACGGGTCGGCGGGCCAGAGGGTCAGGTCCGCCAGGGCCCCGGGCCGCAGGCTGCCGCGTGCTCCGCTCTCGCCCAGCAGCCGGGCCGCGTCGACCGTGTGCAGCCCGATCGCCTCGGCCCGGGTGATCGCGTGCTCGACGCCCTGCGCGCCGGCCACGGTCTGCCGGGTGGTCATGCCCCAGACCGAGACCATCGCGCCGTAGGGCCCGACCGGGAAGTCGGAGCCGGCCGCGAGCAGCGCACCCTCGTCCAGCCATTCGCGCAGCGGGAAGATGCCGCGCACCCGCTCGCCGCCCCAGGCCCGGATCTGGGCGGTCGCCGCGTCGTGCAGCAGCGGGTGCTGCACCGTGACCGGGATGCCGAGCGCGATCGCGCGCGAGCGCTGGTCCGGGCGGGCCAGCCCGCCGTGCTCGACCACCAGCGTGCCCGGGGCCAGGCCGGGGTGGTCCTTGATCACCTGCTCGAACACGTCCAGCAACGTGCGCAGCCCGCGGTCACCCCAGGCGTGGACGCCGACCCGCCAGCCGCGCGCGACCACCCGTCCGACCGCCGCGACCAGCTCCTGCCGGTCCCAGAGCAGCGTGCCGTGGTAGCACGGGCGGCCTTCGTACGGCTCGTCCAGCGCACCCGCCTCGATGCCGCCGTCGATGCCGAACTTGACGCCCCAGACGCTCAGCCAGGCGTCGCCCCCGGCGCGCCAGGGTTCCATCCGGTCGAGCAGTTCGTCCACCTGCCCGGGCGTGCGGGCGCCGAATCCGGAGACCAGGGCCCGCACCCGCACGCTCAGGGCACCGGCCTCCCGGGCCGCGCGCAGCACCTCGAGGTCCTCGACCGGCACGAGGCAGTCGCGGACCGTGCCGATCCCGGTCGCGGCGTAGTCGGCGGACGCGGCCCGCAGGCCCTCGATCCGGTCGGCGAGTGCCGGGCGCGGCAGCACCCGTTCGGCCAGTGCGACCGCCTTGTCGACCAGCCGGCCGGTCAGCCGGCCCCGCTCGTCACGCTCGATCACGCCGCCGGGCGGGGCCTCGGTGGCGGCGGTGATGCCGGCCAGCCGCAGTGCCGGGGTGTTGAGCACCATGTTGTAGGCGCCGCGTCGCACCAGCACCGGGTGCTCGTCGGTGGCCGCGTCCAACTCCTCGGTGCGGGGCAGGCGCTGTTCGGCGAGGTTGACCTCCTGCCAGTTGATCGTGGTGCGGATCCACTGCCCGGGGGGCGTGTTCGCCGCCCGCTCACGGATCAGGCCGAGGAACCCGTCGAGGTCGCGGGCGCGGTGCACCGGGACGTCGTGGACGCTGTGCGCGGCGAGGATCAGATGGGTGTGGGTGTCGTCGAAGGCGGGCAGCACGGTCGTGCCGGGCAGGTCCAGCACGTCCGTCCCCGGGCCGATCAGGTGGTCCAGGCCGTCGGCCGCGGGGGACAGCGCGGTGATCCGTTCGCCGGTGACGGCCAGTGCCCGGTGCGGTGCCTCGCCGGGGACGAGCGTGTGCACGGCGCCGGAGCGGATCAGCAGGTCGGCGGGGGCGTGGTCGGTCACGGCGGATCCTCCGGCGTTACGGCGGTCGGCTGGGGTACGGGTCGGGCCAGGTCGGGTCAGGTCGGGCCAGGTCGGTTCCGGTCGGGTCAGGTCGGTTCCGGTCGGGGCTGGGAGAGCCCGGTGAGCTTCTCGACGTGCCGCAGGCTGGGCCCGGCGAGCAGGCCGTGCAGTTCGGTGAAGACCGCGCGGGCCGCGACGGCGTTCCACTCCGCCGGCAGCAGCGGCTCCGGCAGTCCCGGGTCGAGGTAGGGCAGACGGCGCCACTGGGTGAGCATCGGGACGTACGCGCGGAACGCCTCGACCGCCTCGATCCGAGGGGACGGGCGCAGGTCGGCGGCGACCTGGCCCCAAGCCCCGGTGAACTCGGCGTACTGCTCCTCGATCGCCGGGAAGTCCCACCAGGAGCCGACCGCCGAGCGCAGTTCGGCGAACCCGGCGTACTCGGAGAGGAAGAGGTGGACGTACGCGCTCAGCCCGAGGCGCTCCAGCAGCAGCCGGGCGTCCGGCAGCACCCGGGCGGGTGCCAGCCAGACCCCGGGGGCGGCGTTGCCGAAGCCGAGCCAGCTCAGCCGGGACCGCAGCTGGTGGCGGCTGGCCCGCTCCGACTCGGGCACGGAGAAGACCGCGACCACCCAGCCGTCGGCGAGTTCGGCTGGCCCGAGGCTGTGGAAGATCCGGCGGTCGCCCTCGTCGAAGACCGGGCCCATCGCCGGGCTCAGCCGGTAGCCGGTGCCCTCGCGCCGCTCCTGCAGCAGTGTGCCGGCCTTCTTCAGCCGCGAGATCGCCGACCGGACGGCCGGAGCGTCGACGTCCAGCTCCGCCATCAGGGCGATCAGGTCGGCTATCGAGATCCAGCCGCCGAGCCGGCGGACGAACTCGCCGTAGATCGTGTGGATCAGGGAGCTGGGGCGTGACCCGTTCTCCGGCATGGCGGCCCTCCTCCCGTACGGCGTGTGCGCCGGTCCCGGGCGGTCCCGCCTGCCGACCGCCCGGCGTGATCATACTGTCGGAGCGCAGCCGAGTGGTCCGGACGGCGGTGCGGTGGGCGGCTGCGGGACGGTCGCGGGCGGGCGGGACGGCGGTGCGGCGGGCGCCCCGTGGGCCGGTGACGTGCTTTCGGCGTAGGCGCCGGAGAGCAGCGACCCCGCCCCCGGTGCGAAGGCGGGCAACCCGAGCGCGCGCAGCAACTGGTGGACGGTGCAGATCGCCGCCGAGACCACCGGTTTGCCGAGCTGCTGCTCGGCCTCCTCGACGGCCGCCAGCGAGGGCATCTGCACACAGGCGGAGAGCACCACGGCGTCCGCCTCGGCGTGCGCGAGGCGTGCGGCGATCCCGGGCAGCCGGGCCGGGTCGTGGGCGGCGACCTCCAGGTTGTCGGGGATCTCCAGGGCCGCGTGGTCGGTCACCGTGATGCCCTCGTGCGCCAGGTAGTCCACCACGGTCCGGGCGAGCGGCCGGAGGTAGGGCGCGACCAGGGCGACCTTCTTCGCCCCGAGCACGTGCAGCCCGGCCACCAGGGCGCCGGCGCTGGTCACCACCGGCGCCGGCGCGCCGTTCTCGACGGTGCGCCGGTGCAGCCGCTGCTCGGACTCCCGGTGGTAGCCGGGCCCGGTGCTCATGACGGCAACCAGGCAGGCGTAGCCGAGCACGTCGACCCGGGCGTCGGAGAGTTCGAGCGCGCAGCGGTCCGAGTCGGCGTCCATCGCGCGCAGTTGCTCGGGGGTGACCTTGGTCATCCGCATCCGGCTGGAGTGGAAGGTGAAGCGTTCGGGGGCGACCGCCTCCCGGGCCCGCAGCAGGGCGGGGACCTCGGTCTCCATGGTGACGTTGGAGCTCGGGACGATCTGGCCGATCCGGTAGGTGGTCATGCGTCCGCCCCTTCGTCGTCGAGCCGGGAGCCGCCGGTGCGGGCGTCGTGACCGCGGGCGTCGTGACCACGGGCCTCGTCACCACGGGCGTCGACGACCGGGTTGGCGAGCGTGCCGATCCGCTCGACGGTGGCCTCCACCAGGTCGCCGGGCTGCAGGAACTGCGGCGGCACCAGACCTGCGCCGACGCCCGACGGCGAGCCGGTGGCGATCACGTCGCCGGGCTCCAGGGTCATGCCGGAGGAGATGTCGGCGATCAGCCGGGCGACGCCGAAGAGCATGTGGCGGGTGTTGGAGTCCTGCTTGGTCACACCGTTGACCTTGAGCGAGAGGTCGAGGTTCTGCGGGTCGGGGATCTCGTCGGCGGTGACCACGACCGGCCCGAACGGGCAGTAGGAGTCCTGTCCCTTGGAGAAGAACCACTGCCCGGAGCGGCGCTGGTCGCGGGCGCTGACGTCGTTGACGATGCTGTAGCCGAAGACGTGCCGCAGCGCCTCGGCCTCGGTGACCCGGCGGGCGGTGCGGCCGATCACCACGGCCAGTTCGCACTCCCAGTCGAGCTGCTTGGTCAGGTCGGCGTTGTGCAGGATCGGCTGCCCGGGGCCGGTGACGGCGGTGGCCGGCTTGCCGAACAGCACCGGACGGTCGGGCAGTTCGCGTTCGGTGTCGAGCGAGCGGTGCGACTCCGCGACGTGCTCGACGTAGTTGAGGCCGACGCCGACGACCTTGCCGGGGCGCAGCGGCGCACAGAGCGTGACCTCGGCCAGCGGCAGCGACGCGCCGGCCGGCGCGCCGGCCAGCAGCGCGCGGGCGGTGGCGAGGGCGGGCTCGCCGGCCCGGATCAGCGCGGCCAGGTCGTCGGGCAGTTCGGCGCCGGCGGCGGTGGCGAGGGCGGCGAGGTCGGCCACCCGGTCGCCGGTCCGAGCGCCGAGGCGCGGGGTGTCGCTGCCGCCGGTGCGGTAGCTGAGCAGGTGCATCGAAAGCTCCTTACGGAAGGACGGGCTGGTGGCCGCCGTTGTCCGGGTGCGCCTCCTCGCGGTACATACCGAGCGAGCGCATCACCGGGAAGTCGTTGAACGAGAAGAGGCAGGCGTCCTCGCCGGGATCGGCGTTCGCGTGCTCGTGCCAGGCCCAGGACGGCACCACGAAGATGTCGCCCTGCTGCCACTCGAAGCGTCGCCCGGCGATGACCGAGACGCCGCGGCCCTTGGCCGCCGTGTAGACGACCGAGCCGGTGTGCCGGTGCGCGAGGGTGGCCTGGCCCGGCCGCAGCAGTTGCAGGTGGGCGCTCATGGTCGGCATCACCGAACCGCCGGTGACCGGGTTGGCGTACTCCATGATCACGCCGTCGTACGGGGACCCCTCGCCGGCCCGGGCCAGCCGGCACAGGGCCTCGTAGCTGGGCCCCCAGGGCCAGCCGAGCAGGGGTGAGTACGGGCGGCTCCACTTCTCGGCGCCGTACGGCAGCAGCGTGCCGGCGTAGCTGAGCAGCGAGGAGTTCACGACCGTGCCGGGCCGCTGGTACAGCTCGGGGTGGACTTCGTAGAAGCCGGCGTCGAGCGCGTTGACGAGCGGGATGTCCAGCCCGTCCTGCCAGATCACCGGTTCGTCCGAGTCCTCGTTGCCGTGCTCGTGCCAGGTGTTGTTCGGCGTGATCGCGAAGTCGCGCGGCCCGACCTTGAGCTTCTGGCCGTCCACGATCGTCCAGGCGCCGGTGCCCTCGTGGACGAAGCGCAGTGCGGCGGCCTGGTGGCGGTGCGCGGTCATCGCCTCGCCGGGGCCCATGATCTGCAGGCCGGTGTAGAGCAGTCCGACGGCCGCGCTCAGCTCGCGCCGGCCGGGGTTGACCAGCATCACCACCCGCCGGCCGGCGTCGTCCGCCCGGACCAGCGGCAGCGCCTTGCGGACCAGCGGCGCCAGGTCCGCGTAGCGCCAGAGCACCGGTACGGACCTGGGCTGCGGGTACCAGGGCTCGATCTCGTTGGCCACCGTCCAGAGCGCGCCCGCCTCCTGCTTGGCCAGCTCCTCGTAGTAGGCGGCGAGTTCGGGGCTGTCCCCGACCCTGGCCCGGCCCAGCCGGGTGTCGTCGTAGTCGTTCACGCTTCCTCCTGGTGGGAGCCGGGCTCCTGCGGGGCGTCGGGCCGGTGTCCGTCGGGGAACGTCACCGGCAGGTGCGGGTGGTTGTCGACGTGCAGGCGGAAGACGTCGAACCGGTTGTAGTGGCCGACGATGTCGTGCATCTGCTTGGGCCGGACGCACCGGGCGAGGTCGATCTCGGCGTAGACGATGCCCTCCTCGTCGACCAGCGGCTCGGTGACCGGGCGCCCGTCCGGGCCGAAGACGCCGGAGAGCGCGGCGCGCGGGCGGGCGAGCTGCTTGCGCACTTGCTGGTCCTCGCCGGCCACCAGGTCGACGATCTCGGGCGAGATCGTCGAGCAGGAGACCACGGTGAACACCTTGCCCTCGAAGCAGTGCGCGGCCGCGCGCAGCGCGATCGCCTCCGCCATGTCGTAGTCCTCGGGCGCGACCGGCAGCGCGATGTAGCTCGCGGCGTGCACCAGTTCGCCCTGGGCGAGCAGGGTGAAGCGGGCCAGCGGGTTGGTGTTCTCGCCGCAGGCGAGCACGCCGAGCGGGCCGACCGGTGTCCGGTGCACCACCAGTGAGCTGCCGTCCCC
Organism: Kitasatospora sp. NPDC022785; assembly: GCF_055561295.1. NCBI lineage: Bacteria > Bacillati > Actinomycetota > Actinomycetes > Kitasatosporales > Streptomycetaceae > Kitasatospora > Kitasatospora sp. NPDC022785. The sequence continues at coordinate 159,637 of NZ_JBVHHB010000013.1, read as the reverse complement.
CTGGGCCCAGGTCAGCTTCTCGGCCCAGGTCGGCACCAGCTTGCGGTGCACGCCGAGCAGCCGGCCGTCCGCGCCGATGGTGAGCATCGTGTTGTACAGCGTGCCGACGCCGTGCCGGCCGCGCTCGTTGACACCGATCACCAGGACCACGCCGGCCCGGCGGGCGGCGGCGCACAGCGCGTCCACCTGCGGGCCGGGCACGTCGACCGAGGCGTGGTAGAGGCGTTCGAACCAGGGGGACCCCTGGAGCGGGTTCATCGTCCAGTTCCAGTACGGGTAACCGGGCACGAAGACCTCGGGGAAGACCACCAGCGCGGCGCCGTGCGCGGCGGCCTCGGCGATCAGGGCGACGGCCTTGGCGACGGTGGCGTCCGGGTCGAGGTAGACGGGGGCGGCCTGGACGGCGGCGGCGGTGAAGCGGGGCAGGTGGGGCATCCGGTCCTCCCTCAGTTCGGTACGGGTTCGGTGGTCTTCCGGCCGGGCCGGTCCGCCGGTCGGGCCGGCGCCCGCTCCGGCGGCGGGTCGTCAGGACGGTCGGGCAGCCAGCGGAGGTGCACCGGCGCGGCCGCCTCGGGCAGCAGCCGCAGCCGCGGTGCGACCCGGTCCGCGCCGGGCCCGGGCGGCCGGCGGCTGCCCGCCTGCCAGGGCTGCGGCCAGCGCGCCCCGGGGCCGGTGTAGCCCTGCTCGGCCGCGGCGTGCAGCGTCCACAGCGGGTCGTAGAGCTGGGCTCGGCCGACCGCGACCAGGTCGGCCCGGCCGGCCAGCAGCACCGAGTTGGCGTCGTCGTGACCGGAGATCGCGCCGACCGCGACGGTCGGGACCCCGGTCGCGTTGCGGACCAGGTCGGCGAACGGCACCTGGTAGCCGCGCCCGTACGGCACCCTCTGGTGCGCGACCACCTCGCCGGTGGAGACGTCCAGCGCGTCCGCTCCGGCGGCGGCCAGCGCTCGGCAGATCGCCACCGCCTCCGCCTCGGTGGTGCCGCCCGGCGCCCAGTCGGCGGCCGAGATCCGCACCACGATCGGCTTTCCGGCCGGCCAGGCGGCCCGCACCGCGTCGAGCACCTCCAGCGCGAGCCGCAGCCTGTGCTCCAGCGGGCCGCCGTAGCGGTCGGTGCGATGGTTGGTCAGCGGGGAGAGGAACCCGGAGACCAGGTGACCGTGGCCGAACTGCAGCCCCAGCACGTCGAATCCGGCCCGGTCGGCGCGGGCCGCGGCGGCGGCGAAGTCGGCGGCCACGCCCGCGAGTTCCGCCGCGCCGGCCTCGCGCGGGGGCGGGCCGGCCGGCTCCCAGGGCAGGGGAGAGGCGGCCAGCGTCGGCCAGCCGTCCGCGAGCGGGTGCCCGATGCCGTCCGGGCCGGGCACGGTGCTCGCCGCGCGCCGCCCGGCGTGGGTCAGCTGGATGCCCAGCGGGGTGTCGCCGAGCTCGCGGACCGAGCGCACCAGCGCATGCCAGGCCGCCTCCTGGGCGTCCGACCACAGGCCCGGGCAGCGTTCGGTGGCCCGGCCCTGCGCACTGACCGCGGTCATGCCGGTGAAGACCAGACCGGCGCCGCCGAGGGCCTGGGCGGCGAGCTGGGCCCGGTCGAAGCCGCTGGGCAGCCCGTCCACGGCGGTGAAGGTGGCCAGCGGCGGCACCACGATCCGGTTGCGCAGCTGCAGCCCGCCCAGCCGCAGCGGCCGGAACATCGGCGGAACGCCCGCGCCGCCGGGGGAGGTTGTGTCGCCGCCCGGCGCGTTGCCGCCCGGCGCGTCGCCGTTCGTCGTGTCGGCGAGGTCAGCGTCGGCGAGGTCAGCGTCGGCGAAGTCCGCGTCGACGGAGTCCACGAAGGCGGCGTCCCGGGCGCGCAGGTTGGCGTAGGTGACCCGGCGGCTGCGGGTGAGCAGGTTGAAGGCGAACTGCCCGGCGCCCTGGCCGGTGTGCCGCCCGACGGTCTCGAACCACTCCAGGCTCGCCTGCGCGGCCCGTTGCGCGGACTCCACCACTGGCCGTCGCCCGGCCTCGTAGGCCGTCAACGCGTGCTCCAGCACCGGCTGTTCGTGCAGCGCGGCAGCCAGCGCGAGGGCGTCCTCCAGGGCCAGTTTGGTGCCCGAGCCGATCGAGAAGTGGGCGGTGTGCGCGGCGTCCCCGAGCAGCACCACGTTGCGGTGGTGCCAGCGCGCGTTGCGCACGGTGGTGAAGCGGATCCAGCGCGAGGCGTTGGGGATCAGCCGGTGTCCGTCCAGGTGCCCGGCGAGCAGCTGCTCGCACCGCCGCACGCTCGCCAGGTCGCTCTCCCCACGCCTCGACTCCCGCCCGGCCAGGGCGTCGAAGCCGGCCTTGTGCCACGCCTCCTCGGCGATCTCCACGATGAAGGTCGAGCGCCGGTCGCTGTACGGGTAGGCGTGCACCTGCATGGCGCCGAAGTCGTGCTGCTCCACGATGAACGTGAAGGCCTCGAAGACCTTGTCGGTGGCGAGCCAGATGTAGCGGCAGTGCCGCTCGTCGAGCTCGGGCCGGAAGGCCTCCGCGAAGGCCGCGCGGGTCGCCGAGCGCACCCCGTCGGCGGCGACCACCAGGTCGTACTCGGCGGTCAGCCGGGCGACCGGCGGCGCGGGCGTGCGGTAGCGCACGTCCACCCCCAGCTCGGCGCAGCGCTCCTGCAGGACCGCGCGCAGCCGGTTGCGGTCCAGCGCCGCGAAGCCGTGCCCGCCGCAGGTGCGCACCTGCCCGGCGTACCGGACGTCGATGTCGCTCCAGCGGGCGAACTCGGCCGACAGGGCGGCGAAGACCTGCGGGTCGGCCTGGGCGATGCCGTCCAGCGTCTCGTCCGAGAAGACCACGCCGAAGCCGAACGCGTCGTCGCGGTCGTCGCGCTCCCACACCGTGATCTCCCGGTGTGGCGCCAACTTCTTGGCCAGCGCGGCGAAGTAGAGCCCACCGGGCCCGGCGCCGATCACCGCGACCCGCCGCACCCCGTCGCCCACCGGGAGCCCTCCGGCGTCTGCCGGCACCCCTGCGCCGCTCATCGGTACTCCTCCGGCTGCTGCGGACCGGATTCGGCGAGCGCCCGGCGCACCTCGGCGGGCCAGGGTTCGGCGCCCTTGGCCTGCGCGGCGGCGTGCACCACCGACATCCGCCCGGCGGCGGCCAGGCCCTGCGGGCCGTGCACCTCGAACGCGTAGTGCAGCGAGGAGCCGCCGACCCGCAGGACCCGCAGCTCGGTGCGGACCGGATCGCCGAACCAGAGGCGTTCGCGGTAGTCGGCCTCGAAGTGCACCCGTGGGATCCGGCCGAACAGCCCGGCCAGCCCGAGCCGGCGCAGCAGCACCGCCTCGGCCGCCTCGACCCAGCGCTGCACCGCCGAGAAGTGGTAGTGCCCGGCCGCGTCGGTGTCCGACCACTCCACCCGCCGCCCCACCGCCACGCTGGCGGGCCGCGCGGCGGCCCGGCGGCGCAGCTCGGCCCGGTGCAGCTTGCCGGTCGCGGTGCGCGGCAGCTCGGTGACGAACTCGACCTCGCGCGGGTACTTGTACGGCGCGATCGTCCGCTTGACGTGCTCCTGGAGCTCCCGCTCCGTCTCCGGCCCGGCCGGCACGCCCTCGCGCAGCACCACGTACGCCTTGACGACGCTGCCACGCCGCTCGTCGGGTGCGCCGACCACCGCGCTGTCCAGCACGTCCGGGTGGCCGGCCAGCACCTGTTCGACCTCGGGCCCGGCGATGTTGTAGCCGGCGGAGACGATCATGTCGTCGGTGCGCGCCTGGTACCAGAAGTACCCGTCGGGGTCGCGGACGTAGGTGTCGCCGGTGAGGTTCCAGCCGTTGCGGACGTAGCCGCGCTGGCGCTCGTCGCGCAGGTAGCGGCACCCGGTGGGGCCCTTGACGGCGAGCAGGCCCGGCCGGCCGTCGGGTACCGGCGAGCCGTCGGCGTCGAGCACGGCGGCCCGGTAGCCCGGGACGGGCCGCCCGGTCGCGCCGGGGCGGATGTCACCGTCGGCGGCGGAGATGAACACGTGCAGCAGCTCGGTGGCGCCTATCCCGTCGACCAGCCGCTGTCCGGTGGCCGCGTGGAAGGCCTGCCAGACGGAGGCCGGCAGGTGCTCGCCGGCCGAGACGCAGCGCCGCACGCCGGCCAGCCGGTCGGCCAGCCCGGCGGCGAGGATCGCCCGGTAGGCGGTCGGCGCGGTGAACAGCACGCTCACCCGGTGCCGGGCGACCTGTTCGGCGAGCTCCTCCGGGCCGGTCTGTTCCAGCAGCAGCGTGGCGGCCCCGGCCCGCAGCGGGAAGACCACCAGCCCGCCCAGGCCGAAGGTGAAGGCGAGCGGCGGCGTGCCGGCGAAGAGGTCGTCGGGGGTGGGCCGCAGCACGTGCCGGGAGAAGGTGTCGGCGTTGGCCAGGACGTCGCGGTGGAAGTGGAGGGTGGCCTTGGGCCGGCCGGTGGTGCCGGAGGTGAAGGCGATCAGCGCCACGTCGTCGGCGGCGGTGGGCACGGCGGTGAAGGGGCCGCGCCGGGCGGCGCAGCGGGCGGTGAGGTCGTCCGGTCCGGGGCCGCCGTAGGCCAGGACGGCGAGGCCGGGCGTGGCGGCCCGTTCCAGCTCGGCCAGGTTGCGGTGGTCGCACAGCGCCGCGACCGGCAGGCTGATCTCGATCATCGCGGTCAGCTCGGGCGCCCGCAGCAGCGGCATGGTGGTGACCGCCACCAGGCCGGCCTTCAGCACGCCGAGCCAGCACGCCACCAGCCAGGGGGTGTTGGGGCCGCGAAGCAGCACGCGGTTGCCGGTGGCAAGGCCCAGGTCCTCGGTCAGGACCCGGGCCACCGCGTCGGCGTGCTCGCGCAGTTCGCCGTAGCTCCACTGCTCCGTCGGGGTGAGCAGGCAGGGCCGGTCGGGGCCGAGGCGCTCGATCGTCTCGTCGAGCAGCGCGTGCGCGCAGTTGAGCCGGTCCGGATAGGCCAGCTCGGGCAGTTCGAAGAGAAACTCCGGCCACTGGTCGAGCGGCGGAAGGCTGTCGCGGCAGAACGTGTCCAGATGCGCTGAGGGTGTGAGCTCCATGTGGCGGCACCTCTTCGGCGAGCGGGGAGTGAGGCCAGTATGGCGCTCTGGTGACGCCAGTCAAGAGAGCGATACATACGCCCGGGTGGTGGCGAACGCGCGTGCGCGGCGGCCCTCGCGATGACCGGCCGGGCCGCGACACCCGCTGAATATGACCCTGGCATGCCAAGGCGAGGGAACGAGATCACCGGAGGGGGATCGTGCGAATGCCGGCACCGGGTCACGGTCCAGGGCAAGGCGCCAGGCCAGGACCCGGGCGTCGACGATCGACTGGGCGCAGCGGCTCTACGAGGACGGTTTCTCAGCGCCCCGCTTGAGCGGCCACCACCCTTGGCGGCCGCGGCGTGGAGGCGCCGGACGGCGAGCCGGTCGCTGACCCCTTCCGATCCGGCGGCCCGGCGTGCGCGAGTCCCGCACGCCGGGCTCCGGTGTCCGGCCGCCGGGGATCAGTGGCGGGAGAACAGGACGGTCAGGGCGATCACCAGGAGGGTCAGCAGGGCGGCGGCGACCACCGCGATCCGCCTGAGGTCGTCGCGCTGGTCGCCCTGGTGGTGGTGCGGCTGGTTGTACAGCGGCCCGGGAGGCCGTTCGGGCGGCGCCGCGGTCGCGAACGGTGGGTACGCGGGGGTGCCCGGCCCAGGAGCGACGGCCGCCTCGGCGGCACGCGGCTGCGCCATGAGGGTCTGCGCCGCCTGCGGCGGACGCCGTTCCACCGGCTGCTCCGACACACTCATCGACGGTGCACCCGCCGAGGAAACACCCATCGAAGGCGGGGGCGGCTCGGCGGGCTGCTCCGCCGCGGGCGGGCCGGAGAACGCGGGGAGCGCGTGCGGTGCGGCCGCCTTGGGTCGCACGGCCGCCGCCCTCGCCCCCGGCGGGCCCGCGGTGCCTGCGGCGCCAGGAGTGCCCGGCGAGAGCTCGTGGAGCAGCTGACGCCAGAGCTCGGGCGGCAGGTCGGGCGGCAGGCCGGGGTCGGCCTGTTTCCCGGGGGGTGGCACCAGCCGGCGCAGCAGCCCGGCCTCCAGGTCGGTGTCGTGGCGGACGAGCTCGCCCAGCCACGCCCCGAGTGCCGTGGTGTGGCGCGGGTCCCGGGTGTGGGGGGCCACCGCCCAACCGAACAGCCAGGCGGCCCGCTCCGCGAGTTTGTCGTCGTCCGCACTGGCGTGGCCGGTCCGGTCCGGTCCGGCACGGTAGAGGTAGAGGCGCTGGTGCAGGACTTCGGCGCAGAGCTCGGACTCCTGTTCCGCGCTGCGCCCCTCGCGGCGGCTGAGGCCGTTGAGCAGCCAGTTGACCGCCCGGAAGGGGAGGGCCTCCTCCCGGAGGAGGTCGAGCACGTCCCGGTCGCTCAGCGTGGCGATCCGCCGCTTCAGGTCCTCGCACACGGCTGCGGACGGGTCGGGGCCGATCCGCAGGAGGTCCTCGTGCAGCAGCGACAGCGAGGACGGCGAGGGGGCGGGGGCCGGTATCGGTGTCTCGTACACCGGTGCCTCGTCGGGGTCGTCGGGCCCCGCGTAGCGGCCTCCCCCGGTGTGCGCGCCGTCGGCCCGATCGCCGGTCCGGCCGCCGACCCAGCCGTCGGGCCCCTCGTTCGGCCGGTCACCGGCCCAGCCGCCGGGCCCGGCGGTGCGCCGGCTCCCCGGCCGGCCGGTGCCGGTGTGCACCGGGTGCTCGCCCGGCCGGGCGGCGGGCGTGGAACCGCCGCCGGGCCGCCGCGGCCGGACGCCGAGCACGTCCGCGAGCTCCCGCAGCCGCGCCTCGGCCGGCAGCCCCGCGCCGTCCGGCAGCTCCCGCGTCAGCTCCGGCAGCCCCCCGGACCGGCGGCCCTCCTCGGTGGCGACGAGGCAGCGCTCCACCAGGTGGCCCGCGAGCTCGTGCGCGAGGTCCGGCTCGGGGCGCCTCGGGTCGATGCGGTAGCGCGACCGCTGCTGCCCCGAGTCGGTCGACCAGTCCGCCACCCAGGTGACCATCAGGTCGTGACGGTCCGTCATGTCGTAGGTGGCGAAGGTCCACGCGCGGCCCAGCCACTGGTAGCCGAAGACCTGGTACAGGCCGGCGATGACGACGCCGGACCGGTTCTCCCCCGGCCAGCCCGGCAGGGCGTCGCTGCGCAGGGAGAGGCGGTGCGTTGGGCGGCGCAGCAGGGCGGCGGTGGCGGCGGTGAGCGCCTCACGGACGTCGGGCAGCTGCGCCAGCGTGTCGGCCCAGGCCGGTTTCGCGGCGTCCCACAGGGCGGTCCGCGGCACCGGATCGCACCGGCCGCTCTCCTGTTCGGCGAATTCCTGCCGGCTCCACGTCCAGTCCCGCAGGCCCAGGCAGATCCTGGGGCCGAGGAGGTTGACCGGCCCGAGCAGGACGTGCGCGGCGGTGTTGGGCCGGCCGCCGGCGTCGGCGGTGGGCCACCGCTGGACGAGGGCGGCCTCGCCGCCCTGGAGGACGGTGCGGACGATGCTGGGGCGCAGCGCGTCGTCGACCCGGAGCATCGGGGCGAGCTCGTGGGCGAGGTCCTCGGCGCGTTCCCTGGCGCAGGACCAGGCCGCGGCGGCGGTGCCGGAGCCCCGCCGGCCCTGGTTGCCCTGCCAGCGGAACGCGATCTGGTCGACGGTGTCGAGGGGGCCGGTGCCGGGCGTGCTCATGCGTCCACCTCCTCGCCGGGGCCGCCGTCGGCCAGCTCGACGATCCCGTGCATCGCGAGCAGCGAGAGCAGGGGTTCGAGCACCCGCTGGGCCCGGACGCCGCGGGGGTAGCGGCTGTCCTCCTGCCGCCCGCCGGTCGCCGAGGCCACGTGCAGGGTGCAGTGCAGGGCGGTGTCGAAGGGGCGCAGCCAGGCCTTGCCGGCGTGGCGCTCCAGCAGTGCGTACACGTCGCGGCTCTCCTCGTGGATCCGTCGGCGGCTCAGCGGGGTGTGGCCCGGTTCGCTGAGCCAGCGGTCGACGGGGGGTTCGGATCGCAGCAGGTCGGCCTTGGCGACCACGACGGCGGACGGGACCGTCAGGTAGGGGCCGGTCCGGGGGATGCGGTCCAGGGCGGTGGCGAATGCCGGGTCGCCGTCACGGTTGACGTGCTGGCCGAGCGCGGTGCGGAGGTCGTCGAGCTGGGCGAGCGGCATGGCGAGCGTGGGGTCGACGACGAAGACCAGGGCGTCGATGCCGAGCAGGAAGCGCAGCAGGGCGTCGGTGCGCAGCAGGTCCTCGCCGGCGAGGTCGAAGAAGGCCAGCGGTCGGATCCGCCCCCGCGCGTCGGTGATCAGCAGGGACTCCACGAAGCGGGCGGACTCGCTGTGCCCGAGCCCGGCGGTGTGGGCGAGCACCCTCCCGTCGCGCAGCGGCACCACCCGGTTGTTGAGGAAGCTGGCGTGCTGTTCCGGGTTGACGGACTGCCAGCTGACGCCGTACGGCTTCAGCCGGTCGTCGGCGATCTCGGCGATCATCTGGGTGAGCAGGTGGCTCTTGCCGGTGTTGGACTGCCCGATCATGGCGACCGTCAGCGGGCGCCCGTTGGTCAGGTAGGGAACGGGGATGTGGTGCGGCGGCACGCCGGCGTTGCCCTGGCAGAGCTGGAAGGCGCCGCGCAGCTCGTCGGCGAGCAGCCGCGGACTGCGCTGCGCCCCCAGGTCGTACGGCTGGAGCTCCTGGACGGCGTCGGGGGTGTAGAGGGCGGCCGGGTCGAAGCGGATCAGCTCCAGGCAGTACGGGCAGAGCACCTCGCCGGGCGCGGCGTCCCTGGCCGGCTCCGGCTCCGGCCCGCCGACGCCGTGGCCGACCGCTCCGCCGGGCGGCGCCGCGCCGGCGGAGCGTTTGAGCGCGAGGGCCCGGTCGAACGCGGCCCGGTGGGCGGTGAGGCCGTCGCCGGCCAGCCGGGTGGCCGCGGGGGCCCGGTCGGGGGCGAGCAGGCCGAGCAGGGCCGCCGGGGCGGGGCGGTCGGAGGCCCGCGGGGCGAACAGGGGGCCCATGGTGTGCGCGAGCGACCGGTGGTCGGCCAGGTCGGCCGGGGCCCGGTCCGGGTCGCCGGCCCGGCCGGTGACGAGGCGGTACATCACCTGGGCGGCGCTCCACAGGGCGTCGCGGGGATCGCTGCGGCCGATCCCGCCGCGCACCTCCGGCGGGGCGTAGGGCGCGGGGCCGCGGGGCGCGCGGGGCCGCCCGGTGTGCGTCACCGCGTCCAGGCCCCAGAGCTGGATCTCCGAGCCGTCCCAGCGGACGGTGGCCGGGGTGATGCCGTGGTGGACCAGGCCGAGCTCCGCCAGCAGGCCGACGGCGTCGACCAGGTCCCGTTCGATGATGCGCAGGTGGGTGCTGGGGAGGCCGTGCAGCTTGTCGGCGGTCCGGCCGCGCGGGGGCCGGTAGAGCACGAACGGCTCGGCCACGTCGAGCTCGTAGCCGATCACGACGGGGAACGGCCGGGCGGCGCCGGGGCTCCCGAGGGCGTGGTGGAGCCGCAGCGCGGCCGCCGCCTCGGTGTCGAGCGCGGCGCGGGCCGCCTCGGCGGCGCCGGGCGCGTCGGGGTCGGCGATCCGGACCTGGACGCACCGCACGCGCTCGTTCAGCAGCGCGTTGCGCGTCCGGGGCAGGCCCCGGGCCGACGGGCCGGCGTCGGAGCCGAACCGGGCCCAGGCGTGGCACCGCCTCCCGTCGGGATCGAGGAAGGACAGTTCGACGGGCTCGGCACGGCCGGGGCCGCCGCTCTGCGGGCCCGGCCCGGGGGCGCTCACCACTGCTCCTCCTCGGTGTCGGACGGCGCGTCGTGCCGCGGCCGCACGGTCGCGACGACGCCGGCCCGCAGCGCGGTCAGCCGCAGCATCCCGGCGTACCGGCCGGCCGCGGTCCGGACGTCCCGGCTCTCCTGGTGGCCCGCGGCCGTGCCGACGACCGGGTCGGCGGCCGAACCGGCGGCGGAGCCGTCGCGGGCGGCCTCCGGGGCGAACCGGATCAGGGCGACGGCCGCGGGGTTGCGGCTGAGCAGGTCCAGCTGCTCGGCCGAGCTCAGCTGGACCACGCCCTGCCCGTCCGGGTCGACGGTGGCCGGGTCGGCGACCCGTCGGGCGTCGATGCCCAGCAGACCGGCGGGCCCGCTGCGGACGCGGTGCGGCGCGGTGAACGGCGGGGCGGGCAGCACGTCGTTGTGCCGCAGGTGTTCGCGGGCCACGCCGAGGAGTTCGCGGACCCGCTCGGCGATCCGCTCCTGTGCGGCGTCGCCGGCGTAGCCGCGCTCGACCGCGCCCCAGTACGGCTCCAGGGCGGTCAGGGTGGCGTCGGTGAGGTCGGCGGCCAGGGTCGGCACGAGGTCGGGGCCGCCCTTGGCCTCGCCGCGCTCCAGCCAGCGCGGTGCGCCGGGGCGGGCAGCCGGACCGGGACCGGAGCCGGAGGCGCCCTCCCCGTCGGGGCCCGGACCGGCCTCCCCGAGGCCGGCGGGCTCGTCCGGCCCGGCGTCGGGCCACCGCTCGGGCTGCGGCGGGACACTGGTCCAGTCGTACTCGTCCTGCCAGGACAGGTCGTCGTCGCCCTCCTCGGCCGGCCCGTTCAGCCAGTCGTCGGCGGCCTCCTCGGTGGCTGCGGGCGTGTCGGAGGCGAGGTCGCGCGTCGCCTCGTCCTCCGCGGCCTCGGCGGTCGCCCGCAGCACCCCGACCACGGACAGTGCGGCGTCCGCGCAGTAGCGCCGCTCCTCGACGGCCCAGCACTCGCGCAGGGCACGGGCCAACAGGTCGTCCAGGCCGTTCAGTTCGTCCTGCAGCGGGGTGACGCCGCGTTCGCGGCCCCAGCGCTGGGCGTGCATGTGCCAGGCCCTCAGCAGGAGCCAGGCCCAGCACCCGAGCGCGAGCAGCAGGCCTGCCACTGCCGACCAGACCGGAAGGCCGGCCAGCTGCGCGGTCACCGCGGCCACGGCGGCGCCGGCGAGCGCGGCCGCACCGAGCCGCCGGGCGTCCGCCGGCCGGGCCGGGCCGCCGGGCAGGCGGAAGGCGACCAGCAGCATGCCGAGCACGACCAGCACGGGGACGGTGAGGGCGGCCGCCGTGGCCGACCAGGTCCAGAGGCCGCCGGCGGCGCCGAGGAGCCCCGTCACGGCGAGCACGCCGTTGCCCGGCGGGTCGGGGTCCAGCGTGCGCTCGCCCGGTTCGGGCGCGCGCAGCCGGTCGAGGTCGGCCAGCAGCGGTGCGTTGGACAGCGGCTGCACCTGCTCGGAGAGCAGGGCGAAGCGCTGGGCCACCGAGCGCAGCGGCAGCCCTTCGCGCAGCAGCCCCATGGCGAGGCTGCGCAGGCTGTCACCGATCCGCTCGCCGCTCGTACCGGCGGGTGCCACCGCCATCCCGAGCCGGGCGAGCCGGGTCGAGGACTCGGCGGCGGACTGCACGCCGGCCGTCCCGCCATCGCTGCGCAGCACCTGCCCGACCACCTCGCGGTAGCGGTCCAGCGCTTCCCGGGCGCGGCCGAGCGCCGACTCCAGCTCGGCCCGGCCGGCGCCGGTGAGCAGGCCGGCGGGGCTGCCGAAGGTGACGAGCTCGGTCTCGGCGTCGGCCAGGGCGTCGACGGCCGCGTGGTGGGCGCGGGCGGCGGCTCCGCCCTCCTCGCGCCGGCCGGGGCTGCCGGTGGTGGCGCCGGTGACCAGCGAGGAGAGGGCGGGCGGCAGGTCCCCGCCCGTACGGGCCGTCGGTCCGGCGGGGGAGGCCGTGTGGGAGCCGGCGAACCGCAGCAGCGCCTCGCTCCACGCTTGGCTGCGGACGTCCGGGGACAGGCCGTGTTCCAGGACGCGCAGCCCCGGAGCGGCCACCCCCTCGGGGAGGCCGCCCAGCACGTCCAGGGTCTCGTCGTACACCTCGGGGATGCTGAGCAGGTCGACCAGGACGGCCAGCGCCTGCGGGTCGTCGGGCGCGGCCGGCTCCTGGAGGCCGTCGCCCGCCTGGAGGTCGCCGGCCCAGAGCAGGCCGGCCTCGGGGCCGCGCAGGGTGGCGGGTCGCACCAGCCGGCGTTCGGCCGGGTAGCCCTCGGAGGCACTCGCCGAGAGGCCACCCACCAGCAGGCAGAGCACGTGCACCCGGCCGGGAGTGCGGTAGCCCATGATCTGCTCGTACCGGGTGCGGTGCTCGGCCAGCCCGGCGGGGGTGTCGACCACCAGGAACCGCTGGTCGTGCGGTTGCGGCCGGCCCTGGCGGGCGAGGCGGGCTGAGACGGCGGCCCGCAGGCCGGCCGGGTCGGTGCCGGCCAGTTCGTCCGTGCGCAGGTCGAGGTGGACGACCGGTGCGGACTGGGTCAGGGGTGTGCTCACGCGGGCTCACCGCCCCGGCGGTCCGTGGTCGGCCCGTCGGGGTCCTCGTCCCACCAGGACGGGCGGTACGGCGGCTCGGACGGTTTGTGCAGCGGCGGCTCGGCCCACTCCGGGGACGGCTCGTGGCCGCCGTCGCGGCCGGGGTCCCACCCGGACCCGCGGCCCGGGTCGGCGCCCCGATCGTCCTCGTGGGGCCGGTCAAAGCCGCGGTCCGGTCCGCCGTCGTGGGCCCGGTCGGCGCGCCGGTCGCGCTCGCCGCCGCCGTTGCCCCCGTCGCCGCCGTCGCGGCCCCGCTCGGCGCCGGGCCAGGCGCCCCCCTCGGCCGGCCTGACGGTGCCCCAGTCGTCCTCCTCGCGCACGGCCCGCGGCTGGTGGGCGGGCCCGTCGTCGTCGACGTCCTCGACCGGCCGCGGCGACAGCTCGCCGCGCTGGATCACCTCCAGCAGCCTGCCGAGGTTCGGCTGCACGGCACGCTGGTCGCCGAAGTCGAGCCTCAGCGCCCCCGGCAGGGTCTCCGCCCAGAACTGCCACAGAGGGCGGAACCAGCCCTCGACCCGCTCCCCGCCGATCTCCCGGCGGGACTTGAGCATGCGCAGCTGCTGCGGCGCGACCTGCTCGACCAGCCGTACGAACAACGGATCGGGCCGGCTGGCCGAACGCGACAGCCCGACCGGGCGGGCGCTCATCAGCCGGCTGCAGTAGTCCCCGACCGTGCGCTCGTCGTCCAGCACCGTCCAGCGCTCGTAGGCACGCAGCAGCTCGGCCCAGCCGGACACGCCGTTCTGCTGCTCGCCCAGCCGCAGCCGCACACCCGGCACATCGGTGCCGCGCTCGCGGAACAGCCGCAGCCGGATCAGCTGAGGGGAGTCCTCGGGCCCCTCCAGCACGTCCACCTGGCCGTTCCACAGCAGGCAGAGCAGCCGGTGCAGCACGTTGCGCCGGTCCGCCTCGGTGGACACCAGCCAGTCGTCCCGGTGGCCGAGGCGCTGGCGCCAGCGCAGCACGTCCTCGCTCTGCTCGTTGTCCTTCACCTTGGCCCAGTGGCGCAGCACCTTGCGGGCCTCGGGCACCTCGGTCAGGCTCATCTCGCTGCGGAACAGCACGACCGTGATCGACTCCGTGTCGACCCCGCGGAACTCCGGCCGCGCGTCCTTGGGCAGCCGCAGCTCCTTGCGCAGGAACGCCTCGACCTCGTCGACGTTCTTGACCCGCGGGTACGTCACCAGCGCCTTGAGCGGCCCGGTGCCCTCCGGGACGAAGCCGGCCGGCAGCAGGCCGGCCAGCTTGCGGCCGAACTGGTCCAGCGCCTCCTTGCTGACCAGCTCGGCCTCCTCCGCGCTGCCCGCCGCCGCGGCCAGCAGCACCCCCATGGACGGCAGCAGCGGACGCTCCTCCAACTGCGCGCCGCTCTCGGCGAAGAGCCGTTTGACGCCCGCCTCCACGACCGCCTTGACACCGCCGACCGCGCCGTCGGGGCTGCGCCGGCTCGCCGTGTTCGCGGCGCGCCACTCGTCGCCGCCGACCAGCCGCAGCAGCAGGGCGGCCTGGTCCTCGGTGTTGGTCAGGCCCTCGCGGGCGGCGAGCCGGGTCACCAGATCGTCGTAGAAGTGCTTGAGGTCCCGCTGCGGCGGCAGCAGGTAGGAGACGCCGGTGCGGTCCTCGTACAGCACCCGGGACTGCTCGGCGAACGCCCTCGGCTCCTGGTCGGAGTGCTTGCGGAAGGCCGAGACCAGGCGGCTCACCTCGGCGTCCAGGGCCCGGGCGGTCGGCTCCCAGCGCTGCTGCTGGTTCTTCCAGCCGTCGTGCCAGAGCTGCCGGCTGCGCCAGCGGTACCAGGCGTCCTGGGCGCGCAGTACGGCCTGGACGTCCTCGTCCCCCCAGCGCGGCTGGGCCAGCCCGCCGATCCGGCGCTTGATCCTCGGGACGGACGGCGGCTGGTCGCGGGTACCCGGCGGCAGTGCGGGCATCCGGGTGCGGTTGTCGAGCATCCCGAGGAAGCCGAGCCGGGCCAGGTCGTTCGCCTCCTGCGGAACGCCCTTGACGATCCGCTCGACCGTGAACGGGTCCACCGTGGCCAGCAGCTTGTCCACCGCCCTGCGCGGCGCGAAGTCCCTCGCCATGTCGGCGGTGCGCAGCGCCACCTGGCGGGCCAGGTTGGCGAGTTCGGACTGCATGTCGCTCAGCCGGGCGGCCAGCGCGGTCTCGATCGCCGAGCTGCCGCGCGGCTCCGGGGCGAGCGGCTGCAGTTCGAGCGTCGGCCGCTCCAGCAGGTCCTCCAGGCCGGAGTCGGCGAACATCTGCTTGACCAACTCCTCCGCGGACCGGTCGGAGCGGTGCGAACGGTCGCTCAGCTGCTCGACCGAGGCGCGCAGGATCCGGCCCGAGACCAGGGCGGCCAGCTCGTCCACGGGCGCGGTCATCGAGGCGACCAGGCTGGTGGAGACACCCCGCCGGCCGATGCCGGACGGCGCCATCGCCGCCCGCTGCACCCCCCGGTTGATGAAGCTCGCGGCGAAGGTCTGGTAGTCGTCGTCGGCCCGGGCGCGGGAACTCTGCCGGCCGTCGCCGAGCTCGGTGCCGATCAGCGACATCACCAGCGACACCATGGAGCGCCGCAGGTCGTCCTGGCGGATGCCGGCGGTGCGGTTGAACAGGAAGGCGGTCGGCAGGATGCCGGTGCGCAGCCGGATCGGAGCGGTGTGCGGGTAGCGGATCCGCAGCGTCAGGTCCTCGTCGAGGTCGCCGAGTTCGGCGCCCTCGACGGGCGCGTTCTGCTCGTCCACCAGCCGGAAGAGGTCCACCAGGGCGCGGGCGGAGTTCAGCTCCGCCTCGCGGCCGCCGCCGGTCGCCGGCGGGAACGCGGACGGCATCACCACCAGCGGGTAGATCTTGACGCCGTCGAAGCGCTTCTCCCGGAAGGCGTGGTTGATCAGGTAGAGGTAGTCCAGGAAGATCCCGGCGCCGGTGCCGCCCGCGACCGAGAAGGCCACGAAGACGTCGCAGCCGGACACCTGGCCGCCGCCGAGCTGGCTCAGCACGCCGCCCGCGCGCGCGAGCGCGTCGATGGCCTGCATCAGCGGCTCCAGCACCGGGTCCGGGCCGTTGCGCAGGGTGCCGAACAGGCCGGCCCGACCGACCGTGGGCAGCTGCCCGGCGCCGTTCTTCAGCGGGGTGACGCGCGGTTCGCTGTTGCGCGGCGGCAGCCAGGCGGCGGTCTCGTCGGGGAGGCTGGCGCGGAGCATCTTGGTGACGTCGGGCGAGCTGTCGAAGTTCGGCAGCAGGTCGTGGGTGGCGCGCGAGGTGCGGCTGTAGGCGGCTCGCAGGGCCGGGTCGACGGTGGCGTGCGGCAGCCTGGCCAGGTCCGCCTCGCTGAAGTCGGCGTAGACGAACTGCAGACAGTCCGGCAGCTGGTAGGGCGCCAGGTCGCCGAGGTGGCCCAGGGCGGTGCCGTCGGGGCCGCACAGTTCGGCGCGCAGTCGCCGCTCCAGTTCGGCGCCGACGAGGCCGCCGGTGCCGCCCAGGCCGACGAAGAGCATCGGCTGGAAGATCTTCATGAGGTCCGCCTTCATCCGGCCGCGCGGGGCGGCCGGCTCGGGTGTGGCTGGGACGGGTGTGGCTGGGACGGTGGAGGGAGTGGGACGGTCCGGGGCGGGCCGGGGCGCCGGGCGGGCGCCCCGGGGCACCGGCGGTCGGGCAGGGTCACAGGTAAGGGGAGACCGGCGGCTGGTCGGCGGCCGGTGGTCGCCCGCCGCCGGCCGGCCGTCGCGGGTCGGCCGTCGCGCCCCGCCCCGGCGCGATGTCCAGGCTCAGCCCCTCCGCCAGCGGCACCGGGTGGCCCGGGTCGAGGCGGGACCTCGCCTGCCGGCGGGTTTCGAGCACCGCCCCACCGTCCTGGTTGCGCTGCACCCGGTACGGGCCGCCGGGCCGTCGCACGATCCGGGGGTTCGGGCCGCCCACTCCGACCACGTCGAACTCGTACCAGCCGCCCGTGCCGGCGGTCGCGGTGAGCTGGCCGACCTTCCGGCCGTCCGCGTCGAGCAGGAGCAGCGAGAGCCCCGCCGGACTGGTCCGCGCCCACCGCAGCCGGCGCAGGGTCAGCCGCAGCACCACGGCGACCACCAGCACGATGCCGGTGATCAGGCAGGCCCACCACCACCGCTCCCAGAAGGTCGGCGGCGGGGTGACGGTCAGCGACAGCGGGCTGTCGACGAGGACCCGGTCCCGGTCGGAGGTGTCGATCACGGTGACCTTGCCGCCGAGCCGCAGATCGCCCCGGTCGAGCAGCCCTCGGAACGCCTTCGACCCGCCGGCGGTCAGCGTGACGTCGACCCGCCGGGACTCCCCGGGCGCCAGGGTGATCTGCCCCGGCTCCAGCTTCAGCAGGCCCTCGGAGCTGTCCGTGACGGCCAGCCGCAGGGTGTGCGCGACGCCGTCCCCGTTGTGCAGGGCGACGGTGCCGGCGACCTCGTCCCCGGGGTGGATGCGCCGGTCGGCGCCGCCGTCGAGCGTGAGGGAGGCCGTCACCAGGGGCACCGCCGGGGCGACCAGGGTGCCCGCCGAGCGGTCCTCGTCGGCGATCAGCCCGGGGGCGGTGAGGGTGCCGGAGGCCTTGATCCGGCCGGTCGCGCCGGCGGGCACGGTGACCGTCCCGGTGAAGGTGGCGTCGCCGCCCTTCGGGTCCGGGGCGACGCCGTCGTCGGCCAGTCTGATCGGGACGGGGGCGAAGCCCTCACCGGTCAGGCCGGCACTGACGCCCAGGTCCTTCAGGTCCTGCGGGTCGGTGATCTGGAACCCCTTGCGGGTCTGCAGCTTGAGCGTCACCACCGCCTGCTCGCCGGCCCGCGGCGAGGGCGGGGCCATGGTGATGGAGCTGCGCAGCGCACCGCGCCACAGGACGCTGACGGAGGCCAGCTGCGCCCGGTGGTCCTCGGGGGCGTCCAGGTGAATCCGCCACTGGCCCGGCAGCGGGTCCGTGATGCGCAGCGACTCGACCGACTGCCGGCGGCCGGAGAGTTCGAACTGCGAGACCGGGTCGGTGGTGGTGCCGGTGATCTCGCGGCCGGAGGGGTCGAAGTAGGTGGCCGTCACCGCCGGGTCGCCCTTGTCGACGACGATGCTGCCCACGGTGGTGAGCGGAGAGATCCGCACCTGGAGGTCGATCGGCGGGCGGCCGCTGTCCCCGGGGGTGGTGCGCAGGCAGTGCGCGGCGGCGAAGGCGGTCTCCAGCGCGCTGCCGACGGTGGCGGAGTCCGGCACCACCGAGGCGCGGGGCTTGGCGTCGGGGAGGTTGACGCAGCCGTCCTGGAAGCCGCCGGCCGCCATCCGGTCCAGGGCGCCCCGGTCGATGTCGGAGCCGAAGCCGAGCGGCCAGACCTGGATGCCGGCGGCCTTGGCCGCGGCGAGGGCGCGGCTCAGGGCCTCGTCGCCGGCGGCGGCGCGGTGGGCCGGATCCCCGTAGGCCGGGCTGTCGCTGACGTCGAGCTTGCCGTCGGTGAGGACGAACAGGACCCGGGGCGTGGCCGGGTCGGTCCCGGTGCTGAGCCGGCTGACCCCCTGCAGCACGGCGTTCGGGAAGTCGGTGCCCTGGCCCTCACCCGGGGCGCGGCTGTGCAGCTTGCCGATGCACGCGCCGATCTGGTCGCGGCCCGCGGCGTCCAGGACGGTGGGCGGGCAGACCTCGTCCACCGGGTGCTGGGAGTCGTTGTCCGCGCTGGCGAAGCCGAACACGCCGATGGTCGAGGCGGGGTGGACCTCCCCGAGGGCGATGCGGACGGCGGCGGCCCGCTCGCGGTCGAGGTCGGCGGCCTTGAGGCTGCCCGACTCGTCCACGGCCACCGCGTAGTTGACCGGGCCGATGGCCGCCGGGGCGGCCGTGCCGGTGCCGGGCTCGTCGGCCGCGGCCGGGCCGGGCGGCAGGCCGGCGGTGAGCAGGGCCGCCGCGGTGAGCGCTGCGGCCCGCCCGAGGCCGCCGGCGGCGCGCCGGGGCCCGCGGGCCCGTGCGCCGGTCGTGCCGCGCCGGCGGAAGGGCGCGAAGGGCAGGTGTTGCACCGTCGTCTCCTCTGGATCAGGGGGCGTTCGGCCGGCCGCCCGGTGGAGGGCCGTCCGAAGGGGGGCGGGCCGGGCGCTCAGGCGAGCAGGAGCCCGGCGGTGGCGAGGACCGAGCCGGGCGCCAGGCAGGCGACTCCCCAGCGGATCCAGCGGTACTTGGCGGCGAGGATGGTGCTGACGTCGACGGCCTGGACCAGCAGCCAGTCGAGCGGGTCGCGGCCGGCCGCGGCCACCCGGCCGGCGAGTGCGGACCGGCCCTCCGCGGCGACGAGGTCGCCGAAGAAGGTGACGCCGTCGCGGTCGCGCAGGGTGCCGGTCCGGGGCAGGATCGCCCGTACCAGCGCCACGGCTCCGGCGGCCCAGAGCGCGCCGCCGAGCGCGAGCAGTACGGCGGCGAGCGGTCCGGGCCGGTCGGCGGCCCAGCTGCGGCCCAGCAGGAGGGCGGGCAGGCCGAGGGCGGCGGTGAGCAGGATCGAGGACTTGGTGTCGGCCCGGCCGATGTCCTCGCGCGCCGCCGCCAGGAGGCGGTCGGCGACGAAGCGGGCCTCGTCCGGGCAGGGGGCGGCGGCGGGGTGCGGGGCCGGGCCGGTCTCGGCGTCGGTGTCGGTCACGGGTCGTCAGCTCCATTCGCCGGGGGACCACGGGCGGTCGTCGCGCTCCCGGTCGTCGTCGGTGTGGCGTCCGTCGGTGTGGCGCTCGTCGGTGCGGCGTCCGTCCGGGCGGCGGTCCTCGGTACGACGGTCTCCGCCGGCGGCGTCGGACCCGGGGTACTCCCAGTCGTCGAAGGCCTCGCTGGGCCGGCGGCCGGTCCGGGCCGCGGGGGTCCGGTGCGGGGCGGCGGGCTCGGCATCCACCCACAGCGGGGTGAAGGGGGGCCGGTCGCTCCCCACGTGGTCTCTCCGGTCGTCTCTCCGGTCGTCGTTCCGGCCGGCGGTGCGGCCGGTCCGACGGCGGTCGTCGTGGTCGTCGCGGGCGTTGCGGGCGTCGCGGGCGTCGCCACGGTCCTCCCGGTGCCGGTCCTCCCACCGGGTGTCGTCCTCGTCGTCCTGACCGCGACCCCGGCGCCCGCCCGGCGACAGCTCGGCCCTCCGAGCCGGCTCCCGGAGCGGTGGCCGGCCGAAGCTGCCCTCGACGCGGTAGGCGGTGGTCCCGAGCAACTCCCGGACCTGCGACTCCAGTTCGGCCGACTGGATCACCCCCTTCTCGACCAGTCGCAGGGTGTGGTCGAGCAGTTCACGCTTGTCGGCGCGGGACTCCTGGCGCAGCATCTCCATGAACGCGCGCGCCTCGTCCTGGTTGTCGGCGAGCATGAAGCAGATCTGGCTCCACTCGCCGCCCTCGAGCATCGTCCGGAACTTGCGCATGCGCATCTGCAGGAGCTCGGTGCGCCGGTGCTCCTCGGCCAGCGCGCGGTCGTGGCTGCGTGCCGCCGTGCGGTCGTCGTGGTCGAAGTTCCGTTCCGCGTCGACGTGCTGGATGGTCTTCTTGTCCACCGCGAAGCGCACGTAGAGCTCCGCCCGCAGTCCGAGGTCGTATCCCAGGTCGTCCCACTGCCCGTTGCGGCAGGCGGACTTGACCGCGCGGTCGGCCTCCGCGGCGGCCGACACGGGGTAGTTCGAGCAGATCCCGCGCAGGCGCTCCACCAGCGGTGCCCGCAGGCGCACGGCCACGTTCTTGACCTGCTCGTCCACCACCTTGCGGTAGTCGGTGACCGACCACTGCACGTCCGCCTCCACCTCGAAGAAGGTGGCGCTGCCGGCCGCGGGGACCTGAAGGGTCAGCCGGGTGACATGGGTGCCCCTGGCCACCTCGCAGACCGTCACCGGGCGTGCCATCAGGGGCCGCCCGAAGTGCTCGGTGCCCATCGCGGTGACCACGCTGTGGCCGCCGTTGCGATAGAAGAGCACCAGGGCGACCTCGGCGCTCGGGTGGCGGGCGCCGGCGTCCGGGCGCGGGTACTCCCTCAGCAGCGGACCGGCCGGCTGCTCGGGCGTGCCGGACCTGCCCCGGCCTGCGGGCCTTGCGGCGGCCCGCGGGTTGTCCGTCATCGTTCCTCCTCCGATGTCCCGACAGCGTCGGCGGACCGTCCGTCCTCACCGTCGCGGCCGCGGCGCCCGCCCCGCCCCTCCCGGCCCCCGCCGTGGTCTCCGCCGGGGCGGCCGCCGGTGGCGAGGTGCCAGAGCTCGCGGCCCCGGGTGTTCGGCAGGGGATCGTCCGGGTCGTTCATCATGCGGCGCAACAGCCAGTCCAGCAGCCGTCGTTCACTGTCGGTGCTCAGCAGGGCCGGCAGCAGCGCGGCCAGCCCGGCCCGGGTGTCCGGGCCGTCGTCGTCGACGGCACCGCGAAGCCAGAACTCCAGGCAGTCGGTGGCGGCTTCGTGGGAGCGCGGTGTGCGCAGCGCCGTCCACATCAGGTCGGCCAGTGGGCCGGTCCGGTCGGGGCGGGTGACGGCGAGGGCGAGCGGCAGCGGCCAGTCCAGGTAGTCGCCGAGGTCCGGCGAGGCCTCGCCGTCCCAGACCTCACCGACCGTGGTCAGCGCGAGCCGCACGACGGTCAGCAGGCCGAGGTCCTGGTAGGGCACCCGCTGGTCGCCGGTCCAGTCGGCGAGCCGGCGCAGCACCGCCCGGTCGTCCGGGCCGGAGAGCAGGCGGACGACGCTGTGCGAGGCGAGCGGAGCCTGGTCGTCCTCCTCGTCGGTGCCGATCCGGGCCAGTCCGTCGAGTGCGGCCTCCACCGGGGCGGCGTGGCCGAAGCCGAGGGTCAGGGCGGCGGTCCAGCGCAGGCGCGGGGAGTCCGACTTGGTCCAGTCGCGGACGAGGGCCCGCACGGCCGGCCGGTGGCTCTCGTGCCGGGCCGTCTGGTCGAGCACGGTGGCCGCGAAGGCCCGGCGCTGGGTGGTGCGGGCGGTGGCCATCGGACGGACCAGCTTCTCGTAGCCGTTGGCGAAGTCCCGGGCGCAGAGCTCTCCGGAGGCGAGGGCGGCGCGCACCCAGATCTCGGGCCGAGGGTCGTCGGCCAGCAGCCGCATCCACCGGACCATCGGCTCGCGGGCCGGGTGGTGGCGGTCCCAGACCTCCGCGAGCACGGCGGCGGGCAGGGCCGAGCCCCGGTAGCGGACGATCCGGGCGGGCGCGCTGATGCCCGCCGTCTCCACCTCGCCCTCGGTCAACTCGGCCCGGAGGTAGGCGAGATCGGAGACCGGATCGTCGCAGAACAACGGCCGGGCCGGGGTGTTGCCGGGGTCGCGGGCCACCGCCAGCTCCCAGGTGAGCAGGTGGGCCGCCTCCGCCACGGTGCTGTGCACGGCGCCGTTGAGGACGGCCAGCGCGATCCGGGAGGCGGTCGGGTGCAGCACGGTGGCGGCCGAGCGGCCGGTCTCCTCGGCCGCGCCGGCGATCTCGCGGTCCGCGCCGGCGAACCACTCCTGGGCCTGCTGCGGGGCCAGGCTCCGGCAGCCGCCGAGGAGTTCCTCGCGGGTCAGCCTGCCGAAGACGTGGGCGGCGATCAGGTCGGCGAGCAGTTCGGCCTCGGCGGGGCGGAGGTCCTCCAGCCCGACGCCGGCCCGCAGCTCGGGGTCGTCGGCCAGCTCGGCCGCCCAGGCGGCCCGGGCGGCCGCCTCGTCGCCGGTCCCACGGGCGCTGTCACCGGGCCCGTCACCGGAACCGGACGCGTCACCGGACGCGTGACCGGAGCCGGACGGGTCACCGGGCCCGTCGCCCGGCCCGTCGGTGCGCGCGTCGCCCGGCTGCCCGGTGTCCGCGTCCGCACCCCCGGCGGGCGCGGACTCCGCCGCGGCCCTGGCTCCGGCGGCCCCGGCGCCGGCGGGCTCGGCGGCCCCGGCGGCTTCGGTGCTCTCCGCGTCCGGGCCGGCCAGATGCGCGGCCAGCCTGGCGCGCAGCAGCTGCTCGGTCGGAGCCGGCGGGCAGATCCGGCCGTACCGCCCAGACAGCAGGGGCGTGGCCGTGGGGCCGGCGGCCACCACCAGCACCGCGTAGGAGCCGACACCGGCGAGCGCGGCGGCGAGCGCGTCCAGCTCCAGCTCGCCCGGCGGCAGGCCGGGGTTGCCGTGGCCGGAGGGGAGTTCGAGCAGGTAGCCGTGCCGCTGCCCGCCGTTCCCCTCGACGGTGACGGTCAGCTGCGGCACGGCCGTCTCCGGGGAGACCCGGGAGACCCGGGCCGGTGGTTCCGCGGGGCCGCCGGCCCGCACGCCGTCCTGCGGGCCGTCCGCGGCCGGCGGCCGGTCCTGCGTCAGCTCGTCGAGCAGAGCCAGCGCGGTGCAGGTCCGCCCGGCGCCGGGGGCCGCGGCGAGCACCAGGACCCGCTGCCGGCGCAGCGCCTGCTGCAGGTCGACGTAACCCTCCGGCTCCAGGTAGATCCGGCGGACCCGCCGCAGCTCCGACTCGGGCACCGGGCCGCTGACCGCGCCGACCGCCTGCCGGCTGTCCAGCCGCAGGTGGACGTCGCCGATGTGGGCCTGGTGGAACACCGTGCGGTCGAACAGGTTGTGGTCGCCGCCGACCTGGTACGAGCCACGGGCCTGGCGGTGCGCGCGGGAGGTCGCGCCCATGCCGACCGCCGCCCCGCCCTCCTCCTCCTGCTCGTCGAGCAGCCGGTCGCGGCTGCGCTCGCGGAACCGGCCGGCGGCGCGCTCGCGTTCGGCGCGCTCCTGGTCCTCCGGGTCCTGGGCCGCCCGGCCGCCGGCGGGGTGCTCCCCGTCCGTGGCCCCGGGTTCGGCGCCGCCCGGGGCCGGGGGCTCCTCGTCGGCCCGGCCCGGGTCGGCCCGGGGCCGCTCGCGGCCGTCCCGGTCGCCGGGCCCGGACGCCGGGCGCGCGCGCTCGGGCCGGTCACGCTCAGGGCCGTCGCCTTCGGACGGTTCGCGCCGGGGGCGGTCCTCGCCGGCGCGCCGGTCGGCCCGGTCGCGCGGCTCGTCCGCCCGGCGCGCGGCCGGGGCGGCGGGGGCGTTCCTCGGCTCAGCCACGGTGCGCCCCTCCGGTGGTGCGGCCGATGTGCACCGGCCCCTGGTAGGTGTTGTCGCGGTGCACCGACACGTCGCCGTGCACGATCGTCTGCTCCGGGATCTCCTGGACGTCCTGTGGTTCCCGCACCTCCGGCACGAGCGGGGCCACCAGGGTGTACTCCGCCGGTTCCCGCCGGCCCGGCGCGTCCTGCCCGCCGCCGTCCCGCTCCCCGCCGTCCCGCTCCCCGCCGTCCGGCACCTGCGCAGGCCGGGGCCGGCCGGGGAGCCGGACCCACGCGGGCGTGGCGCCGTCCTTGGTCCGCAGGTCGACCGGCGCGTAGTCGTCGGGGTCGACGAAGCGGCCGCCGTGGCGGACGACCTCGCGGTAGAGCGAGTCGGAGACGACCACGACCAGGTCGGCCCGGTCGCGTTCGAGCAGCAGGCGGGCGGCGGCCGAGTCGGTGAGCCGGCAGGCGAGGTCGACGGCGTGGCCGCTGATGCCCTGGGCGTCGTGGGTGACCGGGCCGACGTGGAGGCCGACGCGGAGCCCGAGCGGCATCCGCAGGTCGGGGTTCTCCCGGCGCAGCTGCTCGTGCACCTCGGTGACCCAGACGCCGAGGATGCGGGCGGGCGGGACGGTGGGGCCCACCGCCGCCAGGATGCCGTCGCCCCGGTCCTCGCGGTGGACGGCGCGGGCCGGTACCCCGGCCTCGGCGAACGCCCCGTCGAGGATGGCGTACAGCTGCCGCCGCATCCGGGTCTTTCCCGCGTCGTTGTAGGCGCCGGACTTCCGGACGTCCACGCTGACCACCAACTCGTACACCGCGTCGACTGCTTGGTCGTGCACGTTCACCCCCACGCTTGTCTTCGGCACACCGTCAGAATCCGGCGCCGGGCGCCGGGTTGTCTGTGACGCTTTACATGCGCCGGCGATCCCCCGCTCTCTGCGCTCAGAGGCGCGGTCTGGCCTCCGGCCGTTGGTCGTGCGGCCCCTGCGCGAGCAGGAGGAGCGGGGCGGGGGCGAGGATCTCGACCATCCGGGTGCCGGTCCGCACCAGCCCCTGGTCTCGGAGCAGCTTGAGTGCTTTGGCCACCGCCTCGCGGGTGGCGCCGACGGTGGCGGCGAGGTCGTCCTGTGCCAGGTGGACGACGGACGCCGAACCGCCCTCGGCGGAACGGGTGCGGGCGGGCCCGGCGGTGGCGTCGGTGGTGGAGAGCTCGACGAGCCGGCTGGCGAGGCGCTGGACGACGGTGAGCGAGGCGAGTGCCGAGCGTTCCCGGTCGGAGTCCCGCAGCCGGGAGGCGAGCTGGGCCATCACCTGGCTGCCGACCCGCGGGCTCGTGGCCAGGAAGCGCCGGAAGCCGTCCCCGGGTATCACGAGCGCCTCGACCGGCCCGAGCGCCTGGACGGTCGCGCTGCGCGGCCGCTGGTCCAACGCGGCCAGTTCGCCGATGAGTTCGCCCGGTCCGCGCAGGCCGAGGACCAGCCGCGTGGCTCCGCGGTCGGTGGCCACGAAGACCATGGCCCAGCCGGCCAGGACCAGCAGGACGTGGGTGGAGCGGTCCCCCTCGGACAGCAGGTGCTGCCCCGCCGCGAAGGTCTTCGGGGTTCCGAGCGAGACGAGTGCTTCATGGTCGTGGGCGGTGAGGGTACGGGCGAAGGGCAGATCGCCGCCGAGCAGACCCATGCCACCCCCCCGATGATCGTGAACTGCCATGATCCGGTCCGACGTTGGGAGATCGTAGACCCGTCGGATGCGGATTCAGGCCAGATTTCTCACAACGGGGTCAAGGTGGTGGGCGTGTGACTCAGGAGGCTGGTGAGGCACTCCGGCGAGGGCCTGACGCGCTCCGCGAACGATGGTGAAACCGCAGGTCGGGGCGGGTGCCGGGGAGGTATCTGTGCAGACTTTGAAACAATTCGGACATCGATTGGCAACAGCTCGGTGTACACGCTCCGTTCGCCTTTTCGCGCGGGCACCGGCGCCGGTGCCCGCGGCCGGCCGGGCACGGCGGCGGCGGCCCCCGGGGCGTGGGAGGTCCAGGTCAGGCCGTGCCGGGCCACGGGCGAGGACGGTACCGGTGCTCTGCCGGCTGCCCGGGCCGGCCCCGGCACGGCGTCACCGGCGGGGCGCCGGCGAACGGCCTGAGCCCGCACCCGGCCGGGCGGTCCGGTGAACCTCACGCGGGTTCGAGGACGATCCAGACCTGTCCGGGGTGGAAGGTCATCGGCTGCCCCGCGTAGCTGAACTCCGTGCCGGCGGAGGCGTCGGACCGCGACCAGGTGCCCCGGTACGCCGCGCCGTCCCGCAGGAAGACCGCCTCACCGCCGCCGACGGTCGGCGCGTAGGGCACGAGGTGTCCGAACGAGTCGACCAGCCCTCGGGGCGACGTGGTCTCGGCGACCTTCTGCACCACGATCGTCGGCGCCCCCATCTGCCCGGCGTCCGTGGTGGCGGCCGGCCTGCCGTCGACCGCCACCAGGTACCTGCCCTCCGCGGCGGACCAGGTGAAGGTGAACGAGGCCGCCGGCATCCGCGCGGTGAACGAGGCGGCCGGGACGCCGCCGGCCGGCGCGTCGCCGAAGCGGAAGCCGACGTCGCGGGCCACCGCCGCGTCCGGGAAGTGGCCGAGAATCCCGGACGGCACCACGTACTGGTTGAACGGCGGCACGTTCCACTGCCCGCGGAAGAACGAACTGTCCTGCACCGGCGAGCTGTTGAACACGTCCGCCGCGGCGAGCACCGGCAGGAACGCGGTCTGCGCCCCGGAGTACGCGAAGTCCACCCGCCCGTACTGCTGCAGGATGGGCAGATCGCTCTCCCGGGCGCTGCGCACCGGGCCGATCCGGTCGCCGGCGGGCAGGTGGTTCGAGTCGTAGACCGCCAGGAACCGCGAGAGGCCGCCCTCGACCTCGATCGCGTACACCACGTCGGCCGCGTTCACGCCGGTCTGGGGCCTGGCCGCGGCGGCATTGTCGATCTTGACGGCGATGATCCTGCCCGCTCCACCCGGCAGCCCGGTGAGCGGCGACGCGGCACTCGCGCCGCCGGGACCGGAGGGGCCGGCCGGCGGGGAAGCCGACGGGGCGGGCGGTAGACCGGCCGCCGTGTGCCCGGGGCCGCCCCCGCCGCCGACGGTGAGCACGACCGCCAGCAGGATCGCTAGGAGCACGGCGCCGCCGCCGACGCCGAGGGCGACGAGCCGGTGCCCGACGGTCAGGGATCTCCACCGGGCCGCCGCACGCTCGAAGGTCTTCATCCGGGCTCACCTCCGTGCACCCGGTCATCAGGGACTCGGTCACCTGTGAAGACGCGGCCGCCGACGCGCCCGGT
Source organism: Kitasatospora sp. NPDC022785 (assembly GCF_055561295.1). Classification (NCBI taxonomy): domain Bacteria; kingdom Bacillati; phylum Actinomycetota; class Actinomycetes; order Kitasatosporales; family Streptomycetaceae; genus Kitasatospora; species Kitasatospora sp. NPDC022785. Next base: position 133,008 of record NZ_JBVHHB010000013.1, on the reverse strand, counting down.
TCCGTGCCTAGTGCTCTGACCGGGAGCGTTTACCGGGTTGGCGGCGGCGGGGCCGGAAGCCGGTGTGCCGGTGCTGGCCGCCCTCCGGATTCCGCCCGCACCTGCGCCGGGCCCGCCGGTGGCGGGTGGTCGCCGGCCGGCGGAACTCGTCCGGGCGGGCCGGGAACGGCCGGCGCGGGCCGGCCGGGTGGTCGCCCGCCACCACGTCGTGGTCCTGCTCGCCCGTGGCGAGGTGCGCAAGCCGATGGTCGTGCCTAGCGTGGAAAGAGGGACAGTGCAAGAGGCCTCCAGGTAACAGTGTGATTCGTGCACGTCTGAAATATGTCGAATCGTTGCCCGATGCTCGCGCGCTTCGGCCGTGCTGACACCGACCGGTCCGACCGGTGAAGCCTCGACGGAAGGAGCGTTTCGATGGACATCGAAATCATGAGAGCCGCACGGCCCGTCGCGGCCGGCCAGGCGGTCTGCACTGCAGGATCACGCGCCGTCGTCCCTGCCGTTGAGAAGGGAAACCTGCACACCAGTCCGTTCTTCGGGGTGGCGCTGGACTCGGTGACCACCGGGAACGTCAGGGTTCAAATCAGCGGTGCTTTCACCGGCCGCATCGGCCCCGGCAGGCCCGGCGCGGTCGGCGTCAACAGTGCGGGAAAGCTTGTCCGCGCTGCGGACGTCAATGACAAATGCGTGAGTGCTCCGAACTGGATCGGTGACTGCGATTCCTCGGGGACGGTGACAATACGCCCCCGCTGTGACATGCGCCTGAATGTGCTCGACTTCGGAGCGGTGGGGGACGGCATTGCCGACAAGAATGCCGACGACACGGATGCGATTCAGAGCGCCCTGGACTGCGCGATGCGCCTCGACAGTACTGACGGAAGTGTCGTCTACCTGCCTCCGGGGGATTACCGGATCAAGAGGCCTCTCGTCGTCTCGAACGGTTGCATTCTGGAGGGGGCCGGCCTGGCTTATCATGACGAAACCAGTCGAATCATTGCGGACGTCGAATCCGGAAATTTCAACCTCTCCGCCAGCACCCACATCGGCGAGGTCGGCGGGGAGACCGTTTATTGCGCAATTGCCTTGGTGGGCTTCGAGCCCGGATTGGCCATGACGCCCCCTCGCGGTCGTTCGGACTATGCGGTGCTTCGCCAGCTGGCCCTCCATTCGGTCCCCGCCCAGGGGGATCCCGGCGCCACCCACCAGGCTCCACAGATGGATGGCATACGCGTCATGGCGACCGGCGTGTGCATCGAGAGAATGAGTGTTGTGAGTTTCCGGCGCAACGGAATAGCGATATCCTCCAGCGAGGTCAGACCGGTGGTCAGTGTCGGCCTCGTGCAGATACGCGACTGCCGCCTCACCAGCAACGGTCGAAATGGTCTGGACATCGGCGGCCTGGACAATGTCAATGCCAGTGCCATGCTGGTTGTGAACGTTGATGCCACGTCGAACGGGCGTGACGGAATCTATGACCACTCGTTCCTGTGTTCCACCTTTGTCTCGTGCCACACGGCAGCGAACCGACGTCGAAACTTCAACTGCGAGGGTACTCCGAGGGCCTCTGTGTACGTCGGCTGCTACGGTGAGATCGATGCGCCATCGGTTTTCCAGGGCAGAAATATCGCTGTCGTCGGAGGGGATATAGACAATACCTCCGACTCGGTATTCTGGGGTTTCAGTCCGCTCGGGAAAGGATCTACTTTCCTTCGCATTGTGAACAATCATTCCGACGTGCACAAGTACTGGGTCTCCGACGACGGGATCGATGTCGAGGTGGGTGAGCGGCAGACGCCGGGGAATAACTTTGTGTATCGAGCAGTTCGCGCCGGGCGTACTTTCGGGTCGAATGGATTGCCCCCCGAGAGGAAGGGTGTCCCCGAATTCCCGAAGGTGGCGGACGCGGAGCTGGAGGAGCGTAACGGCCTGCTGTGGTTGTGCGAGGGCGAGTACCGGCCCAACGTCTCGGCGTTCAATTGCCTCGGAAGTGATACGGACTCCACGATCATTCAGGACTACGGCTATGACAAGCCGAACACAGGAAGCCAGACCCCCTTCTTCCGTGCCCAGGTGGACTCGCGTACTCCGCAGATCAAGGGCAGGATTCGAACATCTCTCACCTCCGGGGTGGCCTGCCCCACGTACGACCAGAACTCGTACGAGAACGGCCCGGTTCCCGGCGGGCTGATGCTTCCCAATGCCTGGATCGGCAGCTACGCCTTCGGTGAGCGGCGGATCGGGGTCGTCTACACCGGATCTCCCTTCACGGTGCCGCACGGCAGCAGCAGCGTCGATTTCTACAGCCCGGGTGATCTGATGCTCAATGCCACCCCGGTCCCGGCGGAGAAGGGGAAGCGTCAACCCGATATCGGGTGGGCGGTGAAGGCGCTGTGCGGAAGGCGGCCCGCCGCTGCAGACGCCGCCTGGGCGCAGCAAAAGCACTACCGCATAGGGGACGTCATCAGGCCGGCGAATCCCAACGGGCGCGGCCACCTGTACCGGTTGACCGCCTACCCCGGCGGCCAGGCCTACCCGCTGGACAATCACTCCGGCGACCAGGAACCGAAGTGGAACCCGATCGTCGGCGGCGTGACTCCCGACAAGGACCTGGAATGGCAGACGATCTATGACATGGACGCTCCCGAACATGCATGGGTCATTGAACCGCTTCCTCGGCGCGCGGAAAGCCAGGCGGACTCGCAAGCGGTGGACCTGGCCGGCCTGAAGGCAGACTTCAACGCACTTCTTGCCAGGATGAGAAGGGCGAACCTCTTGGAATGAGGCACTGCTCGATCGAGGAGTGCCCGGTCTCGTCGGGTGAGGCGGAGGGCTCGTAGCGGAGTTCGGTCCGCGGCCGTCGGCGGGCCCGCGGCGGCCGGTTCGCTCACACCCGGCCGCGACCGGCGTGCGGCAGCGTTAACCATCGATGATCAGTCGGCGTGATGCGGTGGTAACCCGGGCTTCCTACGGTGCTGACGGTGGGGATGCCCCCACGGTCGCCCGCAGGAACCGCACGGTCCGGCGGGCGGCGAGGAGGAGTCCTACCGAGGGGGAGCCCCTGTGACGGCGTCGGGCCCGAAGGCCACCAGCACCGTGAAGACCGTCTGCTCGTACTGCGGTGTCGGCTGCGGGGTGCTGCTCGACGTCACGACGGACGCCGCCACCGGGCGGCGCACGGTGGTCAAGGCGTCCGGCGACAAGGGCCACCCCGCCAACCTCGGCCGGCTCTGCACCAAGGGCGCCACCAGCGCGGACATGCTCGCCGCCGCCGGCCGGCTGGGCACGGCGCTGGTCCGGGCGGAGCGCGGCGCCGAGCCGGCCGCGACGGACGTGGACGAGGCGATCGCCGCGACCGCGCGGCGGCTGCGGGAGATCCTGGACGAGCACGGCCCGGACGCGCTGGCGTTCTACGTGTCCGGCCAGATGAGCCTCGAAGCGCAGTACCTGGCGAACAAGCTGGCCAAGGGCTTCGTGGGCACCAACCAGATCGAGTCCAACTCCCGTCTCTGCATGGCCAGCGCGGGCACCGGCTACAAGCTGTCACTGGGCGCCGACGGGCCGCCGGGCTCGTACCGGGACTTCGAGCACGCGGACGTCTTCTTCGTCATCGGCGCCAACATGGCGGACTGCCACCCGGTCCTCTTCCTCCGCCTGATGGACCGCGTCAAGGCGGGCGCCAAGCTCGTCGTCGTCGACCCACGCCGCAACGCGACCGCCGACAAGGCCGACCTCTACCTGCAGATCAGGCCGGGAACGGACCTGGCGCTGCTCAACGGCCTGCTGCACCTGCTGGTGGAGAACGGGCACACCGACCCGGCCTTCATCGAGGAGTTCACCGAGGGCTGGGAGGCGATGCCCGGCTTCCTCGCGGACTACACACCCGCGACGGTCGCCGGGATCACCGGCATCCCGGAGGCCGACATCCGGGAGGCGGCGCGGCTCATCGGCGAGGCCGGGGAGTGGATGAGCTGCTGGACGATGGGGCTCAACCAGTCCACCCACGGCACCTGGAACACCAACGCGCTGGTCAACCTGCACCTGGCGACCGGTGCCATCTGCCGCCCCGGCAGCGGCCCCTTCTCGCTGACCGGCCAGCCGAACGCCATGGGCGGGCGCGAGATGGGCTACATGGGCCCGGGTCTGCCGGGCCAGCGCTCCGTCCTGGTGCCGGCCGACCGCGAGTTCACCGAGGGGCTGTGGGGCCTCGCCCCGGGCACGCTGCGCGCGGAGGCCGGCCAGGGCACCGTCGAGCTGTTCTCGCGGATGGCGGAGGGCGGGATCAAGGCCTGCTGGATCATCTGCACCAACCCGGCCGCGACGGTCGCCAACCGGAAGACCGTCATCGCCGGCCTGGAGGCGGCCGAGTTGGTCATCACCCAGGACGTCTTCGCCGACACCGAGACCAACGCCTACGCCGACGTGGTGCTGCCCGCCGCGATGTGGGCCGAGGCCGAGGGCGTGATGGTCAACTCCGAGCGCAACCTCACCCTCGCCCGGCCGGCCGCCGACCCCGTGGGCCAGGCCCTGCCGGACTGGCAGATCATCGCCCGCGTCGCCTGCGCGATGGGCTTCGCCGAGGGCTTCACGTACGACGGCGCCGAGGAGGTCTTCGAGGAGATCAAGCGGGCGTGGAACCCGAAGACCGGCTACGACCTGCGGGGCGTGACCTACGAGCGGCTGCGGGAGACCCCGGTGCAGTGGCCCAGCGCCTCCGTGGACGGGCCGGACCGCAACCCGGTCCGGTACGTCAACGACGGCGTCAGCCAGACCCTGCTGGAGCGGCCCGACGGCGCCCGCCCCCGGCTGGCGTTCCCCACGGCGAGCGGCCGCGCCTCGTTCTTCCCCCGCCCGCACCTGCCGGCCGCCGAGCTGCCCGACGACGACTTCCCGTTCGTCCTCAACACCGGCCGCCTGCAGCACCAGTGGCACACCCTGACCAAGACGGGGAAGGTCGCCAAGCTCAACAGGCTCGACCCCGGGCCCTTCGTCGAGGTCCACCCGCAGGACGCCGAGGCGCTCGGCATCGCCGGGGGAGAGCACCTGGAGATCGCGTCCCGGCGTGGCAGGGCCGTGCTGCCGGCGGTCGTCACCGACCGGGTACGACCGGGCAACTGCTTCGCGCCGTTCCACTGGAACGACCTCTTCGGCGAGTACCTCAGCATCAACGCCGTCACCAACGACGCCGTGGACCCGCTCTCCTTCCAGCCCGAGTTCAAGGTCTGCGCCGTCTCGCTGAGATCGGTGCCGGCGCCGGAACGCACGGCGGCCGCTCCCGTGCCCGCCGTCGTCGGGCCCGCCCCGGGGGAGCCCCGGCCGCACCCGGCACCCCTCGCGCCGCAGGGTGCGGGCACCGCCGCGCTGAGCAGCCTCTTCGGCATCGCGGACCTCGCCCCGCCGGCCTTCGTCACCGGCGAGCGGCACTTCCTGGCCGGCTTCCTCGCCGGCCTGGAGGCGGCCCCGCCGCAGGGCGCCACGGTGCCGGTCCTGCCCGCGCGGGCCCCCATCGACCCGGAGCGGGCCCTGTGGGTCAACGGCGTGCTGGCTGGCAGGTTCTCCCGCACCACCGCCGGCGCCCCGTCGCCGGCCGTGCTGCCGCCCCCCGCGCCGCGTACCGGCGATCAGCCGCCGCCGGCGGCCGACGGGCCCGCGCGGGAGGTCCTCGTCCTGTGGGCCTCGCAGACCGGCAACGCGGAGGAGGCCGCCGCCATGACCGTCGGCCGCCTCACCGAGGCCGGCTGGCGGGCGAGGCTCCTCGGCATGGACGACGTCAGCCCGGCCTCCCTGCCGGCCGGCGCCCCGGTCCTTTTCGTCACCAGCACCTTCGGCGACGGCGACGCACCGGACAACGGCTCCGGCTTCTGGGCGGCCCTCTGCGCCGGGGGCGAGGCCCTCGCCGCCGACCTCGGCTACTCGGTGCTGGCCCTCGGCGACTCCAGCTACGACGACTTCTGCGGCCACGGCCGCCGCCTGGACCAGCGCCTCGGCGAGCTGGGCGCCACCCGGCTCGCCGCCCGCACCGACTGCGAACCGGACTACGCCGAGGCCGCCGGGAAGTGGCTCGACGAAGTCCTCGGGGCGCTGGCGGAGCGCCGGTCGGAGCCCGCCCGGGCGACATCCGCCCCGGCCGGGCCCGCGGCCCGGCCCGCGCCCGCCACGGCGGTGACGGAGCCCGCCGGGCCCGGAGCCGCACCGGCTGCGCCGGAGCGGTCCGGCTACTCCAGGACCTCACCCTTCGCCACGCTGCTGATCGGCAACCGGCTCCTCAGCCTCCCGGGTTCGGCCAAGGAGGTCCGGCAGTACGCCTTCGACACCCGCGGCGGCGACCACGGCGACCTCGCCTACGAGGCGGGTGACGCGCTCGGCGTCTGGCCGGCCAACGACTCGGAGCTCGTGGCGGAGTGGCTCGCCGTCACCGGCCTCGACCCCGCCGACACCGTGCCGGTCGCCGACGCGGGGGACATCCCGCTCGGCGAGGCCCTGCGGACCAGGCTGGAGATCGCGAGGATCACCCCCGACCTGCTGCGCTTCGTCGCCGAGCGCACGGGCGACGGCGGCCTGCGGCGGCTGCTGCGGGCGGACAACAAGGGCGAGCTGGCGAAGTGGAGCTGGGGCCGGCAGGCCGTCGACGTCGTCGGCGCGTTCCCCGTCCGGGCCACCGCGCGGGAGTGGGCCGGCGTCCTCAGGCGTCTGCAGCCCAGGCTGTACTCGATATCGTCCAGCCCGCTGGCGCACCCCGGCGAGGTCCGTCTCACGGTGTCCGTCGTCCGTTACGCCAACGACCTCGGCAGGGCCCGCAACGGCGTCTGCTCCAGCTTCCTCGCCGACGCCGCCGACGACGGCCCGGTGCCCGTCTTCGTCCAGCGCTCCCCGCACTTCCGCCCGCCCGGCGACCCCGCCACCCCCATGATCATGATCGGCCCGGGTACCGGGGTGGCACCGTTCATCGGCTTCCTGGAGGAGCGGCGGGCTCGCGGCCACACCGGCCCGAACTGGCTCTTCTTCGGCGAGCAGCGCGAGGCGACCGACTTCTACTACCGCGAGGAACTGGCGGCGTTCCGGGCGTCGGGCCACCTGGACCGTCTCGACCTCGCCTTCTCCCGCGACCAGCGCGCCAAGGTCTACGTGCAGGACCGGATGCGCGAGCACGGCCCCCGCCTGTGGGAGTGGCTGCAGAACGGCGCCCACCTCTACGTCTGCGGCGACGCCGGCCGGATGGCCAAGGACGTCGACCGGGCTCTGCGCGACATCGTCTCCGCGCACGGCGGCCTGGACGACGACGAAGCCGGCGCCCACGTCCGGCAGCTCGCCACCGACAAGCGCTACGTCCGTGACGTCTACTGAGGACGCCCCTTGCCCGGGGGTGATCCGGCCGGGCGCGCGCCGCGGCGGCCTCTGGGGCCCGGTGCCGGCCGGACGCGGCGCGTGCCCGTTTCCCCGGGTCTGCCCGCGCTCGCAGTCACCCGCAGCTCCCTGCATATGCGAGGCTACGAAGCGCAATATCCTGGTAGATGCAAGCCGATGATGGCATTCCGCTTTGGTCGATCGTCCAGTCCGCAGCTGAATCGCCGGTGTGCCCGGGGTGCACGCGGTGTTCACCCACCACGACGCGCCGGACAAGTTGTACTCCTCCGCCCGGCACGAGCACCCCGCCGAGGACCCGGACGACACCCGGGTGCTGGACGACGTGGTCCGCTTCGTCGGGCAGCGGGTGGCGGCCGTGGTGGCCGACAGCGAGGGGGCGGCCGAGGAGGGCTGCCGACGGATCGTCGTCGAGTACGAGGAACTCCCGTACGTGGTCGACCCGGAGCTGGCGATGCTGCCCGGCGCGCCGGTGATCCACCCGAAGGGTCCCGAGTCGCGCATCTTCCGTGCCGAGGACAACGTCTGCGGCGAGGTGCACGGCGAGATGGGCAGCGTCGAACAGGGTTTCGCCGAGGCCGACGTCGTCTACGAGGAGACGTTCCAGACCCAGCGGGTGCAGCACGCCAGCCTGGAGACGCACGGCTGCGTCGCCTGGTTCGAGGACCGGCTCGACGAGGCCGGGGAGCCGACCGGCGAGGAGCGGATCGCGGTCCGCTCGTCCACCCAGGTGCCCTTCCTGACCCGGCGTGCGCTCTGCGCGCTCTACGACCTGCCGCAGGAGAAGGTCCGGGTGGTCGCGGGCCGGGTCGGCGGCGGGTTCGGCGGCAAGCAGGAGATGCTGACCGAGGACATCGTCGTGCTGGCCGCGTTGAGGCTGCACCGTCCGGTGAAGCTGGAGTTCACCCGCGCCGAGCAGTTCCACGGCGCGACCACCCGCCACCCGTTCAAGATCACCGTCAAGGTCGGCGCCCGGAGGGACGGCACCCTGACGGCGCTCCAGTTCCGGGTGGTGGCCAACACCGGCGCCTACGGCAACCACGGGCCGGCCGTGATGTTCCACAGCGTCGGCGAGTCGATGGGCGTCTACCGGGCGCCGAACAAGAAGGTGAACGCCTACTCCGTCTACACCAACTGCGTGCCCGCCGGGGCGTTCCGCGGCTACGGCCTCGGCCAGGTGACCTTCGCCCTGGAGTCGGCGATGGACGAGCCGGCCCGACGCCTCGGCATCGACCCGCTGGTCCTGCGCGAGAAGAACGTCATCGGTCCCGGCGACCACATGGAGGGCCCCTGCGGCGAGGAGGAGGACCTGCACATCGCCAGCTACGGCCTCGACCAGTGCCTCCAGGTGGTGCGCAACGCCATCGCCGACGACCGCAGCGCCGAACAGGCACCCGAGGGCTGGCTGGTCGGCCAGGGCTTCGCGATGGCCGCCATCGCGACCGGCCCGCCCGGCGGCCACTTCGCCGACGCGACGGTGAAGCTCCTGGAGGACGGCACCTACGACATCGCCGTCGGCACGGCCGAGTTCGGCAACGGCACCACCACCGTGCACAAGCAGATCACCGCCGGCGCGCTCGGCACCACGGTGGACCGCATCGCCATCCGGCAGTCCGACACCGACGTCGTCCGGCATGACACCGGGGCCTTCGGCTCGGCGGGCACGGTGGTCGCCGGCAAGGCCGTGATGAGGGCCGCCAACGCGCTCGCCGAGCGGATCCTCTCCTTCACCGCCGAATACGCCCGCACGCCGCGCAGCCTGCTGCGGCTCGCCGCCGAGGCGGTCGAGTGCGACGGGCGGCAGGTCTCCCTCAAGGAGGTCTTCGAGGCGGCCCGCGGCAAGGGTGTCGACCTCGCGGCCGACGGTCACTGGGGCGGCTCCCCGCGCTCGGTGGCCTTCAACTCGCAGTGGTTCCGCATCGCCGTCGACCCCGGCACCGGGGAGATCCGGATCCTGCGCAGCGTCCACGGCGCCGACGCCGGCAAGGTCATGAACCCCCTGCAGTGCCGCGGCCAGGTCGAGGGCGGCGTCGTCCAGGCCCTCGGCGCGACCCTCTTCGAACGAGTCCTCGTGGACGAACGCGGCGAGGTCACCACCGCCGCCTTCCGCCGCTACCGGCTGCCGGCCTACGCCGACGTGCCGCGCACCGAGGTCCACTTCACGGAGACCTCGGACGCCATCGGGCCGCTCGGTGCCAAGTCGATGAGCGAGAGCCCCTTCAACCCGGTCCCGCCCGCCTTCGCCAACGCCCTGCGCGACGCCACCGGCATCCGCTTCACCGAGGCGCCCTTCCTCCGCGACAAGGTCTGGCAGGCCATCGCCGAGCACCGCGCGGCGACGGGCACGCCGAGCGGCTGACCGGCCCGGCCCTCGCCGGACCGCCGGACCGCCGGACCGCCGGTCCGGCGAGCCGGCCGGGCACCCGTGCGCCGCCGCTGCCGGGCGCAGAGCCGATGAGGAGCCGATGGAGAGAGCGCCCGGACAGCATGGGGGGCGACCCGAACGGACGGGTCGAACCCCACAAGGAGGTCTCATGACCAGGACCCTCACGTCACTCGGCGACCGGATGCTGGGCGCGGTGCTGAAGCAGAAGAAGGCCGGCGCCTGTGTGCCGCCGGACTACTGCGGTGTCGTCGCCTGTACCTCGAGGAGCGGCTACTGCTCGGGCGGCTGGTGGTGGCAGCCGATGTGTAACGGCTACTACAACTGCACCGGCACCTGCAAGGGCACCGGCGGCCTCCAGTACAACAAGAAGGTCGCGTACGGCTGCTGACGACCGGATGGGCGGGGGCCCCGTTCCGGCGGCCCCCGCCCTCTGTCGCCCCCGGAACGGCCCAGAGAGGAACCGACATGCTCACCGCCCTCATCGCCCTCGCCGTCGTGCTCGGCATCGCCACCGCGGCCAACCTCGTGCTCACCTTCGCCGTCATCCGCAGGCTGCGGACGCTGGAGGAGGGCGGCACGGGTGCCCCCGACGCCCTGCCGGCGGTCGGCACCGCCGTCGGCGAGTTCAGCGCCGTCACGACCTTCGGGGAGGAGCTCACCGTGGCCGACGTGGCCTCCGGTGACGCCTTCGCCGGGTTCGTCATGGTCGGCTGCACGCCCTGCGGCACGCTGATCGACTCCCTGGCCGGCGGCGCCGCCACCGGGGCCGACGACCCGCTGTTCTTCGTCGTCGGCGATTCGGAGAGCCCGGAGACCCGCCGGATGACCGCCGCCCTCGGCGCCGTCGGCCGGGTGGCCGTCGTCGCCGAGAAGTCCTCGGCCACCGCCGCCTTCGGCCAGGTCGGCGCCTTCCCGACGCTGCTCCGGCTCAAGGACGGCGTCATCACCGCCGCCGGTCACGAGCTGGCCGACGTCGTGCCCGCGCCGGCCCACCGCGCGCAGGCCGACCGCCCGGCTCCGGTCCGGGAAACGGTGTGATCACGGCGGTCGCCGGGCGGGCACGGACCGCGGCCGCCGCTCTGCGGCTGGGCTGGCGGGCCTCGCCCGGGGGGATCCTGCTCCAGCTCCTGCTCGCCCTGCTCACCGGGGTGCTCCCCGCCGTGACGGCCTACGTCACCAAGCTGCTCGTCGACGCCCTCGCCGGCGCGGGCGGCCCCGGCGCGGCCGACGGCACCCGGGTGGCGTGGCTCGCGGCGGCCGGCGCCGTCCTCGCCGGGGCGATCGCCGTGTTCAACCACGTCACGGCGCTGACCGGCGCCGTGGTCGGCCGGGCCGTCAACCTGGAGGTGCAGGACCGGCTCTACGAACGGGTCAACGCCTACCGCGGGCTGCGCCCGTTCGAGGACCCGGCCACCCAGGACCGGATCCGGCTCGCCGAGACCGCGGCCCAGGGCGCACCGCACGACGTCCTCGACTTCCTGCTCGACTCGGTCCGCAGCGGCGCGACGATCGCCGGGTTCCTCGGCACGGTGCTGGTGTTCTGGCCGCCGATGGGCGCGCTCCTCGTCCTCTGCGTCGCGGTCTCCGTCGTCGGCCACGTGCGGACCTCCCGGGGCCTCGCCGACACCGCCGCCGCCATCGTCCCCGCCACCCGGCGGTACTACTTCTACCGGACGCTGCTCATCGACCCCCGGGCCGCCAAGGAGATCCGCCTCTTCGGCACCGGGCCGCTCTTCCGCCGGCGCGCGCTCGACGGGCTCCGCGAGACGACCGGCGCCGGCCTGGCCGCCCTGCGCCGCAGCGTCCTCGTCCAGTCGGGGCTCGCCCTGCTCACCGCGGCCGCCGCGGGCACGGCGGCCGTCGTCGTCGCGCGGCAGGTGCTCGTCGGCCGGATCACCCTCGGCGACATGACCCTGTTCACCGCCGCGGTCGCCGCCGTCCAGGGCGCACTGTCGTCCATCGTGATGCAACTCGGGCGCGCGGAGGAGGCGTTGCGGCTCTTCGGGCACTACCTGGCGCTGCTCGGCTCGCCCGTGGACCTGACGGAGGGCACGGTCGTACCGGCCCCGCTGCGGGACGGCATCACCTTCGAGGACGTGTGGTTCCGCTACACCCCCGACGGCCCCTGGGCGCTGCGCGGCGTCGGTCTGCACCTGCCGCACGGCCGCGCCGTCGGGCTCGCCGGAGTGAACGGCGCGGGCAAGAGCACGCTGGTCAAGCTGCTCTGCCGGTTCTACGACCCCGAACGCGGGCGCATCCTCTGGGACGGCGTCGACATCCGCACCATGCCGGTCGACGAGCTGCGGCGCCGGATCGGCGCGACCTTCCAGGACTTCATGACCTACGACCTGACCGCCGCCGAGAACATCGGCCTGGGCGCCCCCGAACACCGCGAGGACCTCGGCCGGATCCGCGCCGCGGCCGGCCGCGCCGGCATCGACGGGACCTTGGAGCGGCTGCCCCGCGGCTACCGGACCCTGCTCAGCCGCACGTTCACCGACGAGGACGAGCAGGACGGTGTCACGCTCTCGGGCGGCCAGTGGCAGCGCGTCGCCCTCGCCCGGTCGCTCATGCGCGAGGACGGCGAGCTGCTCATCCTGGACGAGCCCAGCTCCGGCCTCGACGCGCTCGCCGAGCGGCAGGTCCACCAGGCGCTGCGCCGCCACCGCACCGGGCGCACCAGCCTGCTGATCTCGCACCGGCTCGCCGCGCTGCGCGAGGCCGACATGATCGTGGTGCTCTTCGAGGGGCGGGTCGTGGAACGCGGCAGCCACGACGAACTGGTGGCGCTCGACGGCCGGTACGCGGAGATGTTCGCCGCCCAGGCGGAGGGGTACCGCGCGGACGGTCCGCCCGCCGCCGGCCCCGCCGCGGGCCGCCGGCCGGCCGGCCGGCGGCCCGCGCAGGACGACGTGCAGGACGACGTGCCGCGCGTCGACGCGGACCGGCCCGAGGCGGTGCGGTGAACGCGCTCTCCCCGACCGCGGCGGCCGTCGCCGCCGGGGCACTGGCCGGGGCCGCGGTGGTGCTGCTGCTGCGCCGTTCCTTCGAGCTGGTCGTCGTGCACGGCGGCAGCATGGAGCCCACCCTGCGGGACGGCGACCGGGTGCTGGTGCGCCGCACCACGGTGTTCCACCGCGGCGACGTCGTGGTCATCCCCGTCCCGGACGGACCGCGCGCCCCGGGGGACACGCCCTGGCTGGTGAAGCGGGTCAGCGGCCTGCCGGGGGACCAGGCCGCGGACGGCTGCCCCGCGGTGCCGCCCGGGCACCTCGCCGTCCTCGGCGACAGCCCGCGCAGCCTGGACTCCCGGACCTTCGGCACCGTCCCCAGCCGCACCGCCCTGGGCGTCGCCGTACGCCGGATGTCCCGCGACGGGCGGCCCGCGCAGTCCCTGAAGCGATCGGGGCACCGTACGACCCACGGTTCGAGGAGGACCGCATGACGATGCTGCAACTGGCCGCCCGCGCCCTGCTGGTGGTGGTCTTCGGCGCCGCCCTGACCGGCAAGGCGCGCAGCCGCGCGGCCCTGGCCGCGTTCACCGCCGACCTGGCGGGCTTCCGCTGGCTGCCGGCCGCCCTGCGGCGGCCGACCGCCGTCGGCGTGATCGCCGCCGAACTGGCGACCGTGGTGCTGCTCGTGACGGTACGACAGGCCGGCGCGGTGGCCACGCTCGTGCTGCTGACCGGGTTCACCGTCGCGACCCTGCGGGCCGGGCGGGCGGCGGACTGCCGGTGCTTCGGCCCGGCGAAGCCCGCCGCCCGCGGCAGCGCCGGGGGCTTCGTCCTGCGCAACTCGCTGCTCGCCGCCGGCGCGCTCACCGCGGCGCTGGCCCCCGGCGGTGACGTGGCCCCCGCCCTGGCGGTTGCCGCCCTCGCCGTGGGCGTGGCCGCGGGCGCCCTGGTCGTGCGGTGGGACGACATCGCCTACCTGTTCCAGGGGCCCGCCGCGCCCCGGCGCTCCTGACGGCCCTGCTGTTCCGGACGGGTCGGCCTTCCCGGCGGGTGGACCGCGGGGGCGGCCGCGCCGGTCAGCGGCCCGTCCGCGGGTGGTACGGACGGGTGTGCGCCGGATGGCAGCAGAGCCGGCGGAGCCGGGGGAGGCCCGCGCGCGTGTGCCGGCGCGGGCCCAGCAGGGCCGGGTCGCCGCGCAGTACGGCGTGCTCCAGCTCCACCAGGGCGGGCCCGGGGTCCAGCCCGAACTCGTCCGCGAGCAGGGCCCGCAGCCGGCGGGCCACGGCCAGCGCGTCGGTCTGCCGCCCGCTGCGGTACAGGGCGAGGACCAGCTGCTCCACGAGGCGCTCGCGGGCGGGGTAGCGGTCCACCAGGGCCGTCAGCTCGGGGACCAGCTCGTGGTGCCGCCCCGCGCCGAGTTCGATGTCCGCCAGCAGTTCAAAGGCGGCGAAACGTTCCTCCTCCAGATGGGCCCGGAACGGTTCCACGAACGGCGCATCGATCCCGACGAGCGCGGCGCCGCGCCACAGGCCGAGCCCGGTCCGTAAATGCCGGACGGCCCGCGTGTGCTCGCCCAGCGCCGTGAGCCGCCGCGCCTCCGCGACCTCCCGGCAGAAGTCCATGGTATCGAGGTCGTGCCGCCCGACCGACAGGCGGTAGCCGCCCGCCAGCGAGGCGAGCGGCCCGGCGTCGTCCCCCGCCCCGGCCCCGGCGGCAGCCCCGGGGAGGAGCTTGCGCAGGGCCGAGACGGCGGTGTGCACCTGGCCGCGGGCGCTGCGCGGCGGACGCTCGCCCCAGAGCGCGTCCACCAACTGCTCGATGCAGACCTGGTGGTTCGCGTTCAACAGCAGGAACGTCAGCACCGCACGCCGGCGCGGCCGTTCGATGGGCACCTGGGTGCCGTGGTCGAAGACTTCCAGCGGTCCAAGAACCGTGTAGCGCATGTTTCCCCCGAGCTACGGACCTTGTGGGCAGCTCAAACGAACTCCCGTTGGTCGAACGGGAGTCGGCGGCTCGTCGCGATGCGCGCGATCATAAGCCGTCGTCCCGGCTATGGGAACCGCGCTGCCGAAAACCCGCGCCGGTGGTCCGCGCCCGTGGTCCGGGCGGGTGGCCCGCGGCCGGAGGGAGCGGCCTGGACGGGGTCGAACGGTCCGGGGGAGCGAGGACTCCTCCGGCGGCCGGGGCCGGGCGCACCCGTCCTGTGCGCGGCCAGGTCCGCCCGCGCCGCCGCTCGCGCCGCGGCCCGCCGCCGGGGGGAGGCGAAGGGTGGGACAGGGGGGTGCACAAGCGTTTACCCTGGGGCGGGTGAACACGTGTGCACCCCTTGGCGGAGCAGTGTCTGGAGCAGCATGACGACCCCGGTGACGGCCGAGCCAGGCCAGCCCTCCCCGGCCCTTCCCCCGTCCGCGCGGGCGTCGCGGGCCCGTTTGATCGTGCCGGTCCTCGCCTTCTGCGGTGTCGTCGTCGCCGTCATGCAGACCCTGGTCGTCCCGCTGCTCCCGCACGTGCCCGCCCTGACCGGCAGCTCGCCGGGCGCGGCCGGCTGGCTGGTCACCGTCACCCTGCTGACCGGCGCGGTCTTCACCCCCGTGCTCGGCCGGGTCGGTGACATGTACGGCAAGCGCCGCGTGCTGCTCGCCTCGCTGGGCGTGCTCACCGCCGGCTCCGTCCTGTGCGCCGTGAGCTCGCAGATCGGCGTGCTGATCGCCGGCCGGGCGCTCCAGGGCGCGGCCCTCGCCGTCATCCCGCTCGGAATCAGCATCATCCGCGACGAACTGCCGCCCGAGCGCGTGCTGCCGTCCATCGCCCTGATGAGCTCCACCCTCGGCATCGGCGCCGCCGTGGGCCTGCCCGTGGCGGCGCTGGTCGTCGAGAACTTCGACTGGCACACCATGTTCTGGGCCTCCGCGGCGCTCGGCCTGGCGGACATCGCGCTGGTGCTCCGGATCGTCCCGGAGTCGCCCCTGCGCTCACGCGGGCGCTTCGACCTCCTCGGCACCCTCGGCCTCGGCGCCGTGCTCGTCGGCCTGCTGCTCGCGATCACCCAGGGCGCCGGCTGGGGCTGGACCTCGCCGCGCACCCTCGGCCTGCTCGGCGGATCGGTGCTGCTCGGGCTGGGCTGGGGCCGCTACGAACTCCGCACCTCCTCGCCGATGGTCGACCTGAGGGTCTCGGCCCGGCCCGCCGTACTGCTGACCAACGTCGCCGCGATGCTCATCGGCTTCGCGTTCTACGCGAACTCCCTCGTCACCGCCCAGATGGTGCAGGAGCCCAGGTCGACCGGCTACGGACTCGGCGCCTCGATCGTGGTGGGCGGGCTCTGCCTGCTGCCGGGCGGCCTGGCGATGGTGGCGCTGTCCCCGGTCTCCGCCAAGACCTCCGCGAAGTACGGACCGAGGACGACGCTCGCCCTCGCGGCGGCCGTCATGGTGGTCGGCTACCTGGTGCGCTTCTTCACCAGCCACAGCCTCTGGCTGATCGTGGCCGGCGCCACGGTCGTCTCCTCCGGCACCGCCATCGCGTACTCGGCGCTGCCCGCGCTGGTGATGCGCGCCGTGCCGGTCGGCGAGACCGGCGCGGCGAACGGGCTGAACACGCTGATGCGCTCGGTCGGGCAGGCCTGCTGCAGCGCGGTGGTCACCGCCGTGCTCGCCCACGTCACCTTCACCGTCGACGGGCACACCGCCCCCACCCTGCACGCCTATCTGCTGATCTTCCTGATCGCGGCCGCCATGGCCGCCGCCGCACTGGTCGCGACGCTCTTCCTGCCCCCG
Source organism: Kitasatospora sp. NPDC022785 (assembly GCF_055561295.1). Classification (NCBI taxonomy): domain Bacteria; kingdom Bacillati; phylum Actinomycetota; class Actinomycetes; order Kitasatosporales; family Streptomycetaceae; genus Kitasatospora; species Kitasatospora sp. NPDC022785. The sequence goes on along the minus strand of NZ_JBVHHB010000013.1, from coordinate 116,536 downwards.
GGCCGGACGGCGCGCCCCGGCTCCGCCGCACCCGGTACGGTCGAGGTGACGACCCGCGCGGCCCCGGCCCAGGAGAGCACATGACCACCGCCGACGAGACCGGCGCGGCCGAGCCGAACGCCGACGCGGAGGCCGACGCCGGCCCCGGCCCCGAGCAGGGGACCGGGCGCGACGCGATCCTGCGCGCCGCCCGCCGGGCCTTCACGCTGCGCCCCTACGCCGACGTCACCATGCGGGGGATAGCGGCCGACGCGGGCGTCAGCCCTTCGCTGATCGTGAAGCGCTTCGGCAGCAAGGAGCAACTGTTCAACACCGTCGCCGACTTCCGGCCCGCGGCGGACGAGCTGCTCGCCGCCGAGCCTGCCGGGCTGGGCCGCCACCTGGTGCTGACCATGGTCCGGCTGCGCCGGGAACTGCGCGGCGACCCGCTGTTGCGCGTGGTGTTCTCGCTCGGCAACGAGGACGAGCGGACGTTGCTGCGCGAGCGCTTCCGCCACCAGGTGACGGACCGCCTCGCCGCCTCGCTGCCGGGACCGGACGCCGAGCTGCGTGCCGAGCTGATCGCCGGCCTGCTGCTCGGCCTCGGAGCGACACTGAGCCTGCACCGCCCGGGCGCGGGCAACCGCGCGACGCCCGCGCGGCTGGCGGACCTCTACGCCCCCGCGCTGCAGCGGCTCATCGACGGCGACTGAGACCGTCGGGTGGCCGGAGGAGCCGGCCCTCGGCGCGGCGGCGCCCGGGTGGCCGCCGCGCCCGCGTGGACGTCAGCCCGTGTGGACGTCGGCCCGGTGCGCCTCAGCCCGCGTAGACGTCCTCGACGTAACGCCCCGCCTCGACCAGGTGCTGGAGCCAGGCCCGGGCCTGCTGCTCATCGGCCCCCGGCGTCCGGCGCCGGTACAGCTCCCGGAACGCCGCCCTGACGCCCGGGGCCATCCGGGCGCCGTCGCCGCACACGTACACCTCCGCGTCGGCGGCGAGCAACTCCCACACCTCCGCCGCCTCGGCCGCGATGCGGTCCTGGACGAAGCGCTGCCCGTCGACCGGCCGCTCGCTGAAGGCGGGCCGCATCGAGACGGCGCCGGCCCGGTCGGCCGCCTCCAGCTCGTCCCGGTGCAGGTAGTCGGCGTCCGGGGCGTCGCAACCGAAGTACAGCAGCGCCGGGGCGAGGTCGGCTCCCTCGGTGAGCAGCGCGCGGCGGTCGGCGACGGCGCCACGGAAGGGTGCCAGACCGGTGCCGGCCGCCACCATGATCACCGGCGTCCGGTGGCCGATCCGGAAGACCTCCCGGCACGGCTGGACCCGCGCCAGCACGGTGTCCCCGACGGCCACCCGGCCGAGGTAGCCGGAGCCGGTGCCCCGGAAGGTGCCCCGGCCCGAGCGGGCGGGGGCGCTGAGCACGGAGACCATCAGCTCGACCTCGCCGGTGCCGGAGGGCGACGAGGAGATCGAGTAGTGCCGGGGCCTGATCGGCGGCAGCAGCTCCAGCAGCACCGGCCAGGTCAGGCTCTCCCGCAGGGCCGGGTGGTCCTCGACCAGGTCCAGCAGCGTGCGAGGGTCGTCGTCGGACACGCCCCGCAGGGCCGCCCGCTCGGGCGGGCACGGGTTGAGTGCGGCCAGTTCGGCGCGCTGGCCGGCCGTCGGACGGTCCTGCAACTCGACGTGGTGCGTGAGCAGTTCGCGGATGGTCAGCGGCCGGTCCACGGCGAGACCGGTGCGCCGGTGCGCCACGATGTTGAGCACGGTCTCCGGATCGGCGCCCAGCAGCTTGGCCGCGCGCTCGACCAGGGCCGGGTCATTGGCCGGGAGCACGGTGAGGTGGTCGGCCGTCCGGTGGCCGACGCCCGCGGGCAGGGCCAGCCGGACCAGGCGCTTCACCCGGTGATAGGCGGGGTCGGTGAGGCTGCCGACCGCGGTCACGGTCAGCTCGGCCATGTCGTGCCGGGCGGCCAGGGCGTCCAGCGGGCCACCGGCCACCTCGGTCACCGTGTACGCCGCCTCCTTCGGCCGCACGGCGGGAGCGCCGGCGTCCCCGTACCGCTCCAGGAGGACCGTGCGCAGCGCCGTGGTGAAGGCCCGCACCGTACCGGCCAGGTCACCGGAGACGTCGGCCTCGCCGCGGCCGAGCAGCCGGGCGCCGCCGAGGGCGGCGAGCCGGTCGTCGATCAGGGCCGGGACGCGCTGGTAGGTGGCCGCGTACGTCCGGTCGCCGATGCCGAGCACCGCGTACTCGACCCCGTCGGCCTCGTGGTCGGCCGCCTCCAGGAGGCGGCCGACGAAGGCGGCCGCGTCGTCCGTCGGCTGCCCGTTGTACGAGGCGGCCGTGATCACCACCGGACGGTCGGTGGGCAGCCCGCCCGCGTACGCGTCGAGCGGGGCGATCGCGGTGTCGCAGCCGAGTTCGGCGGCCGCCTCCGCCAGCTGCCGGGTGAACTCCCGGCAGGCGCCGTAGTTGGAACCGTGCAGGAGCAGCAGCCCGGTCCCGTGGCGGACCCGCCCGGGCAGCTCCCCGGCGCTGTGGGCGGCCGGCGCGTCCGGGACGGCCGCCGGGGGAGCGGGCGTGCGCGGCGCGAGGGCGAGGGTGAAGTCGTCGGGCTTGATGGTGAGCGTCTGCTTGATGGTCAGCCGGTAGTCCGCGTGGTCGATCAGCCGGTAGCGGTGGACCAGCATCGCCAGCAGCATGGTGGCCTCGTGCAGCGCGAACTGCCGGCCGATACAGGCGCGTTCGCCGGTGCCGAAGGGCTTGAAGGCGTGCGGCGAGCGGGCCGCCTCCGGCTCGGGGTCGAACCTGGAGGGGTCGAACAGCTCCGGGTTGTCGCCCCAGGCGGCGTCGCGGTGCAGCATGGTGGTCGCCACCAGGACGGGCTCCCCGGCGCGGACCGGGATCCGGCCGCCGAGCAGGGTGTCCTCCCGCGCCTCCCGGCTGAAGGCGGGCGCCGTCGGCCACAGCCGCAGCGCCTCGTTGAGCACCTGGCGGGTGTACCGCAGCCGTCCGACGTCCTCGTACGAAGGCTCCGGAGAGGCCTGGTCGCCCCAGAGCGCGTCCACCTCCTGCTGGACCTGCCGGAGCACGGACGGGTGCTTGACGAGGTAGTACAGCGCGAAGGACAGTGCGCCCGAGGTGGTCTCGTGACCGGCGATCAGGAAGGTGATCACCTGGTTGCGGATGTTCCCGGTGTCCAGCCGGGTGCCGTCGGCGGGGTGCACCGCGCCCAGCATCAGACCGAGCAGGTCCTCGGCCGGGCCCTGGTCGCCGCCCCCGGCGCGGGCGGCGATCACCTCGTCCACCACCGAGGCCAGGTAGCCGGCGTCCAGCCGGAACGCCGCGTCGCGTTCGCCGTGGTCGAGGTCCGGTGAGCGGGTGAGCCTGGTCATCGCCCACTCCAGACAGCGCACCATCGCCTCCACGAACGGGTGCGGCTCGTCCCGTTCGAAGGAGCCGAAGTCGAAGCCGAACCCGGCCAGCCCGATGGTGTCCAGCGTCATCCGGGTCATGTCGCCGGGCACGTCCACCGTCAGCCCGGCGGCCGCCCGGCGGTCCCAGGAGTCGATCAGCCGACGGGCCACCCGCAGCATCACCGGGTGGTAGGTGTGCATCGAGCCGAGCGCGAAGGCGGGCACCAGGATGTCGTGCGCCCTGGCCCAGTTCGGCTCCTCGTTGTACGCGGTGAACAGGCCGTCCCCGGTGAACTCGCGGACGTTCTCCAGCGCCGGACCGACCGACTTGGTGAAGCGCTCCTCGTCGGCCAGCTCGGTGACCAGGTCCAGGCTGCCGACGATCAGGGTGTCGAGTCCGTGCAGCCGCTGGACGAAGGCGGGGCCGTGCTGTCTGGCCAGCTCCATGGTCCGCAGGACGGGAGCGGCGACGGGAGGCGCCGACGAGATGTCCACCAGGGGGACGTTCATGGTCTCGGTCAAGGTCTCGGTCATCGGTGAATCGCCTTCCGTGTCAGGAACGTTCTGGCCGCCTTCCACTCTGGGCCCGCCGCGGAGGATGCCCACGACCGATCACTACATGATTGTGTAGTAGCAGCACCATCCGGAGGCTTGCCCACGAACCGTCGGATCTGATGCACCATCCGCTGCCACGGTAAGGAGAGCTGCACATGCGACCGACCGACGGCTGCGGTCCGCCGGCGGACAGCCGGCAGGATCCTGCGGTGATCTGGCGCAACCGGGCCCTGCGCCTGCTGGACCACGTGCCGATGCCCATCGCGGTGTGCGAGTTCGGCGGCCGGATCCTGATCGTCAACCGCGCCCTGGCCGCCGAATTCGGTCTGCTGCCGGGGCAGTTGCGGAACCGCAAGATCCTCGAGTTCTTCGCCCTCCGGGACAGTGCCACCCTGCAGGCGCTCACCGAGGCCGTCCGGCTGCACCGCCGCTCGCGGTACCCGGCCCGGGTCTCCTGGTCGGCCGTCGACGGCACCGAACGGCACGGCGAGATGACCGTCGACCTGGTCAGCGACGCCCCGGAGGAGACCCCGAACCTGCTGCTCTCCCTCCGCCGGCTGGACGAACCCGCCGGCCGGCCCGTCACCCCGCCGGCCGGCGCCCGCCCCGAGGTCAGCCCGGTCGAGGCCCGGATCCTCGCCGCAGCCGCCCGGGGCGCCACCACCACCCAGATCGCCAAGGAGATCGGCCTCACCCCGGACGGCGTCAACTACCACCTCGCCCGGCTCAGCCGGCGGTGGCACCTGCCCAACCGCACCGCGCTGGTGGCCCGCGCCTACGCCACCGGCGTCCTGGCGGCCGGCGCCTGGCCGCCGGAGCCGGCCCGCTGACCTGCCCTGCCCCCGCGCCCGTCCTCGCGGCCGGCTCCGGTTGCGGTGAGCCCGGTGACCGTAGCCCGGCTGCGGTGAACGCGGCGGCCGGGGGGCCGGGGCCGGGGGCCGGCCCGGACGGCGGACGTCATCGGGATGTCATCGACCGCTGCCACGGTGGTCCGGTGACCTCGGCCGACCGCGTACCGCATCGGAGCAGACGCGCAGGCCACCTGCATGAGGAGGATCGAATGCGAGCACGAAGGATCGCGGCCGCGTCAGCCGGACTCCTGTTGACGATCGGGCTCACGGCGGCTCAGGGAGCCACGGCACAGGGGGCCGCCGCACGCGTGGCCGCTCCGTGCGAGGGTACCTACACGATCGTCGTCGGGGGCACCGGCAGCTCGTGGAACAACGACGGCTTCTACGGCAACATCCAGCAGCACGTCGGGTATCCCACCCAGATCCCCAACGGTGCGAGCGCGCGGGCCGGCGTCAACGAGCTGAACCGGCTGGTCCGGGACCAACGCGCGGTGTGTCCGGGCCAGCACGTCAAGATGGCCGGGTACTCCCTGGGAGCCGGGGTGGTGCACACCTGGGTCACCGAGAACTGGCAGACGTTCGACAACGTCAACGCCATCCTCGTCGCTGACCCCAAGCGCCAGGGCCCTCCCGGTGCCAACGGCGGAGCCGTGCCGTTCGGCGGCATCATCGGCGCCCCGCTCGCCGGTGCCGACAGGTTCTTCGGCAACGTGCCCGTCAAGACGATCTGCCACTGGGACTACGTCTGCGACGAGTCCGCGGGCATCTGGACCTACCCGAACAACCACGTCAAGAACTACCCCGAAGACTTCAACATGGATCACCACAACGACAGCGCCAACGAGCAGTGGTACAACGGCGCCTGGTACCCCTGGTAGTCACGGGACGCCCGTCGGCCGGGCCCGTGGCCGCATCCCTTCACCACCCGTCCGTGGCCGGGAGCATCCGTCCACGGACAGGTGGTGATCGGCCGGTGCCGGCCGGGGACGATGTGAGAGTGCGCCGCGGCCGGCCGGACGGACCGCCCCGCCCGTCCGGCCGGTCACCGGGCGGCTCCGGCCGGGCGCCCCGAGCGGCCGGAGCCGGCCCGGTCACGGCGTGGCTCCGGTGAGGCCGAGGCCGGCCTCGTCCCCGCGCAGAATCATCCGGCACGTCTGCCGCAGCATCCGACTCGGCGGAACCCCCAGGTCGTCGGCCAGACGGCGGCGGGTGCGGTCGAACACGGCCAGGGCGTCGGCCTGCCGGCCGCCGCGGTACAGCGCACGCATCAGCATCGCGGCCACCTGCTCGTTCAGGGGGTGCTCCGCGGACAGGGCGAACAGCCCGGCGATCGCCTCGGAGTAGCGGCCCAGGTGCAGCTGCCACTCCGACTTCCGCTGTGCGACGGTGATCCTGCGCTCGGCGAGCCGCACCCGCTCCAGCTCGGCGAGCGGGCCGGGCACGCCGGCCAGGACCTCCCCGCGGAAGAGGTCCAGCGCCTGGGAACAGAGGCGGACCGCCTCGGCCGGGTCGCCCGCCCGATGGGCCGTCCCGGCGTCGGTGGCCAGGTCCTCCATACGCGCCAGGTCCACTTCGGCCGCGCCGGCGACCAGACGGTAGCCACACCGGTCGTGCTCGATCACCGAGTCCGGGCTGTCCCCGAAGCGCAGGGTCTTGCGCAGCCGGTAGATGTGGACCGGCACCACGTTCGTGACGGGCGCCTCCAACCCCCACACCCCGTCGAGCAGTTCCTGCTGGCTGACCGTCCGACCCCCGCGCAGCGCCAGCGCCGCCAGGACGGCCTGCTGGCGCAGGTGCCCCAGGTCCAGGGCGCGCCCGTCCTGCCATGCCCGCACCGGTCCGAGTACGGAGATCCGCACCCTCGGCCCGGCCGCCCGGCCGGCGGCGCTCCGCAGGACCGGTCCCACCACCTGCGTGCGGGGGCCGCAGCCCGGGGCGATCACTCCGCAGTCGAAGGCGTGCACGATGGCGGCGGCCCGGTCGCGCAGCCCGAGCTTCACCAGGATCCGCGCGAGGTGTCCGGCCACGGCGTCCTCGGGGATGGCGAGGGCGGCGGCGATCTCGTCGTCCTTCAGGCCGCAGCCGACCGCGTGGAGCACCCTGCGTTCCTGGTGCCCGAGAACGGCGGCGCTCGGCCGGCTGGTGGTGGCGGTCGTCGGCATCGCTGCTCCCTGCATTCCGGGCCGGCCGGTCCGGCGGCCGTCGACAAGGTAGTAGCGGCCGTGCGGGGCGGGGAATCCGGAACGATCCGGAGGAGCGCGCGCGACGGTCCCCGGTGGACCGGCGCACGCGGGTGATCACCTCCTCGCCCCGGACAGGCCCGCCGGCTCCGGTCCGCCCCGGGGCTCCCGGCGGTGGTCAGGGGCAGTGGAGGAGGGTGGGGCGGTCCCTGGTGCGGACGGCCGGGAGCCAGGCGGTGACGGGGCCGGGAAGGTGGATGCGGTACCAGAGGGTGGAGGCGCGGTCCTCTTCGTCGATGACGGGGAGACCGGTGGGGAGTTGGCAGTCGGCGTCGAGGGTGTCGTTGTGCCAGACGCGCGTGGGGATGACGTTCTCGGCGGTGTAGGGGCGCAGGGGGTCGACGGCGAGGCCGAGGCTGCACTGCGGGTCGCGGTCGGTGCGGTCCTGGCAGCCGCGTTCGGCGTTGAAGACCCGGATGCGGGCGGGGTGCGCGGCCGGGCCGGGGTTCGGCCAGAGAGCGGTGGCGGCGGCCGTGGCGCAGGTGGCGAGGGCGAGCAGGGCGGTGCGCGGTCGTGGGCCGCGGTGGCGGCGGCCGGGCCGGCGCGCGCGGATGCGGGCGAGCAGGCTTTCGGCGGTGTGCGGGGCGCGGGCGGCGTGGGTCGGGGCGAGGCAGTCGGCGACGAGGGCGCGCCAGAACGGGGGGACGTCGGGGGAGAGGCGCAGGGCGGCGCGGCCTTCGGCGTACTGCTGGGCGGCCGCGCTGCGGGCGGCGGGGGTGGCGCCGGGGAAGGGCGGGACACCGGCGGCGAACACCTCGTGGATCACGATGCCGAGCGCCCAGATGTCGGCGGTGGTCCGGACCTTGACGCCGTGTTCGCCGAGCGGTTCCCTCCAGCGTTCCGGCGGGAGGTAGTCGGGGGTGCCCATCGGGGCGGAGTGGCCGTGGGTCCCGGTGAGTTCGATGGCGAGGCCGAAGTCGGAGAGGCGGACCTCACCGTCCCGGCCGATGAGGACGTTCTCGGGCTTGAGGTCGGTGTGGGCCCAGCCGGAGCGGTGCAGGTGGGCCAGGCCCTCGCAGATGCCGGCGATGATCCGGCCGCCCTGGGCCTCGTCGACACCGGTGGCGAGCAGGTCGCGCAGGGTGCACCGGGCGCGTTCCATGACCAGGACGATCGCGCCGTCGAGCGCGGGGTGGTCGGGGGCGGCCAGGGAGAGGGTGTCGAGCAGGCGGACCAGCCGGGGGTGCGGGGCGGTGCGGGCCAACTCGGCTTCGCGGCGGGCGGCTTCGGCGACCTGGCGGGCCTGGCGGGGGGCGAGCCCGGCGGTCGGCAGCACCTTGAGGGCGACCGTGCCGTCCACACCGCCTGCGCCGTCCGGGCCCGCCGGACCGCCTGCGCCGTCCGGGCCGTCCGGACCGGCGGTGTCCCCGGCCCGGCGGGCGGCATAGACGGTCGCCCAGCCGCCTTCGCCGATGGGCCCGGTGACGGTCCACTCGCCGACCCGGTGGCCGGGCGGCAGCAGCTCCTCGCCGTCCCCGCCGAAGGCCAGGTCGTGCACCATCGGCGCCCCTCCCTACCGTCCGGCCTCGGCGGCTTCGGGGCGCGGCAGGAGCGCGAGGTGCTCCTCGCGGACGATGCCGAACTTCAGGGCGAGCCCCACGACGGCCTCGCGTTTGCCGCTGCGGCGGTCCGCGCGGCCCGCGCCGTCGGGCATGTCGATGCGGAGCTTCTCGTCGGCGAGGTAGTCGAGGTGCGAGCTGACCGCGCGCGCGGTGAGCCGGGCGCAGGCGGGGTGGCCGCGCAGCCGCGCGACCACCTGGGGGGTGGTGGGCACGGCGGCGGGGGAGCGGTCGCGCAGCCACGGTTCGCAGAGCGCGACCAGGACCAGGAAGTAGGTGGCGGTCTCGTCCAGCGAGTACGCCGTCATGGTGCGGCTCTCCCAGGAGCCGCCGCCGCGGGCGTGCGGGTCCAGGTAGACGTGGTCGGGCGCGAACACCTGGAAGGACAGCGGCGTCTCACGCCGCGAGGGCAGCACCACCCGGGCGAACTCGAACGGAATCGGCGCGCCGATCCGCCGCGGCGGCACCCGCAGGTACTCGCCGGCGCCCTCCGGGTTCTCCACCAGGTAGGCGTGGGTGTTGCTGAGGTTGCTCAACTGCCAGTGGTCGTCGGTCGCGTGGATCTCGCCGGCGAGCCGGGAGACCGTCTCGTCGCCGATCCGGAGCTCCACCGGCGTGCCGGCGGAGCCGCGGCCGAAGCGCGCCCGCTCTCCCGGACCGAGCCGCAAGGTCACCGCGTCGTCGCCGTTCCCCTCCGGCAGGTGGACGAGAATCCCGCTCACCGTTCCTCCGTCCCGCGCACCGCTCCCCGTTTCGCCTGCCGACCGTTGCCAGACGGACGAACGTTACCTCTTTGCGCATGACAATAAACCGTATGGTGGCGCAGGCCACTTGACGGGGAATGGGGGCGAGCGGGCGGACGGGCCGTCAGGGCATCGGCGCCCCCGAGCGCAGCGGTGCCACCGGGCGGTCGCCGAAGGCGGCCCACGGCCGCCAGCCGCCGCCGGGCCGCTCCTGGACGCGGGTGCGCAGCCGGCCGTCCTCGGCCACCGCGAAGACGTGCAGGCGCCCGGTGGGGTCGGCCGCGGCGGAGGGCGGCGCGGCGAGCAGCAGTCCCGGTTCGCCGAAGTCCTCGCCGAGCACGTCGTCCGGTGCCCAGGCTCCGCCGGGCGCCGACTGCCAGCGGTGGGCGAGCCGGTCGCCGCCGGGGGCGAGGGTGAGCGCCTCCAGCCGGCCGTCCGCGCCGGGGGCCGCCAGCGGTGAGGCGGTGGACCAGCCCAGCAGCGGGCGCCAGTCGTCCCAGCCCCCGCTGGGCACCGACTGGCGGCGGTGGAAGGCCGCCGTGCCGGACGGGGCGATCGCGGTGACGTTCAGCCGCCCGGTGCCGTCGCGGGCCACCCGCGGCGCGGCGCCGGCCGGCGTGCCGAAGTGCTCCCAGGCGGACCAGGCGCCGCCGGGTGAGGTCTGCCAGCGGTGCAGCAGCTCCGCGCCGCCGGGCGCGAGCACGAACACCTCCAACCGGCCGTCGGCGTTGGCGGCGACGACCGGTGGCGCGCCCACCGGGCCGCTGAAGCCCGCGTCCCAGGCCTCCCAGGTGAGCGAGCCGGGCGACCACTGGCGGCGACGGGCGATCAGGGTGCCCCCCGGGCCGAGCGCGAAGACCTCCAGGCGGCCGTCGGCGTTGCGGGCGACGGCCGGGGCGGCGCCGGCCGGGCCCCCGAACACCTCCCAGTCCGACCAGGTGCCGTCCGTCCGCTGGACCCGGTGGTCCAGGCCGGAGCCGCCGGGGGCGAGCGAGAACACCTCCAGCCGGCCGTCGGCGTTGCGCCCCAGCACGGGCACCGCGCCGGCCGGGCCGCCGAACTCCTCCCAGTCCGACCAGGTGTCGGCCTCCGGGTCGAGCTGGACCCGGCGCAGCATCGACCGGTCGGCCGCGTCGAGGGCGAACACGTTCAGCCGGCCCTGTGCGTCCGGGGAGGCGACCGGGTTGTCCGGGCTCTGCCAGGGCGGCGGGGTGGACTGCCAGCTCAGCGGGGCCAGGTACAGGCCGTGCCGGAACCAGCCGGCGGCGCTCGCCCACCACTGCTGCCCGTCGGTGACCACCTCCACCGCGTGGCCCGGCACATGGCCGGCGTAGCCGTCGAGGGTGAAGCGGAACGGGTCCCGGGAGGCGAGGACGTCGGTGCCCTCGTAACCGTTCCGCGGTCCGATGAAGAGGTGGTACCAGCCGTCCCGGGCCACCACGAAGGGCGACTCGGTGACGGAGACGCCGTCCGCGGAGGTGGCCGCGTCGGTGAAGGAGACGCCGGGAACGCCCCAGGTCAGCAGGTCGGTGGAGCGCCGGTAGCAGACCTGGTGCCGGCCGTCGACGGCGGACAGCTCGGTGTAGTACATCACCCACTCGGCGCCGATCCGCAGCACCATCGGGTCGCGGGCGGCGTTCCCCCGGAACAGCGGCCCGGACGGCAGCCTGGTCCAGGTGAACAGGTCGGTGGAGGTGGCGGCGTTGATCGCCGCCCCGGCGCGCCCGCCCGCCGCGTAGAACATCCAGTGGACGCCGCCCGACTCGACGACGTGCGGGGCCCACAGGTGCTCCTCCCCGAAGTAGGAGGTGTCGACGCTCAGCGCGTCCGGGTGGCCGGTCCACGGCCCGGACGGGTCCGGCGCCGAGGCGTGCGCGAGCGCGACCTCGGCCGAACTGTCGGGGGCCTGCCCGGGCGGCGCACTGTCGCCGACGATGCTGAACAGGTGCCAGCGCCCGCCGGCCCGGATCAGCGTGTGGTCGTTGAAGTAGCGGCGGCGCGTGGTGGACGGGTCGTGGACCTGGCCGAACGGGCCGGCGCCGACCCACAGGTGGGGCGTGCCGGTGCCGGTGCCGGCGGCGGACGCCGGGGTGGCGGTACGGCCCGCGAGCGGGAGCACGAGTGCTCCCGCTCCGGCCGTCCGCAGCAGGCCGCGCCTGCTGATCGGGGACATGGTTCTGCTCCAGGAGGGCTACCGGTGTGGTCAGGGGACGGCGGGTCCGGCGGTGGTGTTGAGCCAGGCCCAGTCGGACCAGGTGGAGAACCCGGTCTGCCACCGGTGGTGGACGCCGGCGCTGCTGGTGGCGAACACCTCGATCCGGCCGTCGGCGTTGGCCGCCGCGACGATCTCGGTGCCGGCGCCGCCGAAGGTGTCCCACGGGCCGTACGGGGCGTTGACGCCGGTCTGCCAGGCGTGCTGCGCGGTGCTGCCGTTGATGGCGAACACCTCCACCCGTCCGTCAGGCGCGCGCTCACTGGTGAGCTGGGAGTCGGCGGGGCCGGCGGCGGCTTCCCAGTCGGACCAGGTGGTCGGGCTGGTCTGGTACTTGTGGAAGACGCCGGCGGGGCCGGAGGCGAAGACTTCGAGGCGGCCGTCCTGGTTGTGGTCGACGGTGAGGTCGTGGCCTCCGCCGCCGAAGGTCTCCCATGCGGACCAGGCGCCGTTGACGGCGGTCTGCCACTGGTGTTGGAAGGTGCCGTTGTTGAGGGCGAAGACTTCGAGGCGGCCGTCGGGGGCCTTGCCGAGTCCGATCTCGCTGTCGGTGGGTCCGCCGCCGGTGGGCTCCCATTCGGCCCAGCCGCTGTTGGGGGCGGTCTGGTACTTGTGGAAGAGGCCGGCGGGGCCGGAGGCGAAGACTTCGAGGCGGCCGTCCTGGTTGGAGCCGACGGCGATGTCGTGGCCGCCGCCGCCGAAGGTCTCCCAGTTCGACCAGGCGCCGGAGGGCTGGAGTTGGTAGCGGTGCTGGAAGGTGTTGCCGTTGATGGCGAACATTTCGAGGCGGCCGTCGGCGTTCGGGCCGATGGCCAGCTTCGCGCCGCCGGGGCCGCCGAGGGTCTCCCAGTCCGACCAGGCGCCGCTCACGGCGGTCTGCCAGGCGTGCGAGACGCCGTTCGCGCCGGCGGCGAACACCTCCAGCCGGCCGTCCGCCGAACGCGCGGACACCACCCGGCCGGACTGCGCCGGGTACACCAGCGGCGCCGGTCCGGGGTCGTGGTTGCCGAGCCGGTCCGCGGCGGCCCGCGCCTCGCCCATGTACCGCAGGTGCGCGCCCTGGTTGTAGGTGGACCAGGGCTGCCAGTCGGTGCCGCCGCCGGAGATGCGGTAGGCCGCGTCGGCGTTGCACTGGGCGTCGTAGGCGCAGGCGTCGGTGACCTCGGGGTGCCAGTAGCTGTTGATCTCCCACAGGCCGCGGTCGGTGGACGGCGGCGTGTTGTTCTGGACGTTGGAGGCCAGCGGGTTGCAGCTGGACTCGGCGAGGCCGACGGCGATCGCGGTCACCAGGGCGTCGCCGCGGAAACCCGCGTTGTAGCCGACCTCGGCGCACAGATCGCTGCCGGTGGCGGCCGGCGCGGGCGTGGCGCCGGTCATCAGGCCCGACGCCACGCCGAGCGAGACGAGTGCGGACAGCAGGACCCGGTAGGGCGCCCGGCGGGCGCTTTGCGTGCTGGTCATGTGACGGCTCCTCAACTGACGGCGGGTCCGGCGGTGGTGTTGAGCCAGGCCCAGTCGGACCAGGTGGAGAATCCGGTCTGCCACTTGTGGTGGACGCCGGCGCTGCTGGTGGCGAACACCTCGATCCGGCCGTCGGCGTTGGCCGCCGCGACGATCTCGGTGCCGGCGCCGCCGAAGGTGTCCCACGGGCCGTACGGGGCGTTCAGGTTGGTCTGCCAGGTGTGCTGTGCGGTGCTGCCGTTGATGGCGAACACCTCGACGCGGCCGTCCGCGGTCGGCTGGCTGGTGAGCTGGGAGTCGGCGGGGCCGGCGGCGGCTTCCCAGTCGGACCAGGTGGTCGGGCTGGTCTGGTACTTGTGGAAGACGCCGGCGGGGCCGGAGGCGAAGACTTCGAGGCGGCCGTCCTGGTTGTGGTCGACGGTGAGGTCGTGGCCGCCGCCGCCGAAGGTCTCCCATGCGGACCAGGCGCCGTTGACGGCGGTCTGCCACTGGTGTTGGAAGGTGCCGTTGTTGAGGGCGAAGACTTCGAGGCGGCCGTCGGGGGCCTTGCCGAGTCCGATCTCGCTGTCGGTGGGTCCGCCGCCGGTGGGCTCCCATTCGGCCCAGCCGCTGTTGGGGGCGGTCTGGTACTTGTGGAAGAGGCCGGCGGGGCCGGAGGCGAAGACTTCGAGGCGGCCGTCCTGGTTGGAGCCGACGGCGATGTCGTGGCCGCCGCCGCCGAAGGTCTCCCAGTTCGACCAGGCGCCGGAGGGCTGGAGTTGGTAGCGGTGCTGGAAGGTGTTGCCGTTGAGGGCGAACATTTCGAGGCGGCCGTCGGCGTTCGGGCCGATGGCCAGCTTCGCGCCGCCGGGGCCGCCGAGGGTCTCCCAGTCCGACCAGGCGCCGCTCACGGCGGTCTGCCAGGCGTGCGAGACGCCGTTCGCGCCGGCGGCGAACACCTCCAGCCGGCCGTCCGCCGAACGCGCGGACACCACCCGGCCGGACTGCGCCGGGTACACCAGCGGGGCGGGGTGGGGGCCGGTTCCCGGAGTGCAGGGCATGGTGATGCCGCGCTCCGCGAGGTAGGGGATCGGGTCGGTGCGCACGGTCGCGTCCGGGTCGGCCCAGACCCGCAGGTGCAGGTGCGGTCCGCTGGAGGTGCCCTCGCTGCCCATCTGCGCGATCAGTTGACCGGCCGTCACATGGTCGCCGGTGGCCACGTCCCGCTCGCGCATGTGCCCGTACTCGGTGATGGTCCCGTCCGGGTGCAGGATGCGGATCCACTGGCCGTAGCCCTGCGCCGGGCCGGAGACCAGCACCTCGCCGTCGCCGACCGCGTAGATCGGGGAGCCGTAGTCGTTGGCGATGTCGATGCCGTTGTGCTCCGGGGTGTAGCCCTGGGAGATGTAACCGCCGGCCGGGCAGGACGCCGTGAACCCGGCGGCCGCGGCGGGGGCGGACGGCACGGTGACCGGCAGCAGCAGGGTGAGCGCGGCCAGGGCCAGGCGCGAGGCGCGGCGGGCGGCGCGGCGGGAGGAGGAGGGGAACACCGGGGCGCCCCTCACGCCGTGCGCGGGCGGTCGATGACGCCGTCGACGTCGGGCCGCATCATGGCGGGCCGCTTGAGGATGCTCCTACGGGTGGGGTGGTGCGCGGTCAACGTGACCTCCTGAGGGACGCGTGACGGCGGCCGTTCCGGACCGCCGGGTGTCGGGCGGTTGGGACGGTAGCCACACGGCGCGCGGCGCAGAACCCGGAACCATACGGACTGACAGGAGCGGACCGGCCACCGAGACTGTTGTCCTTCGGAGCGGGGCTGCCCGGGCACCGGCCGGGGGCGGGGGCGGCCGCATCGAGCACCTGGCTGAGAGCACCCGGCTGAACACCGACTCCACTGCCGCCGGCACCTGTAGCTCCACCCTCGCGGCTGCGGCTGCGGCTGCGGCTGTTCGCGGGTCCGTCGGGCCGGGCGCGCAGCCGCGGGCGGTGGGGCGGGGGGCGGTGGGGGGTCAGTCGGTGATGAGTTCGGCGGGGCGACGGGGGGTGGTGGGAGTGCCGGCCACGTCGTGGAGGAGGGAGAGCAGGAGTTCCTCGTAGGTGGAGAGGGGGCGGGCGAGGGTCCAGTTGGCGGTGACGGTGCGGGGGGTCGGGCCGGGGCAGGCGCGGAGTTCGGCGAGGACGCCGTGGAGGAGCTCGAAGCGGACGGAGCGTCGAGGGACCAGGCTGACGCCGAGGCCGATGCGGACGGCCTCCCGGATGCTCTCCATTCCCCAGAGGTCGAGGGTGCGCGCGCCGACGAGGTCCCAGGTGTGCAGGAGCTCCAGTAGCTGTCGTCGGGTCTGGGAACCCGGTTCGAGGAGGAGGAAGGACTCGGTGGACAGCTCGGCCGGCGTGACCTCCTGCCCGGCCCGCGGGTGGTCGGACGCGCAGATCAGCACCATGTCGTCGCTGGCGAGCAGCTCCGACTCGTAGCGACCCGGGGGGAGCGGGCCGTCGGCCACGCCGACGCCGATCCGGCCCTGTTCGAGCGCGTCGGCCAGGCAGTCGGGGCCGTTGACGACCACGGTGAACAGCCCGTCGGGTTCGCGGCGTCGCAGCTCCCGCATCACCGCCGGCAGCAGGTAGTCGCCGACCGTGCTCGTGCTGCCGACCACCAGGCGCTCGATCGGCCAGCGCGCGGCCGCCTGGACCGCGCCGACGGCGTGGTTGGCCAGCGCCAGCATCTCCTTGGTCTGGGCGAGCAGGACCCGGCCTGCCGGGGTGGGACGGATCTTCGGGCCCGAGCGGTCGACCAGGACGGTTCGCAGGGACGTCTCCAGGTTCTGCACCTGTTTGGAGACCGAGGACTGGCTCAGGAACAGCACCTGGGCCGCCGCGGAGAACCCACCACATTCGATGACCTTCGCGAAGATCGCCAGTTGGTTCAGATTGAGTCGCATAAGGCCCCGATCGCGTGGATGTGGTGCAGGGCATTTCGGGCCTGAGGGCCGCGGGACAGGCTGCCGCAGTTCCTGTCATGCCCTGGTGGGGGCCACAGCCTACAAGTAGCCGGGAGAATACCTGTTCGGTCGGCACAATCGGTTGGCGCCGGACCGGCGTTCGTCGATTCCGGGGCGCAGTGCGGCGCTCCGTGATCCAGCGGTGATCTCCGCTGACCGGAGTCAATCGGGTTGCGACCGCACTGAGGTGATGGTGTGTCAGGTGTGCTCGAAAAGGGACGGCAGTGCCCGGCCGGGTACGGCTGTGAGGGATTCGTGGGGTCGATGTGGTGTCAAGTGCTGTTTTCCGTGCGGCCTTCGAGTCATTGGTGTGTGCACTTGCGGCCCTTGTGGCGTGCGCTTCCGGCGGTGGGTGCGGGGTGTCGGGTGCCGTGTGGAAGATAACGGATCGATAACGCGGCGGGACGAAACCTTCTGCGGCCCATCTCTAAACGTGTCCGGCCCGGTTGGGGCCGGAGGGTTTCGAGAGAGAGGGGTGCCGCCATGCGGGAAGCATGCTCCGGCAGCAGGTCGCCGGTGCCGACTCCGTACGAACTCTTCGTACTGGAAAGGGTCACGGGCGCAGCGGCGGCCACCGGGTCGCCGCGCGTCGGGCCGCGTTCGGCCCGGGCCGTCCGGGTCGGCGGGCTCCCGGGAGGTTCCGGCGGCGGGAGTCTCGGCGTCGTGGGAAAGGGGGCGCGGTGAGTGATCTCGCCCTGCCGGGGGCCGTCGGCCGCCGGGAACCGGTGCAACACCGGCGCGCCGGTCACGGCGACACGGTGAGCCACGGGGATGCGGTGAACCGTGGAGGCGCCGCCGGCCGCGACGGCACGGCGGGTCGGAACGGCGGGAAGGGCCGCAACGGCGCGACGGCCCGCGACGGCACGGCGGGACGGCCCGGCACCGGCCAGGGCCCCCACAGCGGCCGGGTGCGGCGCGGCGAGCCGACCACGGTCCAGGCGGTGGCGCTGTACTCGTTGCCGGGGGCGCCGCCGCCGGGCCTCTCCGGAACGGAGGTCGCCGCCGGCACCAAGGGAACCCTGTCCCACCTGCTGATTCCCGACCCGCTGCCGGGCATGCCCCGGGTGCTCGCCCTCTGGCTGGAGGGCCGGACCGCGGTGGTGGGCCCGGTGGTGCCGGTCGAGGACGCGGTGGTGTCGCTCGGCTGGGCCCGCAAGCTGCTGACGATGGTGCCGCAGGGAGCCTCCGGCGGGATCCACTTCGTCGAGGACAACCTGGCGACGCTCATGCTGTTCCAGGACCCGCTGCTGGCGGGCCACCTCTCGGCCAAGTGGCTCGGACGCCTGGCCGGCATGACACCGCAGCAGCGGGAGTGGACGGAGGAGACGCTGCTCGCCTGGCTGGAGGGCGGCGGCACGCTCCCGGCCGCCCGCCTGCTCCGCATCCACCCGCAGGCCGTCCGGAACCGGCTGCGCAACCTGGAGAAGGTCTTCGGCAGCGGTCTGCGCGACCCCCGGGCCAGGTTCGAGCTCCTGCTCGCGTTGAAGATCCAGGTCATGGCGTCCGAGTACGCGCGGCTGCGCCGAAGAGCCGGGATGCTGTCCCTGCTGCAGACGTCCGGACCCCAGCGGGACGTCCGGACGAAGGGACGCTGAAGCCCGCCCGCCGGCGCCGTCCGATCCCGCGCCGGCAACGCACGACACCCGGGGCGCCCGCCACCGGGACCGTCCTCGCCCTCACGGGGGCGGACCGCACCTGCCGGTGATGCGGCCGGCGATGCCGTCCGTGGTCCCGTCCCGTCGGTGGTCCCGCTCCCGGTCCCTCTCAGGGCGGCGCCGCGCGTTCGGAGCCGGGCCGTCCCCTCGTGGCAGCCGTCCCCGTGCTGCCGCGTCATCCCCTCGTCGGCCGCGCCGTCCGTGGACCGCTGCGCGTGGGTCATCACCGCGCGGACCACCGAGGCCCACCCGGACCGGTTCCCGTGGGTTCCGCGCGGCCCTGATCCTCCGGGTGCAAGGGAGGAAGAGCCCCATGTCAT
The DNA here is from genome assembly GCF_055561295.1 of Kitasatospora sp. NPDC022785. Taxonomy (NCBI): domain Bacteria; kingdom Bacillati; phylum Actinomycetota; class Actinomycetes; order Kitasatosporales; family Streptomycetaceae; genus Kitasatospora; species Kitasatospora sp. NPDC022785. The sequence goes on along the minus strand of NZ_JBVHHB010000013.1, from coordinate 98,569 downwards.
CGTTGAGGAAGAAGCGCCCAGCGGGAACGGCCGCGGCCGCCTACGGACTCCCCCTGGTGAGCCGCCTTCCGAGGTCGTTCGCCACCGTGCTGATCATCGTCGCGATGATCCTCACCGCGGCGGCGCTGGTGTACCCGGTGGCGAAGTCGGCCGGTGCCTATCGCAGCGCCCCGGTGAGCGACGACCAAGGAGTCGTGCAGACACCCACCGGGCCGCTCACCGCCGTCGACCGTGACTTCGTCAAGCGGGTGCGGCTGGCCGGGCTGTGGGAGATCCCGGCGGGCCGGATGGCCCTCGCGAAGAGCACCAGCCCCGAGGTCAAGGTGGCCGGCCAGCACCTGGTCCAGGGTCACACCGACCTCGACCAGGCGGTGTTGACCGCCGCCCGGACCCTGAACCTGAACGTCCCCAGCGAGCCGTCGGCACAGCAGCAGGGCTGGCTCAAGCAGCTGGACGCCGCGCAGGGCGGGGAGTTCGAGGAACTCTTCGCGAACATCCTGCGCAGCGCCCACGGGCAGGTGTTCGCGGTCGTGGCCCAGGTGCGCGCCGGTACCCAGAACTCCACGATCCGGGACCTGGCGAACACGGCCAACAACACGGTGCTCGACCACATGAACGTCCTGGAGGACACCCGGCTCGTCGATTTCGACAAGCTCACCCCGCTGCCGACCGGTTCGGGCGCGCCGTCCGCGAGCCGCCCTCCGGCGCCCGCCGGACCGACCCGCTAGACGACCACCCGGAGGAAGGCTGTCCGCGGCCTGCCCGGCAGGCCTGATCACGTCCGAGGAGTGTGACGAACATGAAGTCCCGTAAACGTGGTGCGTCGAGGAGAAGGGCCGGTGCCCTGCTGTTGGCGGGGATCCTGGGTACCGGCGCGGTGGGGACGGTCGCGGCGGTGGCCTTCGCCGGCCAGCGCCCCTGGAGCGAGCCGTCGGCGGCGTCCCCGCAGGTCGGTACCGTCGCCTGCGCCGACGCCGGGGTGGCCCTGAACGACGTGCCGGAGGCGTCCCAGGACGCGGTGGACAAGAACCTCGCCGAGCTCGACGTCCAGGTGGCGGACGCGTACAACCGGCTGTCCGCGCCCGGCTCGGGCGACACCGAGGACCGCGTGCTGGGCGACCTCGCCGACAAGCGCGCGGAGACCCTGAAGAAGCTGTCGGGCAGCGCGGGCCCGGACGCCGGCCTGCCCCAGGACCTCTCGGGGATGGCGCGGTGCGTGATCAGGCACGATCTGGTGGTCGAGGACTCGGCCAAGGGGTACAGCGCGGACGGTGAGGGCGGGACCGTCGCCCAGACCAGGGCGGCCGCGCAGGCGAAGTCCCTCCCCAGACGCGGGTTCGTCGACATCCGCAGCGTCTCCCCGAACGTCCCGGCGCCCGCCCGGAAGGGGCCGGCCACCGGCTCCTTCACGTCCCGGTGCGGGCGCAACGAGAACCGCCATCTCAACCCCGACAACGTGATCGTCGCCCCCGGCGTGAGCAACGGGGCGCACCACATGCACGACTACGTGGGGAACGTGGCCACGGACGCGTTCTCGTCCAACGCCAAGCTCGCCGCCGCGGGAACCACCTGCTCGAACGGGGACCAGTCGGCGTACTACTGGCCCGTCCTGCGGGTCTTCGACGGCACCAATGAGAAGGACGCCAAGGCCCCCGGCGGCGGCCGGGACCGGAACGTGGGACGGATCCTCATCCCGGCCGAGGCGGACATCACGTACACCTCCGGCACCGGGAACCCCGTCCAGCCGATGGCCCGGTTCCTGCGCATCATCACCGGTGACGCCAAGGCCTTCACCAACGGGCCGGCGAACGTCCGGGCGTCGTGGAGCTGCACCGGGTTCGAGAACCGCCAGGTCGTCGACAAGTACCCGATCTGCCCGCAGGGGAGCAGGGTCGTCCGGACGCTGAAGTTCCCGGACTGCTGGGACGGCAGGAACATCGACAGTGCCAACCACCGGACCCACACCGCCTTCTCCAACGCCTCGGGCGCGTGCCCGAAGAACTTCAAGGCGATTCCCCGACTGGTCGAGCGCGTCGCCTACGACGTGCCGGCCGGGGTCCGGTACGCCGTCGACAGCTTCCCCGAGCAGCTGCACAACCCGATCACCGACCACGGTGACTTCATCAACAACATGAACAAGGGCCTGCTGGACCAGATGGTCGGCTGCATCAACCAGGGGCGTCGCTGCGGGTGACCCGCCCCCTCCGGGGCCGCACCGCCCTGCGGGCCCGGACCTCGTGGGGCCGGCTCCCGGAGAGCAACGGGCGGGCCCGGCCCGGGGCGGGGGAGCGGACGCGATCCCCGCGCCGCCGGCGCCGGGATCCCGACATCGGATTCGACAGCAGGTTCAGGACGAGGCCGGAGGGCTCAGCAATGGTGAGAGGGCAGAGGCGGCGGTCACGGCGGTTCGGCCCGGTGCCACGGGGCGCCGAGCGGGCCGGCCGGGCGCGCGCGGCGGCCGAGGGCGACCAGCCCGCGGAGGGCGGTCGCAGGCGGCCGAGCCCGTGGTCGCTCCTGCCGCCGCTGGCGGCGGGCCTGGGCGTGACGGCCATCGTGGTCGACCCCAGACTGCAGTCGTACCTGACGTACGCCGTCGGGGTGCTCGCGCTCGTCTCGTTCACCTCCGCGGTCCTGTGGGGGCTGGCGGCGACCGACCGGCTGATCCTGAGGCCGGTCCACCGGCTGGTCGCGCAGACCGTCCACCGTGCGATGGGCGTCGCCGGCGTCGTCTTCCTGGCCCTGCACGTCTGGATGAAGCTGATCGTGGGACAGATCGGCGGGCTCGCGGCCCTCGTGCCGTTCGCCGACCCGGCCCGACCGCTGGTCCTCGGACTGGGGACCGTCGCCGGCTACCTCTTCCCCGCGGTGGCGCTCGCCGGGGCGGCCCGCGGGAGGCTCGCCCGCTCGGGCGACGCGCGCCGGTGGAGGGTCATCCACCTCTGCTCGTACCCGGCGTGGGGCGCGGGCCTGGTCCACGGGCTGCAATCGGGTCGGCTCGCGCCCTCCTGGGTGGTGCTGCTGTACGGCGTGGCCGTCGTGGGTGTGATCGTCGCGCTCACGCTCAGGCTGGGCCTCCAGGACCGTTCCGGCCCGCGCCAGGCCCCCGTCCGGCCCCTTCCGCCGGAGGCCGGCGACCCCGGCGTCACCGTCCCGCGCGTGTCGGTGGCCACGGCCCCCGAGTCCGCCGTCCCGCGCGTTCCGGTGGCCGCGGGGCAGACCATGGCTGCCGGGCCGGGGCCGGCCGTGGGGCAGGCCGTGGCTGCCGGACCGGGCCTGACCGTGGGCCGGGGCGTGGCTGCCGGACCGGGGCTGGCCGGCATCGGACTCGGACGTCGGCGGCAGGACGGGTGAGCGGCTTCCCCCCACCCGTCATCTGGTTCGGACGGCCGGTCCTGTTCGCCGGCCTGGAGAGCCTGGAGCGGGTCGACTACCGATCCCACCTCGTGGTCCACGGCCAGCTGCCGGCGCTGCGTGCCGAGGAGTTGGCCGAGCTGGCCGAGAACGTGGACCTACGCGGCCGGGGAGGCGCCGGATTCCCCTTCGCCCGGAAGCTCAGGGCGGTCGGCAAGGCGGTCGCCCGGCGCCGCACCAGGCCGGTCGTGGTCGTCAACGGAACGGAAGGAGAACCGAGTTGCCTGAAGGACACCACGCTGCTCCTGCGTACCCCGCACCTCGTGGTGGACGGTGCGCTGATCGCGGCCGCCGCGATCGGCGCGGAACAGGTCGCGATCGGCGTCACGCGGACCGACACCGAGGAGTCGCTGCGCCGAGCGCTGGCCGAACGACGGTCGGTGAAGCCGCCGGTGACGGTGGTGCGGCTGCCCGAACGGTTCGTCACAGGCGAGGGGAGCGCCCTCGCCCGTGGCATCACCAACGGGATCGCCCTGCCCCGGGGAGGCGGCGTGCGCACCAGCGACAGCGGTGTCGGGGGAGCCCCCACGCTGCTGTCCAACGCCGAGACGTACGCCCAGCTCGCCGTGGCGGCCCGGTGGGGTGCGCTGCCCTACCGGGAGATCGGCACCCCGGAGGAACCCGGCACGGTGCTGCTCACGATCGCCGGCTCGACCGTGGTGGAGACCCCCACCGGAGTGCCGCTGGAGGCCGTCCTGGCGGCGTGCGGCCTGGACGTCGGACAGGGGGTCCTGGTCGGCGGCTACCACGGGAAGTGGCTCACCCCCGAGGCCGCCCGCGCGGCCGTGGTGTCCCGCCAGTCCTTCCAGCGCCTCGGCGGAGCGCTGGGCGCCGGGGCCGTCCTGCCGCTGCCGGAGACGACCTGTCCGCTGTGGGAGGTCGTCAGGATCTCCCGCTGGATGGCGGACGAGACGGCCGGCCAGTGCGGGCCCTGCTACCTGGGGCTCCCCGACCTGACCGCGGCCCTCGAGGACCTGGTGCGCGGCGGTGGCCGGCGCGCACTGGACCGGGTACAGGCCGGGATGCGCGCGGTCACCGGGCGGGGCGCGTGCAGCCACCCCGACGCCGCCGCCCGTTTCGTGGCTTCGTCCCTGGCCGTGTTCGACGACGACCTGGCCGCGCACTCCTACCAGGGAGGGTGCGGGCGGCCGTCGCAGGGAGTCCTGCCCCTGCCGGAGGTGGAGAGCGCCGGCACCATCGTGGTCGACTGGACGCTCTGCGAGGCCCACGGCCTGTGCACCGGCGTCCTGCCCGACGTCATCCGGCTGGGGGCGGACGGGTTCCCCGCCGCGGGCGTGATGCCCGTACCCGCGAGGCTGCTCTCCCAGGCGGCACGGGCCGTCGACCGTTGTCCCGCCCTCGCGCTGCGGATCCAGTGAGGCCGGCGCGACTCCGGCACTGCCGCCCCCTCCCGAGCGCCGCCCGTGCGGCCCGGGGCGCTCGTCGCGGCGGCGGGCCGATCGAGAGATTCCGGAGGGCCATCGACCCTGAAACCCACGTCCCGTGTCCGCGGACCGGCGTTCGACGCCGGACCGGACCACCGGGGACGCGCACATCCACGGAAGGCCAGATTCCACCGATGGAAAGGCAAGAAACATGTTGACGAAGCGATACGGACTGGCCGGGCTCTGCCTGCTGCTGGTCGGGCTCGTGGTGATGGCCCTGTGGGGCAACATGAGCAGCAGCGCCAAGACGCCGTCCGGGTCGGGCCAGCTGGTGGGCGCGCAGGACGCCGCGCCGGCCGGCGGCGGATCCTACGGCTCGTACGACTCCTACGGCAGTGGCGGCGCATCGCCGTCCGCCGGCGGCCGGCCCAGCGGGGCGTCGGCGGGCGGGGGCCAGACCGGGGGCGCCCTGACCGTGCGCAACGACGCCGCGCTCGGCACGGTGGTCACCGACGGCCAGGGCTTCACCCTCTACCGGTTCGACAAGGACATGGCCAAGCCCCCGATGTCCAACTGCAACGACGGCTGTGCCAAGACCTGGCCGCCGGTCGCCAAGGAGGGCACGACCACGGGGAGCGGGATCGAGGCAGGCGCGGTCGGCGAGGTCACGCGGGCCGACGGGTCGAAGCAGCTGACGCTGGGCGGCTGGCCGGTCTACCGCTACGCGCAGGACACCGCGCCCGGCGACACCAAGGGGCAGGGCGTCGGCGGCACCTGGTTCGCCGTGGCGCCCGACGGCAAGAAGGCGGCCGCCGCGGCCGCCGGTGCGTCGGCCTATCCGTCGGAGACGCCGACCGGCGCGGCGCCGAAGCCCCAGCCGGCGCAGCCCGCCCCGGGCGGGGCCCAGGTCTCGGTGACCTCCAACCCGCAGCTCGGTTCGATCGTGGTGGACGCGAACGGCATGACGCTGTACCAGTACGCCAAGGACCCGTCCTGGCCGATGCGTTCGCTCTGCGAGGGCCAGTGCGCGATGACCTGGAAGCCGGCGCCCGCCGTCGACCCGAGCCAGGTCAAGGGCGTCGACCCGAAGCTGATCGGCAAGATGCAGCGCGCCGACGGGACGTGGCAGCTGTCCGTCAACTGCAAGCCCGTCTACACCTACGCGGGCGACAACGCCCCCGGTGATGCCAACGGGAACGGCAAGGACAACCTGTGGTCGGCCATCAACCCCGCCGGGAAGCCGGTGACCGGCAAGTGACCGCGGGGGACTCCACCGTGGCGGCCGTCCGGCCGCGGAGGACCGTCCGTCGTACCTTCCAGTGGCTCGCGCTGACCGTCCTGCTCGTCCTGGGTGTCGTCGAACTGGTCGGCGGTCCAGGAGGGTTGCTCGCCCCTCCGCGGGCGTCGGCCGACGCCGCGCGGGCCTCGGTGGAGGACCTGGCCCGGCGGATCGGCTGTGCGGCCGACATCACGGCCGACACCACCGACCTCCGCCAGGGGCTGTGCACCCTCGGCGACGACGAGGTCTGGATCGCCACCTTCCCGACCTCCGGGGCCCAGACGGCCTGGACGTCGGAGGCCGAGGCGTACGGAGGGTCGTACCTGGTGGGTGACCGGTGGGTGGTCGTCCTGTCCGACACCACGGCGGACCTCGTGCACGCGAAGCTCGGCGGGGTGATCACGGGCGGCGCCGACCACACCGGGCACGGCGATCACGGCAACCCTGCCGACCCTGCCGACCAGGCCGATGGCACCGGCCACGATCCGTCCGGGGCCGGCTGACCCGGTGAGCGTTTGACCGATCCGGCGGTGGCGACGCCACGGAGACTCCTGCGGGCCCATGCCCGCGGGAGTCTCCGTGGCGTCGCCACCGCCGTGGCAGTTCGACAGGGGGCTGTCCGACAGCGTGCGTGTCCGCACCCGTCGCGTTGACGACGGCGAGCCGAACACGCCCTCCTGGAGGGCCTCCTGGTGGTGTGACGGGTACCGCGGGCGGGTGCCGCTCGTCCGCCACGGTGTCATCGGTTGTGCCGCGCTACCGATTCGGAACATACCAAACCCGAATCGGCATTTCTGTTACGCCCGCGGCGCCGGAGGTGAGCCCGGGACCGACGGGACAGCGGGGTCTGCGCAGACGCGGGCCGCCGAGCGAACCGGCGCCCGCGCGTACGGCCCGACCGGCGCCGCCCGCTATTCGGTTTGGGAATGGGCGGGCGGGTGGCGGGCACGGAGACGATTGCCCGAACCGCCGTCCGGCTGGTGTGCTGTGGACCACCCTCCACCGCCTCCCGACGGCACGGCAGCCGTGCGTCACCGGTGTCGTCCAGCCCGGGCAGGCCGAGGGCAACAACAGACGTCACGCCCCCCGCGACCGGGCGCCCCCGCACCCGTCCACCCAAGAGCCGCCAGGTGCAGCGCCGCGCCTGCCCCGCCTCGCAGACAACCGAGCAACGCCCGATTCCCCCGGCCCCGTGCAGCCGCCGTACCCCTGGTTCGCGCGACCTGCCCGTCACGGGGCAACCAGACCTGAGGAGGCCACAGTGACCGTGCGTTCCGAGGACTACGGACCGGGTCTGAGCACCTTGAGCGACGTCGAGCTCTCCGCGGTCCTTCCCGCCGCGACCGCCACCGACGCCTCCCGTGTCGGAGAAGTGATGGCCGAGGTCTTCACCCGCCACCACGGCGCGGTGCTGGCCTACGCGCGCGGCTATTGCCGTGACCCGCAGACCGCACAGGACCTCGCCGCCGAGGCCTACGCCCGTACGTACATGTCGGTGGCCCGTGGTCACGGACCGCGCCACGCCTGGCGCCCGTACCTGATGGCCTGCGTCCGCCGCACCGCGATGGAGTGGAGCCGGCAATTCACCCGTCGCGTGCTGCTGCCGGAGGACTTCGAGACCTGGGCCGAACACCTCGCCGGGGACGCGGAGACCGAGGCCGCGCTGCTCGCCACCGAGGAGAACGCCCTGGTCGCCAAGGCCTACCGCTCCCTTCCCGAGCGGTGGCAGGCGCTCCTGTGGCTCACCGTCGTGGAGGGGGAGTCGGCGGCCGCCGTCGCGGAACGGATGGGGATGACACCGAGCGGCGTGCGCTCGCTCGCCGCGCGGGCCCGCGAGGGACTGCGCGAGGCCTACCTGCGCGAGGACGTGGACGAGGCGGTCGAGCCGGCGTGCCGCCACTTCACCGCCCGGTTGGCCGAGGCCATCCGGCGCCCCCGCCGTCGGCGCGGCCCCGAACCGGCCCGGCGCCTGGAGAACTGCGAGGGCTGCGTCCGGGGGGCGGGGGAGGCCGTGCGCGCCGACCACCGCGCGGGGGCGGCGGTGTCGACGGTCCCGGGCCCTGCCGGCCGCGCGGGGGATCACCAACTGCTGATCTGGACGGTGTCCCCGTAGTCGCCGCCCTGGCGGACGGAGATCTGGACGCGGGCGGACCAGTCGGTGAAGCTCTGGCCCGGGCGGTGGGCCGCCATGTCGAGCGGGCTGCACCCCGGCGGCGGCGTGGCGCCCGGGTTGCCGTTGATCACCCGGACCGGGCCGTCGCCGGTCCGGACGGAGGTGTCGACGCGGTAGACCAGCACGCCGGTCGAGCAGGGGTCCGGGTCGGTGTAGGCGGCCCGGCGGGACTCGACGACGTACGCGGTGGTGGCACTGGTGCGGATCACCCCGATCTTGGTGCCGCCGACGTACTCCACCGCGGTGAGATCGACGGTGGTCCAGCCGGTGCCGGGGAGGCAGGCGATCTGGCTGTCGTCGATCCAGCCCAGCTTCCACAGCTCCCAGCCCAGGTACTGCGGTGCCCGGCCGCCGATCTTGCCCATCAGGTCCCAGCCGCCGACGTAGGCGTGCTGGTCGGTGCCGGTGAAGGCGTAGAGGTCGGGCAGGCCGAAGGTGTGGCCGGTCTCGTGGTCGGCGATCTTCGGTCCCCAGTACCACATGTCCTGACCGAAGGTCACCGCCCACTTGATGCGGGTGCCACCCGCGGTCACACCCGCGGTGGTGGGGTCGTAGACGTAGGTGGGCGTGAAGCTGATCGCCGTGGCGGACTTCGGCGGGACGACGTACACCAGGTCGTACCGTGAGAAGTCGGTGTACGGCGCGGCGGCCCGGACCGCGTCCCGCACGTACGCCTCGTGCTGCTTGAAGCTGATGCCGCGCTGGAAGCCGTACGAGGTGGAGGGCTGCGGCATGCGCAGCCAGCGGTCCAGCGGGCTGATGGCCAGCCAGGTGCGGCCGTAGGAGGCCTGCCACATCCAGTCGGCGGCGGGGGTGAGCTGGGCGGTGTAGGGCTGTGTGGGGCCGTCGGCGGGGGCGTCGGGGAAGTCGACGAAGAGGGTGAGCACGCGCTTGGTGCCGAGCGGCTGCTGGAAGCGGACGCGGTCGGTGCCGTGGCCCTCGTCGGTCCAGCCGGTGGTTCCGGCCAGTGCGCAGGACGAGGCCGGTGCGACGGCCGCGGCGGCGGCGCGACCGGTGGGGGCGACGAGCAGGACCAGCGCGCCGAGTGCGGTCAGCACGGCGGCGAGCGGCCGGGCGAGTCGGGTGGCGTGCACGGGGATGCCTCCTGGGGGAGAGGTCGGTGGGGGTGGGGTCGCGCCGGTGGCCGCCCGGCCGTGGGGGTTGCCCGGCGGCCACCGGCGCGAGTTCGTGGGGTGGTGCCGGGGCGCCTACGCCTTGCCGACCGTGATGGTGTCGGTCTGCGGGCCCCGGTGCCGGACCTCGATCCGGACGCCGGTGGCGGGGTCGGTGAAGGACTGGCCGGGTTGGAAGGCGGCCATGTCGAGCGGTGTGCAGCCCTCGGGCGGGGTGGCGGCGGGGTTGCCGTTGACCACACGGATCGGGCCGTAGCCGGTCTGGACGGAGGTGTCGACCTGGTAGACCAGCACGCCGGACGAGCACGCGGACGCGTCGCCGCCGACGGCGCGGCGCGACTCGGCGACGTACGCGGTGGTCTCGCCGGTGCGGATCACCGCGATCTTGGTGCCGCCGGGGCGTTCGATCGCCCGCAGCTGGACCGTACGGCTGCCGGTGGTGGGCAGGCAGGCGACCTGACGGTCGTCGATCCACCCCAACTTCCAACGTTCCCAGCCGAGATGCTGCGGCGCCGGGCCCGAGATGAGCCCCATCACGTCCCAGCCGCCGACGTAGCGGTGGGCGTCGGTGCCGTCGAAGGCGTACAGGTCGGGCAGGCCGAAGGTGTGCGAGGTCTCGTGGGCGGCGACCTTGGGGCCCCAGCGGTACATGTCCTGGCCGAGGGTGACCGCCCATTTGATCCGCGTGCCGCCCGCCACGATGCCGGGGGTGGCCGGGTCGTACAGGTAGGTGGGCGAGAAGGTGATGGCGGAGGCCGATCTGGTCGGGACGATGTAGAGCAGGTCGTACCGGGAGAAGTCGACGTCCGGGCCGGCGGCCTCGACGGCCTGGCGCACGTACGCCTCGTGCTGTTCGAAGCTGATGCCGCGCTGGAAGCCGTAGGAGCCGGAGTCCTGCGGCAGGTGGAGCCAGCGGTTGAGCGGGGTGATGGCGAGCCGGGTGCGGCCGTCGGAGTCCTGCCGCATCCAGTCGGCGGCCGGGGCGAGTCGGTGGTAGTAGTCGGCGAGTTCGCCGGTGGCCGGGGCGTCGGGGAAGTCGACGAAGAGCATCAGGACGCGTTTGGTGCCCAGCGGCTGCAGGAACTGGGTGGCGTCGGTGCCGTGGCCCTCGTCCGTCCAGCCGGTCCGGCCGGGCAGCGCGCAGGCGGCGGCGGGAGCGGGGGGGCCGGACGCGCCGGCGCCGGACGCGCCGGCGGAGGGGGACGCGGCGGCGACCAGCGGGAGGGCCAGCGCCAGGGCACCGGCGAGAAGGCGGGGGTTCAACACGGTTCTCCCATCGGGGGTTTGCTCAGGCCCGGCCGGAGGCCAGGTCCATCAGACGGGCGAGGACCCGCCCTCCGGAGGCGGTGACACCGTCGTGCTCCCACTCGTTGGTGACCCAGACGCGCAGGCCGCCGACCGCGCGGGCGGTCCGCAGGGACAGGCCGGCATCCACGTACATGTCGTCGTGGTAGACGGCGGCGGCCACCGGGACCGGGTTGCCGGCGAGCCGGGCCGGGTCGTACAGCTCGGGCCAGTCGGTGCGTGCGGCGAGCAGGTCGGCGGCCTCGGCGAACGGGCGCAGGCCGGAGATCTCCCGGAACATCCAGGGGTAGATCATCTCGCCGGTGAGCATGAGCGGGTCGGCATCCTCGGCGAACGCGGGGTGGGCGGCCAGGGCGCGTTCGGCGGCCCAGCCTGTGGCGGTACCGCCGCGGCCGTAGATGGACTCCTGGAGGACGGCGAAGAGCGGGTTGTCGGTGAAGGAGGTCAGCTGCATGACCTGCTGGAGGAAGGTCGCGGTGGGTGCGCCGTCGGCGCCGAGGGCCTCGTCGAGCAGCCAGTGCAGGCGGGCGGAGCCGTCGCCCATGCCGAGCATGAGGCCGAGGGTGCGCAGGCGGCGCACGGTGAGCCGGTCGCCGTCCGGGAGGTGGACCGGGTGGCGGTCGAGCAGGTCGGCGAGGTGCCGGAGCAGCGCGCGGTCGCCGGGGTGGCGGAGGTAGTGGGAGGTGACCCGCTCGCGGACCCGGGGATAGGTGGCGGCGTACACGTCGTCGGCGGTGCTGTTGAGGCCCGGCAGGCCGCCCGTGATGTAGCAGGCGCGCAGGCCCGCCGGCGCGAGGGAGAGGTAGCTGAGGGTGACGAAGCCGCCGTAGCTCTGACCGAGCGTCTCCCACGGTTCGTCGCCGCAGAGTTGACGTCTGATCAGTTCCGCGTCGGCGACGATCGAGTCGGCCCGGTGTAGCGCCAGGTGGTCGGCCAGGCGCCGGGCCGGGCCGAGGCCGGCCGCCGCGCGGGCGGTGACGGGGGTCGAGCGGCCGGTGCCACGCTGGTCGAGCAGCAGTACCCGGTGGGTCTTGAGGGCGTGGTCGAGCCACCCGCCGGTGTTCACCGGGCGCGGTGACTTCCCTCCCGGACCGCCCTGGAGGTAGAGCAGCCAGGGCAGTTGGTCCGGGGCGCGGACCGGGTCGGCGAGCTCCCGGGCGAAGATCTCGATGGTTGCGCCGCCGGGGTCGGCGTGGTCGAGCGGGACGGCGAAGACGTGGTCGGTCACCGCTAGCCCGGGCAGGCGGTGTCTGGTCAGGATCACTGTGGCAACTCCGGGTGGTGACAGGCGACTTCGTGGCCGGGTGCGATCTCCCGCAGGGCGGGTCGCTCGGCGGTGCAGCGGTCGTCGGCCTTCGGGCAGCGGGTGCGGAAGCGGCATCCGCTGGGCGGGTTCAGCGGGCTGGGCAGGTCGCCGCGCAGCGTGATCCGCTCGCGGCCGCGTTCGGCGTCCGGGTCGGGCAGGGGCACGGCGGAGAGCAGGGCGCGGGTGTAGGGGTGCGCCGGGGCGGCGAACAGGGTGTCGCGGTCGGTGGTCTCGACGACGGCGGCGAGGTACATCACGGCGATGCGGGTGCTGATCTGCCGTACGGCGCCGAGGTCGTGGGCGATGAAGAGGTAGGCGAGGCCGAACTCGTCCTGGAGGTCCTTGAGCAGGTTGAGGATCTGGGCCTGCACCGAGACGTCGAGGGCGGAGACCGGCTCGTCGCACACCACCAGCTTCGGCCGAAGCGCCAACGCACGGGCGATGCCGATGCGTTGGGCCTGGCCGCCGGAGAACTCGTGCGGGTGCCGGTCGGCGTGCTCGGGCTTGAGGCCGACCCGCTCCAGCAGCCGTTCCACCGGCTCGTCGGGCTCCAGTCCCTGGTAGGCGAAGGGCGAGGCGAGGATCCGGCGGACGGTCTGCCGGGGGTTGAGCGAGGAGAACGGGTCCTGGAAGACCATCTGGAGCTCACGGCGGACGGGGCGCAGGCCGGCCTCGTCCAGGTCGGCGAGGTCCCGGCCGGCGAAGCGGACGGTTCCGGAGGTCGGCTCCTCCAGGCGGGTGAGCAGGCGGGCCACGGTGGACTTGCCGCAGCCGGACTCGCCGACCAGGCCGAGGGTCTCGCCCGGATCCACCCGCAGCGAGACGCCGTCCACGGCGGTGACGTGTCCGGCCAGGCGCCGGGTGAGTCCGTGGCGGACCGGGAAGCGCTTGACGAGGTCGCGGGTTTCGAGCAGCGCTGTCATGCCGTCTCCGAAAGGGTGGGCAGCCGGTGGGGCAGCGGCCCGTCGATGCGGGGCACGCAGGCGAGCAGGCCGCGGGTGTAGGGCTGCTGCGGGCGGTGGAAGACGTCGTGGACGGTGCCGCGCTCGACCGCGCGGCCGTCGTGCATCACGACGACCCGGTCGGCGAGCCCGGCGACCACGCCCATGTCGTGGGTGATCAGCATGATGGCGGTACCGGCCTCCTGCCGGAGCTCGCGCAGCAGGTCGAGGATCTGGGCCTGGACGGTGACGTCGAGCGCGGTGGTCGGCTCGTCGGCGATCAGCAGGTCCGGCTCCAGGCACAGCGCCATCGCGATCATCACCCGCTGGCGCATCCCGCCGGAGAACTCGTGCGGATAGGAGCGGGCGCGCCGTTCGGGCTCGGGGATGCCGACCCGCTCCAGCATCCGGACGGCGACCCGGTGGGCAGCCTTCCGTCCGGCCCGGTGGTGGGCCCGGTAGGCCTCGGCGATCTGGAAGGCCACCGGGTAGTACGGGTTGAGGCAGGACAGCGGGTCCTGGAAGACCATGGCGATCCGGTTGCCGCGCAGGCGGCGCAGGGAACGCTGGTCCATGCCCGTCAACTCGTGCCCGTCGAAGCGGATCTCGCCGCCGACCCGGGCATCGCGGGGCAGCAGCCCCAGCATGGCGAGGCTGGTGACGGACTTGCCGCTGCCGGACTCCCCGACCACACCCAGCACCTGCCCGGCCGCGAGGTCGAGGTCGAGTCCGTCGACGGCCCGGACGCCGGAGGCGAAGTCGACCGTCAGGTCTCGTACGGTGAGGAGAGTCATCCGACGGCCCTCACTCTCGGGTCGAGCACGGCGTAGACGAGGTCCACCATCAGGTTGGCGAGCACCACGAATCCGGCGGCGAACAGCGTCACACCGAGGATCACCGGCTGGTCGGCGCCCGCGATGGCGTCGGCGGCGAGCTTGCCGACGCCGGGCAGGCCGAACACCGACTCGGTGATGAGCGCACCGCCGAGCAGGGCGCCGAGGTCCATGCCGAAGATCGTCACGATCGGCATCAGCGCGGGCCGCAGCGCGTGCCGGCGTACCACGGTGACCTCGGCCAGGCCCTTGGCGCGTGCGGTGCGGACGTAGTTCTGGCCGAGGCTCTCCAGCATCTCGCTGCGGGTGACCCGGGCGTACACGCCGGCGTAGAGCATGGCCAGGGTGATCCAGGGCATCACCATCGACTGAGCCCAGCCGGCCGGGTCCTCGGTGAGGGGGATGGCCGTCGGGTAGGGCAGCACGTTCAGCCGGACCACCAGCAGGTACTGGAGCACCAGCGCGGTGAAGTAGACCGGCAGCGAGACCCCGCCGAGGGCGGCCGTCATCGCGGCGCGGTCCCAGAGGCTGCCGCGCCGCAGCGCGGACACCACGCCCGCCGTCACGCCGACGGCCAGCCACAGCAGGGCCGCGCCGACGGCGATCGAGATGCTGACGGGCAGCCGGCCGGTCAGCATCTCCCACACCGGCTGGTTCGTCTGGAAGCTGAAGCCCAGACAGGGGAACGGGCACTGGGCGGCCTGCGCGCCGGTGCCGTACGTGCGGCCGGAGACGATGCCGGCGAGGTAGTCCCCGAACTGGGCGAGCGGGGAGCGGTCCAGGCCGAGGGTGGCGCGGATCCCGGCGAGCCGTTCCGGGCTGCAGGCCTTGCCGCAGGCGCCCTGGGCCGGATCGGCGGGCATCAGGTAGAAGATCGCGAAGGTGACGGCACAGATCACCAGCAGGACGAGTGCGGTGACGGCCAGTCTTCGCAGCAGGTAGAGGATCATCGTGGTTTGCTCCGGGGGTCGAGCGTGTCGCGCACGGCGTCGCCCAGCACGTTGAACGCGAGCACGGTGACGAACAGGAGGACGCCGGGGATGAGGAAGTAGGCCGGGTCGGCGGCGTACCAGGGCACGGCGGTGGCGATCATCTGCCCCCACGAGGGCGTCGGCGGTTGTACGCCCACGCCGAGGAAGGACAGGCCGGCCTCGGTGGCGACGCAGGCCGGGATCGACATCGTCGCCACCACCAGCACCGGTCCGGTCAGGTTGGGCAGCACCTCGCGCAGCAGCAGGGTCCGCCGGGACGCGCCGAGCACCCGGGCCGCCGCCACGAACTCGCCACGGGCGAGCACCATCGCCTGCCCGCGCACGATCCGCCCGACGTACGGCCAGCCGAAGAACCCGAGCACCACGACCAGCAGCAGCCGGCGGTCGGCGCCGGGCGCGGCGGAGATCAGCGCGATCATGAAGATCAGGCTGGGGAAGGACATCAGCAGGTCCATCAGCCGGCCGATGACGGTGTCGGTCCAACCGCCGAGGAAGCCGGCGAGCAGGCCGAGCGCGGTGCCGAGGAGCAGGGACACGGTGGTGGCCAGGACGGCGATCAGCAGGGAGACCCGCGCGCCGTACACCACCCGGGCGAGCACGTCCCGGCCGTTGACGGGCTCCACGCCGAGCCAGTGCTCGGCGCTGATCCCGCCCGCGGCCCCGCGTGGCAGTCCGCCGAGCGCCGGGTCCACCGCCTCGCCGTGGAAGGCCGTCGGGGAGCTGCCGGCCAGCCAGGTGATCAGCGGGGCGGCGAGTGCGGTGAGCACCAGCAGGGCAACCGCGGTCAGCGCGAGCGCCGCCGAGCGCTGGGCCAACAGCTTTCGCAGGACGGTCACTTCCGCAACCCCAGCGAGACGAGGTCGAGCCGGCCGACGAAGGCGGTGTGCCCGTACGCGCCGGTCACGTTCGGCCCGACCAGCACGGCGGCCCGGTCCCAGAGGAACGGCACGACGGGGGCGTCCCGCATGATGCGTTTGGCGAGCTCGCCGTACGCGCTCCGCGCGGCGGCCGGGTCGCCCGCGGCCGCGATCTCGTCCAGCCGGGCGTCGACGTCGGGGGAGTCGTACTGGGCGCGGTTGTTGTTGCCCTCGGGGGTGATCAGCCGGCCGTCGAACAGGATCGGCAGGTAGGTGGAGGCGCCCGGCCAGTCCGGCGTCCAGCCGTCGATCACCAGGTCGTGCTGCCGGGCGGGGCTGCCGACCGTGCTGTAGAAGGCCGAGGAGCTGATCTCGTTGATCTTCACGGTGATGCCGGCCCGGGCGAGCGAGGCCTGCACCGCCTCGCCCTGTGCCTTGCCGCCGGTGGTGGCCGGGGTGTCGAGGGTGAGCTCAAGGCCGGAGGCGTGACCGGCCTCGGCGAGCAGGGCCTTGGCCTTCTCCGGGTCGCCCTTGCCGTCCTTGCTCGGGTACGGGTCCTCGGGGGCCGCGTCGGGCAGGGTGGGGGGCAGCAGGGTGGTGGCGAGGTCGCCCGCGATCGGGCCGCCGCGGGTGGTGCGCAGGGCGTCCTTGTCGAGCGCGTAGGCGATGGCCTGCCGCACCCGGACGTCGTCCAGCGGCCGGTGCCTGGTGTTGATGCCGAGGAAGCGGGTGTTGATGGACTCGCCGGTGACCAGGCGCTTCTTCAGCTGCGGGTCGTTCATCACCCGTCCGACCGAGGCCGGACCGATCGGCTCCATGGCGACGGCGTCGGCGTCCTCGCCCTGACCGGCGATCAGCCGCTGGTCGACCACGGCCGGGTCGAGGTTGAGGTCGACGACGACCTTGTCCGGCAGTCCCTTGCGGACGCTGTCGGTGGCCCGGTCCCACGCGGGGTTGCGGACCAGGGTGAGCCGCTTCTTGGGCTCGAAGCCGTCGATCCGGTAGGGGCCGGAGGAGAACGGGCGGTTGTCGTAGGCCACGCCGGTGTCCTTGTCCTGCGGCACCGGGGCGAACATCGGCAGTGACACGGCGGAACCGAAGTCGGCCACCGGACGGTTGAGCCGGAAGACGATGGTCCGCTCGTCCGGGGTCTCGATCGACGCGAGCCCGGCCGGGTCCTTGTACGGCCCCTTGTACGTCTCGCCGCCCGCCAGCCAGAGCCGCGCGTACGGCGGGCCCTCGGGCAGCTCGGCGGCGAAGGTACGCTCCACGCCGTACTTGACGTCCTTGCTGGTGACGGGCCGGCCGTCCTCGAACTTCACGCCCTCCTTGAGGGTGAACGTCCAGGTCCGCGCGCCGTCGGTGGGGTGACCGGTGTCGGTGGCCAGGTCCGGGACGATCTGCCCGCCGGCCTGCCCGGGGGCGGGGGCGAACGTGGTGAGCGTCCGGTAGAGCAGCCGGCCCACGTCCTGGGTGGAGGTGACGTAGGCGCGGGCCGGGTCCAGGTGCTCCAGGTCGATGCTGGACAGGACGTGCAGGGTCCCGCCCGGCGCCGGGACGGCGTCCGCGGCCGGGCCGCTGGCGTCCGGCCCGCCACAGGCGGCCGCCGACAGCAGTCCGAGGGCCGCGGTCAGGGCGCATGCGGCTCTTCGTATCCTCATTTGTCCCTCTTCTATGCGATATGACATTTCACATGTGGGACAAGATTGAGCCTCCCCGGCCCCTTCCGGGAGCTCTCAGCTGCCCATAACATCCGCTTATGGAGCTCGAGATACGGCATCTACGGATGATCTGCGCCATCGCCGAGAGCGGCAGCCTCACCCGGGCCGCCGCCTCGCTCCGGCTCACCCAGCCGGGCCTCAGCGCCCAACTACGCCGGATCGAGAGCATGTTGGGCGGCACACTGTTCGACCGCCGACCCACCGGCGTCGTCCCGACCGCCTTCGGCGAGACCGTGCTCACCCGCGCCCGCGCCGTCCTCCCCACCGTCGACGAACTGCTGAACGCCTCCACCCTGGCCGCCCGCACCGGCAGCCCGACACCCCGCTTCCGGCTCGGGTCCGTCAACGCCCCGCTGCTCGGCGGACTGATCACCGCGCTGCGCACCCACCACCCCGAGGCGCGGATCGCCTCCCGCGCCCAGGGCTCGTCCGTTCCCCTGATCGACGACCTCGCGCACGGGCGCCTCGACGCCGCCGTGGTCGGCGACTGCCCCGGCTACGAGCTGCCCGCGCCGCCGGGTGTGGTCCTGCGGCCGGTGGTCACCGAGCCCGTGTTCGTCGCCCTGCCGGCCGGCCACCGCCTCGCCGCCCGGCCGGAGGTCCACCTGGGCGAACTGGAGGACGAGGACTGGGTCGCACCGCGCCCGGACGACGACCGGGTCCGTGAGTACTGGTCCACCACCTTCCACGCGACCGGCCACCGGATGCGCACCGTCCACGAGGCGGAGGGGCGGCTGCTGCTCGAACTGGTCCGCACCGGGCACGCGGTGAGCCTGTGCCAGGCCACCTTCGAGGAGGTGCCGGGCATCGCCGTGCGGCCCATCGTCGGCGACCCGCTCTGGTACCGGCACCTGATCGCCTGGCACCAGGAGGGTCGGCCGGCCGCCCTGGACGCGGTGCTCGTCGAGCACGCGCGCGCGGCCCACCGGGTCGCGGCCGGGCGCAGCTCGGCCTACCAGCGGTGGCTCCGCGCCGCGGGGGACCGGTGCACGCCGGCGGCCACGGGCTGACCTCGGCCGAGGCCGGACACCGCGGGTGACGGGCGCTGCGTGGTGGTGGTGCTCGTGGTGGCACGGACAGGCCCGTCGGCACCGGCAACGCGACGGAACTCCCTCCGTGCCGGTCAGGTCAGACTGCCGTTCCCGGGGCCGGGAGTGTGTCGCCGGCCCGAGGGACGTGTCCCGGGGGTCTTCCCGGTGGGCGTGGGTCGGGCGGGGTGCGCAGGGTGAGGACGGCGAGGTCGTCGCGGCCGTCGCCGAGGTGGGCGTCGGCCAGGGTCCGGCACAGGTCCGCGAGGGGCAGGCCGGCGTGGGCGGCGGCGACCTGGGCAAGGGCGGTGAGGCCGGCCTCCAGGGGGCGGTGGGGGTGCTCGACCAGGCCGTCCGTGAAGAGCACGAGGGTGGAGTCGCCGGGCAGGGGGCGCTTGTGGTCGGGCCGGGGCACGTCCGGGTCGACGCCGAGGGGCAGGCCGGGGTCGGCGTGCAGGTAGCGGGCGGTGCCGTCGGGGCCGATCAGGAGTGGCGGCAGGTGTCCGGCGCTGCTCCAGTGGAGCGTCCAGCCGTCCTCGGCGGGTTCGATGCGGGCGAGGCAGACGGTGGTGATCGGGTTGTCGGTGATCGCCTGGAGGGTGCGGTCGAGCTGTGCCAGGACGGCGCTGGGCGGGGTGCGGCGGTCGTAGAGGAGGGCCCGCAGCATGTTGCGGGTCTGGGCCATGGTGGCGGCGGCCTTCAGGTCGTGTCCGACGACGTCGCCGATGACCAGGGCGCAGGCGCCGTCGGGGAGCATGAGGGCGTCGTACCAGTCGCCGCCGACGTGGTCCGGGGCCGTGGCGGGGCGATAGATCGCGGACACCGAGAACGGCGCCACATCGGCGAGGCGGGGAAGCAGGAGACGCTGGAAGTACTCGGCGTTGGCGCGGACCTGCCGGTAGAGGCGGGCGTTCTCGATGGCGAGGCCGGCCGCGCCGGCGAGCGCCACCACGATGTCCTGGTCGTGGCCGTCGAAGGGCTGTCCGTCGCGCCGCTCGCAGAGGTAGAGGTTGCCGTAGACCCGTCCACGGCCGGTGACCGCCACCCCGAGCAGTGTCCGCATCGGCGGGTGGCCCGGCGGGAAGCCCACCGCGTCCGGGTGGGCGCCGATGTCCGCGACACGCAGTGGTTCGGGGTGGTCGATGAGGTGCCCGAGGAGCCCGCGCCCGTGTGGAAGGGCGACGCCGGCCAGCGCTGCGACCTGCCGCTCGCTCAGCCCCACGGGGATGAACTCCTCCAGGTGCTCGCCGTCCTCGCTGAGCACGCCGAGTGCGCCGTAACGCGCGTCGACCAGGCCCATCGCGGTGGTGATCACCCGCCGGAGCACGACCGGCAGGTCCAGTTCCCGGCCGACCGCCATCACGGCGTCCAGCAGGTCCTGGAAACGGCGCTGGGTATGGGCGAGGTCCCGTAGCCGTCCGACGATCCGGTCCATCTCGTCATCGATTCGGTGGCTGCGGTCGGGAACGTCCGCCCGCCCGGAACCATCCTCCGGATACACCCGGCCCACCTTCGATTCCCCTGCTGGACGACCGTACCTTCGACGCGTTGCGCAACCGGAAGCCGGACGCACCGGCGCGTCCTGTCTCCAACCGTAGGCAGACCCGTCGCCGACCGCGACTGCGACCAGCGCCGCCGGTCCTCATTGGTCGGTGAAGATCACCGGCTTTTCGCGGGTGAAGAGCGCGTCGAAATCCCGGTCGGGCATCCCGGTCGGGCATCCCGTGCGGGTGTTCCTCGGCGGGCATCAGGCACGCGATGTCGACCACGTTGACGACCCGGACGGCCAGTTCCGGCAGGTGCTCGCGGAGTCCACGGATCCGGTCGTCGCGAGGGCCGTGAACTCACTGCTGCGCGGCGTTCAGGCGTCGGTGCTGCGCACGACCACCACGGGGCAGGGCGCGTGCTCGACACAGTGCCGGCTCACGGAGCCGAGCAGGGTGCCGGTGAAACCGCCCAGGCCCCTGCTCCCCACGACCAGAAGGTGCGCTCCGTGGGCGGCCTGCACCAGCACATCCGCGGGGTGTCCGTACTCGGTGCGCTGCCGGACCTCGACCGCAGGCTGTACCGCGTCCTGCTCCGCCTTCACGGTCTCGGCCAGCGCCAGGCGCGCCGCTTCTTCGATCTCCGGCCCCGGGATCGTCAGGCCCCAACCGCTCAGCGGCGGGTAGTCCCAGGCCGAGAACGCCTCGATCGAAACACCTTCCAACCGAGCCTGTCCGAGGGCCCAACGAAGAGCAGCGCGAGACGAGGGCGAGCCGTCGACGCCGACGATGATGTGGTGTGCTCTTTCAGACGTGGGTCCCATGAGGGGCCTCCTGGTTCGAGACTTCCGCCGGGCCGGCGGTGATGTCGAACTCGCCGGGAGCAGTTCGATGATGTCGCGGAATCCGCACGCCGGCGCGATGCGGACCACATCTCGGCTCATCACGTCCCGGACCGTGTGGTGTGTCAGCATGACGACTCGTCTCGCGCAACGGCGGCACCGTAGCCCGTCAGGTCGAGGATCTCGTCGACCGGCCGACGCGGGGTCGCGGGTCCGGGCGGGCCGTAGCCGAGGCGCAGGACGAGCTGGACATGGCCGATGCCTTCGGCGGGGTCGCGCAGACCCCAGCGGGTGTCGGGCCACTCGACGGCCTGGTGCAGGACCGAGGCGCGCAGGCCGTGGCTGGTCGCCAGCAGCCAGACACGTTGCAGGGCCTGCCCTGCGCGGAGCCAGTCGGCCGGCTGGTCGCCGTGGGTGGTGAGGGTGGCCAGCTGGGGCAGTGCCTCGAAGCGCTGAGACGGCTCCCCGGGCTGCGTGCGTCCGGTGAAGCCGCGCATGGGCACGCGGGCGTCGTGATCCTGCGGGCCCAGTGCCGCGGCAGGGATCCCGTCCGCGGCAGGTGCCTCCAACCGCAGCCAGCTGCGGGTCTCCGCCATCCGTGCCAGGTCGGTGCCGGTGCGGCGTTCGGCGTCGCCGGTCAGGGCGAGGACCCGGCGTACGGCGGCCTCCTCCAGGGGGGACAGCACCGCTCCTTCGTCGAGAGCCGCCGCGGTCAGCTCTCCGAGGACCGCCTCGGGCACGTCGCGGTTGGCGAACGGTTGGCGGCTGGAGTGGCGCAGCCCGATGGCCTCGAAGAGGTCCGTTCCGTACGGGGGCGATGAGGGGGCGGGCCGGGCGAGGCGGACCGTGGCCACCAGGTTCGGCTCGGCGCCTTCGGGGAGCAGCCGCACCTCCGGGGCGCGGCCCAGCCGGAGCGCGGCGACCCGCAGATTGAACAGGGCCGCGCCGACCGAGATGTGCAGGGCCCGGCCGTCCGGGTCGGTGAGCGGCACCCTGCGATCCGGGTCGGTGTACACCTGCAGACCGAGTGAGTCGGGCATGGGCGCGAAGCGCCACGGCTGGCTGTTGTGCAGAGACGGCGCTGCGCCTGCCGCGGAGACCAGAAAACGCAGCTGATCCGGGGTCATGGCTTGCTCGGTCATGGTGAACAGCTCCCTGTTCCGGCTCTCACACGTCACTCGTGGAGGGCCGACGCGGTGTCAGACGAGGTGTCACGGGCGAAGGGCCGGGTCGAACGCTGCGGCGTCGGCCGTTCCCGCGCGCAGCAACTGGTGGCCGAGATCGACCAAGGCGCGCCCGGCGGCGAACTCGTCACCGACCTCGGGGACGAGTGGGTCGCCCGGGCTGCGCCGTGCGGTGGCGCTGCTGCGGAGCGTGTTGTCGCCGGTGTCGAGAACGGCGTGCACCCGGGTGACGTCGCCCTCCTCGAACAGTTGCAGATGCAGCGTCCACTGCTTCGTCCGGTGCTGCTCGGTGCTGCTGCTGGTGGTCATGACCACCACGTCCCTTCGGTCGCACTCCGGGCCACGGCACCCGCCTGCTGGTTCCGGATCTCGCTTCCATCCTGCTCCGAGCGAGGTGCCCGAGGCTTGGGCCCACCGGCCCCGAACACCCGCCGTACGGCCCGGACGCGTACGTGCCGACGCTTTCATCGGGTTTCACACGGGGGTGGCAGGGCCGAGCGGCCCCGGGGCGGCGGCCGAGTGCCCCGGTCCGGTGATCCCCGCCCCCGCTGAGCGTCCGGAGGACTTCACCGGCGGACGGGCCCATCGGGCCACCTCGGCGAGCACTCGGATGCGTACGTCCCCGGTGTCCTCTGCGGCAGGACCGGGCCGCGGGGACAATCGAGGCAGGTGTCCGCCGTCCGGTTCAGGAGACGATCGATGGACGAGACCGAGGCCCGCGAGCCCGGGCAGCCCCTGCGGGTGTTCCTGCTGGACGACCACGAGGTGGTGCGGCGCGGGGTGCGGGACCTGCTGGAGGCCGAACCCGACATCGAGGTCGTCGGTGAGGGCGGTACCTGCGCGCAGGCGCTGGCCCGGGTGCCCGCCCTGAGGCCCCACGTCGCGGTGCTGGACGTGCGGCTGCCGGACGGCGACGGGGTGACCGTCTGCCGGGAGCTGCGCGACCGGATGCCCGAGCTGGTGTGCCTGATGCTGACCTCCTTCGACGACGACGAGGCCCTGCTGGACGCGATCATGGCCGGTGCCGCCGGATACGTGCTCAAGCAGGTCAAGGGCGCCGACCTGGTCGCCGCGGTGCGTACGGTGGCGTCGGGGCAGTCGATGCTGGATCCGGCCACCACCCGCAAGCTGATGGAGAGCCTGCGCCACCCCGACGAGTCCGACTCCGAGGCCGCTCTGTCCCAGTTGACCCCGCGCGAGCGGGAGATCCTGGCACTGGTGGGGGAGGGGAAGACCAACCGGGAGATCGGCCAGGAGCTCTACCTCGCCGAGAAGACCGTGAAGAACCACGTGTCGCGGCTGCTCGCCAAACTCGGCGTCGAACGCCGGCTCCAGGCAGCCGTGATCGCCGCCCACGCCGACAACGGGCAGCACCCGACCCGGCCGCACCGACCCTGATCGGTCGGGCATGTTGAGCCGGTCGGCCCAAGCCAGGTTCCCGTGTTCGGGCGCACCGTGGGGAGTGAGGCAACAGCCTCGCCCTCACGACCGGGAGCCTGCGATGAGGTACTGGAACGACCATGACATGGGTGGTTGGGGCTTCGGCTTCATGGCCATCGGCGTCCTGCTTTTCCTGGGACTGCTGGTCGTCGTCGCGGTCGCCCTGACCCGTCACCTCGGCCACCTGCCCCGGCAAGGCCCGCCCGACGGGCAAGCGGCCGCGCCGATGTCGCCGGAACAACTGCTCGCCGAGCGCTTCGCCAGGGGCGAGATCGACGCCGACGAGTACCGCCACCGCCTCGACACCCTGAGATCAGGCCCCGGCGGGCCGGTATCCGGCTGAACCCGCCGAACCAGGGAGAACGCCATGGACACGTTGGCCCTCGACGCCGCCGCGCTGGAGAACCTGCTCTCCGCCGCGGTCGCCGCACCGTCCATCCACAACACCCAGCCCTGGCACTTCCGGCTGGACCCGGACACCTCGACGCTCCAGGTACGCGCGCTCCGGGAACGCTCGCTCCCGGTCACGGACCCGGACGAGCGTGCACTGCACATCTCCGTGGGAGCCGCGATCCTCAACCTCCGCATCGCCGCCCGCCGGATGGGCTGGGCGCCGCTGGTCCGGCTGTTGCCCGACTCCGCCGAACCCGGCCTCCTGGCCGCGATCGAGCTGAACGAGCTCTCCCGCGCCCATCTCGCCAGTACGACGGAACTCTACGGCGCGATCTGGCGACGGCACACGGTCCGGACCCCGTTCACCGGGCCGCCGATCCCTGCTGCGGTGCTCGGTCAACTCGCCGAGACGGCGCTGGCGGAGGAAGCACTGCTGCGCTTCCCGGCCGGTGAGGAGCGGAGCCGGCTGCTCCAGCTGACCGCTGAGGCCGAGCGCCGCAACACCACGGATCCCGACCGCAGTGCGGAGAGCCGGAGCTGGATCCAGGGGTCCGATGCTCCCGCGTACGGGATTCCCTTCGCCGCGCTCGGTCCACAGGACAGTGCCGGGCGGATGCCGATGCGGGACTTCTCCGCCATCCACCCCGTTGAACCCCTGCCGCCGGCTCCGTTCGAGACGGAGCCGTGCATCGCCGTACTCGCCACCCGAGGCGACGCGCCGGTGGACTGGCTCCGCGCCGGCATCGCGCTGGAGCACGTGCTGCTGGTCGCGACCCTGCACCAGGTCCGGTCGTCACTGCTGCACCAGGCCATGGAATGGCCGGAGCTGCGCTGGGTCGCCCGCGACCCGCAGGAGGGCCCGGGCCACGCGCAGGTGCTGATCCGCCTCGGCTACGGGCCGGAAGGCGCGCCAACTCCCCGCCTTGCCGTTTCCGACGTCCTGGACCCCGAAGACCGTGGCCCCGGCCGGCCGTGAGCGGGTCTGCGGACGAGCCACCCGGCGGAGGGCGACTCCTCCGCGCTCCACGAGCTCACCGGTCCGGATCCGGTGGGCGAAACGCCCCGCACCGCCGGGCCCTGCGCCGCCGGAGGGCGCTGCGAGTCGCAGGACCGTCATGACAGCCATGATTCCGGCGGCATCCGAAGGAGATGATCCGCATGACCCTCTCGGCAACCGGCCGGCCGGTGCGCGTCGATGCGCGGCTCGACCTGCCACTGTCACGCTGGTTGTGGCTGGTGAAGTGGATCCTGGCGATCCCGCACTGGATCGTCCTGTTCTTCCTCTGGATCGTCTTCGTCCTCCTCAGCGTGGTCGCCTTCTTCGCGATCCTCTTCACCGGCCGCTACCCGCGCCCGGTCTTCGACTTCAACCTCGGCGTGCTGCGGTGGTCGTGGCGCGTGTCCTACTACGCGTACGGGGCACTGGGCACCGACCGGTACCCGCCGTTCAGCCTGGCCGAGGAGCCGGACTACCCCGCGCGCCTGGACATCGCCTACCCCGACCAGTTGTCGCGCGGCCTGGTGCTGGTCAAGTGGTGGCTGCTGGCACTGCCGCAGTACGCGCTCGTGGCGATCTTCGTCGGGGGAGGCGGAAGCCGGGAGAGCTGGGTCGGCGGGGGGCTCGTGGGTCTGCTGGTGTTGTTCGCCGGGGTCGCCCTGGCCGTGACCGGCCGCTACCCGCTCGGGATCTTCGATCTCGTCGTCGGCCTGGACCGCTGGGTGCTGAGGGTGGCCGCCTACGCCGCACTGATGACCGACGACTACCCGCCGTTCCGCCTCGACCAGGGCGGCTCCGAACCCGGCATTCCCGACACGGCGGGGCCACGGTGACGGTCGGCCACCGTACCGGCCGGGATCGGACACCCTCGTGACCGCGTCTCCGGTCGGATCCGCGGCAGCCCGCCCGAGCACGCGATCGAAGCGCCGCGCAGGCCACACCCGCCGGCTGAGTCGTTCCACCTGGTTCGGCATGCCCCGGGGGTCACCACCCGGGGGCATCAGGTCGGAGGGACAGCCCGGAGCGCCCGCTCTAGCCTTGGACCCGGGGGCAGCGGAAGCCGTGACACCTGCGAACGGAGCGATGCGGTGGGCTCATCCCCGGAGCCGGGCCCCACCGGCTCCGCGCAGCCGAGACTCGACGAGCTCCTGAGTGCCTTGCAGTCGCGTCTGGACACCGCGTACGGCACCAGGAACCGGATCCACAGTCTCCTGGAAGCGGTCCTCGTCGTCGGCCGTGGCCTCGACCTCAGCCAGGTGCTCCGGCACATCGTGGAGGCCGCGGTCACTCTCGTGGACGCGCAGTACGGGGCGCTGGGCGTCATCGGTGAGGACCAGCGGCTGTCGCAGTTCATCCCCGTCGGCATCGACCGGGAGCAGATCGAGCGCATCGGACCGTTCCCGCGCGGGCACGGCCTCCTGGGCGAGCTGATCCGTCATCCCGAGCCGCTGCGCCTGGCAGAGATCTCCGAGCATCCGACCTCGTACGGTGTGCCGGAGCACCATCCGCCGATGCACAGCTTTCTGGGGGTGCCGATCCGAGTCCGCGACAAGGTCTACGGCAACCTCTACCTGACCGAAAAACGCGGCGGAGCGCAGTTCGACGCCGAGGACGAATCCGTCCTCGCGACCCTGGCGGTGGCGGCCGGTGTGGCGATCGACAACGCCCAGCTGTACACGCGCGCGAGGCTGCGCGAGCGCTGGCTGGCGGCGAACGCGGAGGTCACCAACAGCCTGCTGGCGGGCGGCTCGCAGCAGGAGGTGCTCGACCTGCTGATCGCGCGGGCGGCCGACATCGCCGGCGCGGACCTGACCGTCGTGGCGCTGCCCCTTCCTGACGACCGCAGCCTCGAGGTGCGGGTCGCCGTCGGACTGGACGCCGACGCGCACCGGGGACTCGTCCTGCCGAGAAAGGGGTCCTTCGTGGGCGCCGCCGTCGAGACCGGCGGGCTGGTCACCACCCCCGACGTGCAGAACGACCCGAGGATCACGGCCGGGCCGCCCCGATGGGCCGGGCTCGGGCCGGCGGTGGCCGTACCCATCGGCACGACGGCAGGAGGTGTCCGCGGTGTGCTGATGCTGGCCCGGGCCACGGGCAAACCCGCCTTCGAGGCGGAGGAGTCCACCCCGCTGGCGGGTTTCGCGGGGCAGGCCGCCGTGGCGATGGAGTTGGCCGAGCGCCGCCGGGACTCCGAACAGGTCGCGCTGCTGGAGGAGCGCGACCGGATCGCCCGGGACCTGCACGACCTGGCGATCCAGAGACTCTTCGCCACCGGGATGACCCTGCAGGGCGCGATCCGCTTCATCGAGCACCCCGAGGCGTCGGAGCGGGTGCTGCGCGCCATCGACGACCTCGACGAAACGGTGCGGACGATCCGCTCCAGCATTTTCGGACTGCGGGCGAGGGAGCGGGGGCCCGCCGCCCGCGGGCTGCGCGGCAGGGTGCTCGCCGCGGTCGACCGGGCCGCCGCCGGCCTCGGCTTCGCTCCCGGATTGAGGATGGACGGCCTGCTGGATCTCCGGGTGCCCCCACCGGTCGCCGACGAGCTGGTCGCCGTCCTGGAGGAGGCCCTGTCGAACACCGTCCGTCACTCGGGCGCCCACAGGGTCGAGGTGGACCTGAGAGCGGACGGCGAGCTGAACCTGACGGTCACCGACGACGGTGTCGGCCTCGCGTCGGGCGGACCGCGCAGCGGGCTCGCCAACCTCGCGGAGCGGGCGCAGCGCCTCGGCGGGAGCTTCCTGGCCGGTGCGGGCCCCGACGGCGGGACCCGGCTGGTGTGGCGGGTGCCGCTTCCGTCGCCGGAAAGCCGGACGCCATCGAGCTGATCCGCCCAGTGTTCGGTGCGGTCGGCGGCGTCGAGCCCCACACGATGCCAGACCTGGGCTCTCACCCACTGTCAGTCCGCGAGCAGGACGGCGGCGCCGGTGACCCGATCGGCTGCCAGGTCCGCCAGTGCCTGATCGGCACGGTCCATGGCGTACCGCTGCACGTGGACGACCGGACGGTGGAGCGCGGCCTCCGTCAGATAGGCCTGGCCGTCCTCGCGGGTGTTGGCGGTGACACTGCGAAGGGTCCGTTCCTGGAAGAGATGCCGCTGGTAGTCGAGCGCCGGGATGTCGGTGAGGTGGATTCCGGCCACCGCCAGCGTTCCACCGCGGTCCAGGGCGGACAGCGCCACCGGCACCAGGTCGCCGACCGGCGCGAAGAGGATCGCCGCATCCAGCGGTTCCGGCGGGGACTCGTACGCGCCGCCGACGGAGGCCGCGCCCAGCTCCGACGCCAGCCGCCGGGCCTCCTCGGCCCGTGTCAGGACGTGTACCACGGCGCCCCTGGCGAGGGCGAGCTGCGCGGTCAGATGGGCGGACGCCCCGAACCCGTAGATCCCCAGCCGGCCTCCGGACGGCAGCTCGGCCCGCGCCAGAGCTCGATAGCCGATGATCCCGGCACACAGCAGTGGCGCCAGTTCCTCGTCGGGCGGCCCCTCCGGCAGCCGGTAGGCGAAGCGGGCGTCGACCACCGTGTACCGGGCGTAGCCGCCGTGGATGTCCCATCCCGTGTAGCGGGAGCGGGGGCAGAGGTTCTCCCGGCCGGCCCGGCAGTAGCGGCACTCGCCGCAGGCCCGCGCCAGCCAGGCCACGCCCACCCGGTCACCGGGCGAGAAGCCCTGCACTTCGGGGCCGCCGCGAACGACACGGCCGACGATTTCGTGGCCCGGCGTGCACCGCGGCGTACGAGGCCGGAGGTCGCCCTCGGCGAGGTGGAGGTCCGTCCGGCACACACCGCAGGCGGACACCTCGATCAGCAGCTCCCACGGCCCCGGCTCCGGAGCCGTCCGCTCCACCCGTCTCAGCGGACCCGAAGCCATCGGGCCCGGACGGTCCACCACCCAGGCCACCATGCGGATCGGGCCGCCGTCGGACGATGGCATCTTCGGCTCCTTCCCCGCGCCCTCCGCCGGGTCGGGTGAACCCACCATGACGGCCGGCACGGCGCGAGACTCACCACTCATCCCATCGTCCGCCGCACCGGGCCCCGGCGGATCAGGGCCGAACGGCCCTCGATCGGGTCTGAAAGCCCCAAGGCCCGGCGGCACGCCGCGGAGGACGGTGGAGGCAGCCGGGCCGTGTCCGGCAAGTCGGGCGGCCGGGGCTTCGTGGATGCCCTGCGGATCCGGCCGGACCCGGTTCGCCCGGAGGCCGCACTCCGGGCCTGTGTTGCCGGGCGCCCGGGCAGACACGGGCAGACAGGAGGCCAGCATGAAAGCGGCAGTGGGGGATCGGCTGATCATCGACGCCCGGACTGCGGGCGCCCCCCGCCGTGACGGTGAGGTGGTCGCCCTGCACCACGAGGACGGGACCCCGCCCTACGACGTCCGCTGGTCGGACACCGGCCAGGTCACCCTGGTGTTTCCGGGGCCCGGCGCCCATGTCCACCACTTCGAGCACCCTCGGCGCCCCCGGCCGGGGCCGGCCGATGCCACCGGTCCGTCCGGTCGAGGCGGCACCGGCTGACGGTGCAATGGGGCCGTTCGGCACACCCTGCGGCCCGAGTGGCCCCCGTGGCGAGGCGACGGAGACGCGCACGCTGGCCAGTGGGCGGGAACACCCGCCATGAACTCACCGGAGGAGGTCGGCGCCATGTGCAGGAACTCCCTCGGTGGCCTGCCCCCGGGGCCGACAGGATCCGGTGCACTCGCGACAGGTCACTTCCCGGCCGGCTGGAGAGGTCGGTCCGAGGGGCTTGAGCTCCCCGGTGACAGCGAGGCTTCTGCCCGTGGACCCGCGGCTGAGGCCCTCGGAGGTGGACCCGATGGTTCACTCTGACAGCCCGCATGGCGGTATCCCGGAGACCCGATCGGCGGATGGCGACGGAGCCGGCGAGTGCACGCGGGCACAGAGCCTGGACCTGCTCCGGCAGACCGCGATCGGGCGTCTCATCCACACCGATGATGCGATGCCCGCCGTCACTCCGTCCTGTTTCACCCTGGACGGGCTTGGCGAGCTGGTCATCCCCGTACCCGCGAGCTGGCGGGCAGACGTGATGGACGGAGAGGTGGTCGGATTCCAGGCCGACCACTTCGACGAGCAGACGCTTCGAGGGTGGACCGTGCTCATCGTCGGCCGCTCCCACCTGGTGACCGACCCGGTCATGGTCGCGGACCTGCACCACCGGGGCCCCCGCCGGTGGGGACACCAACCGGCCAGGGGCTACTTGACCATCCACCCGGAACTCGTGACCGGCCAAAGGTTCGGACCCTGACCCGACCGGCACCACCGGGGCACACGCTCGCCCCGGCCACCAGGAGGCGGGGGCAGGCCCGTCGTCCCCTGACAGTCCCCGGCGAGGAGGAGCCACCATGGCACCCGGACATCCCAGAGCCGCAGGGCACGCCACCAGGACCACCCTCCGACGACACGTCCGGAGAGCAGCAGGCCGCGATTCGAACCCGCTGAGCCGTCACGACGACGTTCAACGCAGCCGCCTCTTCCTGGCCCTCATGGTCGCCTTGGTGGTCTCCCTCGCCTGCGCGCTGCTGACGGCCCTCCTCGTTCTGCGGGCCGACCAGCGTCAGGCACGGGACGAGGGACTGCACCGCCACCGGACCACCGCGACCACCGTCGCAGCGGCGGTACCGGACGAGCCCGGTGCACTCACCGGGGCGGGGGGATACCACGCGCAGGCGGTCTGGCAGTTCCCGGCAGCGGTGCGCGGCAGTGGGCCGGTTGAGGTCGGTGCGGACGCCGGCGTGGGAACAGCGGTCGCCGTCTGGGTCGATGACCAGGGGCGGCCGGCATCCCCGACCCGGCCGGGAACGGAGATCGCCACGACAGCCGTCCTGATCGGGACCGGTGCCATGGCCGGGCTGTCGGGCGCCGCCCTCGCGGGCTACGCGCTCGGGTGCCGCAGGATCGACAGGAAGGCGACCGCAGCTTGGGAAACGGAGTGGGAGGGCGTCGAACCCGAGTGGTCCGGCCACCCTCGCGGTCGCCCGTGACGACCCTGACCTTCCGCTGAGACCTTCCGTCACACCCCAGTGACCGGACGGCGCCGGGCGCGGCCACCCCAGGCGGTGCCCGGCGCCGCACACCGACGACGACCGAAAGCAACCACACCCATGAACGAGCGACCAGCGCTGCCCGTCGACGGCCCTCGCTTCCTGCGCGACGGCCGGGAACACCGCGTCATCTCCGCCGCCGTGCACTACTTCCGCATCCACCCCGAGCTCTGGCGCGACCGGCTGCAACGCCTGCAGGCCACGGGCTGCAACACCGTCGAGCTGTACATCGCCTGGAACTTCCACCAGCCGGCCCCCGGCCCGGCCCGCTTCGACGGCTGGCACGACGTCGCCGCCTTCATCCGCGAGGCCGACGCGCTCGGCCTGGACGTGATCGCCCGCCCCGGCCCCTACATCTGCGCGGAATGGGACCTCGGTGGGCTCCCTGCCTGGCCGCTCGCCGACGAGTCGATGCGGCTGCGCACCGCCGACCCCGCCTACCTGGCCGCCGTGGACCAGCGGTTCGACCAACTGATCCCCGTCCTCGCCGAGCTCCAGGCCTCGCGCGGCGGCCCGGTCGTCGCCGTCCAGGTCGAGAACGAGTACGGCAGCTACGGCAACGACGCCGCCTACCTGGCGCACCTGAAGGACGGCCTGCGCACACGGGGCATCGAGCCGCCGCCCGGGCCGTGCGCACACGGGAGCTTCCGCAGGTCGAGGGGCATTCCCGGAGCAGCCCCGTGCATCGAGGAGGGGCCGGACACGTGAACTGCCGTCGGATCGTCAACACGCCAGCGGGAATTCGCACCAGACGTTCTTGCCGCTGCCGAGTGGCTCCACGCCCCAGCTCCCCGTGAGGGCCTCCACCAGCAGCAGGCCGCGGCCGGAGGTGGCGGTCTCGCCGGGGGTCCGGCGGCGCGGCAGGACGCTGGAGCGGTCCCGGATCTCCAGGCGGATGCAGGGGGCGGTCCCAGCCCGTAGTTCTATGGTGAGCAGTGCGCCCCCGTCGGTGTGGACCAGGGCGTTGGTGATCAGTTCGTCCGCGGTGAGCTCGATGTCGGACTGGAGGTCGGCCGCACCCCACGCGGCCAGAGCCTGCCGGAGCATGGCCCGGGTCTCCGCCAGCCCTTCCGGATCGGCCTGGTGGACGTGCTGGGTCATCTGCCGGGTGGCGTGGGTGCCGGACACGGCCGCGCGGTGCAGCAGCAGGAGCGCCATGTCGTCGCTGCTGTCGAGGCGGTTAGGGTGGCCGGCGCAGAGGTGCTCGGCGAGCGCCTCGGTGTCGAGCGGGCCGGCGCGCATGGCGGCGGCGAGGGCTTCGATGCCGTCCGCGATGTCCTGGCCGGGGTGTTCGACCATGCCGTCGGTGCACAGAAGCAGGGTGTCCGCGGGGTTGAGGTCGAGACGGGTCTCGGGGTAGCCGTCCTGGCCGAACACCGTCGCCACGCCGAGCGGCAGGCCACCGCGGACGCTGGCCCAGCTGGTACGGCCGGTGCTGTGCCGCACGAGTGGTTCGAGGTGGCCGGCCCGAACGAGGCGCAGTGTTCCGGTCTCCAGGTCGGCGTCGACGTAGATGCAGGTCGCGGACCGCTCGGTGTCGAGATCGGCGAGGAACCTGGACGCGCGGGCCATGACCGTGGCGGGAGTGTGCCCCTCGGTGGCGTAGGCCCGCAGGGCGATCCTCAACTGGCCCATGATGGCGGCGGCGTGGCTGTCATGCCCCTCCACGTCGCCGACCACGAGACCCACCCGCCGGCCCGGCAGAGGGATGACGTCGTACCAGTCCCCGCCCACCTCGCGTCCGCTGCGGCCGGCGCGGTAGCGGACGGCCACCGCGCCGCCGCTGATCTCGGGGATGCGGCGCGGCAGCATGGTGGTCTGGAGCGTGGTCGCGAATTCGCGTTCCTGGTCGAAGAGCATGGCGCGTTGCAGGGACTGCGCGACGGCGCTGCTGAGCGCGATGCAGATGTTCCGGTCCTCGGTGCTGAAGTGGTGCCTGTCCCGGTAGAACAGGCCCAGCGCGCCGAGGGCGCGGGCCTGGGCGGCCAGGGGCAGGAAGGCCGCCGCCTCGATCCCCATCTCCTCGGCGTAGGGCAGAAGGCGGGGGTAGCGGGTGGTGAGCTCCTCCCTGGTGCTGACGAAGCGCGCGCGCCGGGTGAGCACGGCCTCGGACAGCGGCAGCCCGTCCCCCAGGTGGGTCAGCGACAGGTCGTCCTGGGCCCTGAGCTCCGCCGACGGCTGCTCGGTCACGGCGACGAGGCGCATGACGCCCCCGTCCACCAGCCCGAGGGCGAGCCCGTCCGCCCCGAAGCGTCGCAGCCCTTCGCTGTCGGTCAGCACATTGGTCACGTCGCGGACGGTGACGGCGCGGGCGAGGGCTTCGGTGGTGGCGCGCACGGAGTCGGTCTGGCGGCGCCGGTCGGCGGCGAGCGTCCGCATCCCCTCGGCGTGGGCCAGCTCCTCCTCGGCGTTGCGGACGATGCCGACGATGCGGTATGGGTGCGCCTGCGGGTCTCGCAGGATGCGCCCCTGCGTGTGGGCCCAGCGCAGCGTTCCGTCGCGGCAGACCAGGCGGAAGTAGGACGCGAAGGTCAGGTGTCCCTCCCGTAGCGCGAGCGACACGGCCTCGTCGAGCCGCTCGCTGTCCGTCGGCAGCACCCTGGCGGAGAGTGACGCGGGCACTCCGTCGAACTCGTCGGCCCGTAGGTCGAACACTTCCAGGCCCACGTCGTCGAGGTGGTAGGTGCCCCGGTCGAGGTCCCAGTCGAAGCTGCCCATGCCGTTGAGCGCCAGCCGGTCGTTGGCCGCGGTCGGCTCGGCGTCACCGGGGGAGCCCGACGAAGGCGAGGCAGCACGGGCGGACACGGGGCGGGTGATCTCGGGGTCGTAGCCGCCCGGAGACCTGGACGTGTTCGCCATGGCAGGGCTCCCGTCCGATCGATGGCCCGCTGCCGGATCATCCGCGACAGGCTCGCCGCCGCCGTACGGTCACGGGGAGTGGCGTGCACGTGCGACAACGGGGCGCCGAATGCTCCGCTGCCCGCGCCGGGTCCGTTCCTGGAACGCCTGGTCAGTCTATCCACGAGCCGCCGGCTCGGCATCGACGCGCGAGCCGTGGTTCAGGCCTCCTTGACCGGACGGACCGGGAGCACAGCCGGGCTGTTATCGACTGCCTGTGTTTCCCACCGCTGCAGTACTAGCCTTTCATCCGGTCACGGAAGGTTGCGAGGTCGCGGAGTGCCGCGGCAAGCCGGCGCTCGGACTTCTGCCCCGAGTCATTCAGGCGGCGCCAGATGGCGACCGCTTCCCCTGTCACCACTGCGGCCTTGTCGGGTTGCCGCATCTGCCAGAAGAGATTGCCGAGGTCGTGCAGCGTCTGGGCCAGGTCGGGCAGATAGGCCGAAGGGTGTTGTTCCGCCAGGCGCCTGTACGCGGACACCGCCTCCTCTGTGATCGCGAGGGCGCGCGCACACTGCCCCGGACGCGCCCTGGCCAGATTGAAACCGAGAGCGGACAAGAGCCCGGCAAGCGCGTCCTCGAAGTACGCCGCGTCCTCCTCGGCGAGCCGTTGCCGCACGGCCACCGCTTCGTCCGCGACTGCCAAGGCTTCGTCGAACCTCTCCAGCGTCCCCAGGACACCTCCCAGGGCGGCCAGCGAAAAGGCGAGGTCAGGTTCATGGCCCGCTGGATGGAAGTTGGCGAGTCCCCGGCGGATTGCCACCGCCTCCCCCAGATCGGCCCGGGCCCTCTCCAGGTCCCCGACGACGGCCGATATCGCTCCCAGGTCATGCAGCGAGAAGGCCAGCACAGGCTGGTACTTCGCCGGATCGGACCGCGCGAGACGTCGACGGATTGCCACCGCCTGCCCGAAGGCGTCGCGGGCCGCACCCCGTTCGCCTGCTTTGCGACGACAGTCGCCGAGCAGGTGCAGAGCCCCGGCCAGGTCCGGTTCGTAGGTGACGGGATCGTAGCGGGCCAGCTTCTCCAGCAGGTCCGCGGCCTCTTCGGCGATCGCCGAGGCTTCGTCGCGGCGTTTGAGCTCAGCCAGCTTCGTGGCGAGAATCTGCAGGTTGTCGGCGAGGTCCGCCTCGCCGGCCGGGTCGCCTGCCACCAGCCGCCGCCTCAATGCGCTCGCCTCGACGGTCACGCTCAGCGCGTCCGCAGGCCGTCCCGCCGCCCACAACCGTGCGGCTAGGCCGTGCAGCGTGGCACTGAGCACGGGACCGAAACCGGCCGGGTCGCTGCCCGCCAGCCGGCGGAAGATCTGCGCGGCCAGTTGTGTCTCCGTGACGGCGTCCTGCGCGTTTCCCAATTCGAGGAGGTCGGCGCCGAGGTTGTTGAGCGCGATGGCGAGGGATTCGAGATGCGTGGCGGGATCCTGCTGGGCCAGATGGCGGTATATCAGCACTGATTCCTGCGTCAGGCGCAGCGATGCCTCGGATTGTCCGAGCTCTGACAAGAGTGTGCCGAGCCGCAGCAGCACCATGGCCAGATGGGGTTCGTTCGTCTCCGGGGCGTCCTCAGCCAGCCGCCTGAGCAGCGCCAGACTCTCCATGGACGTGGTCAGGGATTTCTCCTGCTGCCCCGCGTGGGACAGGCGCAGGCCGAAGTTGTACAGGGTGATCGCGAGGCGCTGCTGGTGATACGGCGAGCCCCTCTCGGCGACCTTTCGGTAGAGCAGTACCGCTCCTTCGGCCGCGGACAGGGCGTCCCGGTCCCGGCCTTGCTCCGCCAGCCTGTTGCTGAGGTTGTTCAGCGCGTTGGCCAGGTCGGGCTCATGGATGACCGGATTGGTTTCGACCAATTGCGAGAGAAGCAGCACGCTGTCCTCGCATGCCGCCAGGGACTCCTGCAGCCGTCCCGTCGCCGCCAGGTCGTTGCTCAGGTTGTACAAGGCGATGCCAAGAGCCGGACGGTGCGCCTCCTCATCGGCCTCCGACAGCCAACGAAGGATCGTGACGCCCTCCTCGGTCGCCGCGAGGGCCTCCTCATGTCGGCCCATAGCGGTCAATGCGGAGCCCAGCTGGCTGATCAGCACTCCGGCGAGACGGGGGGCAACCGCCGCCGGCTCCGGCTCGGCGAGGCGCCGCAGCAGGGCGACGGCTTCCTCGACCAAGACGAGTGCCCGGCCTTGGGACCCGACGTTCAGACAGGCGGTGCTCAGCTCGCGCAGGGCGGCTGCCAGGTCCAGTTCATGACCTGGTGCCGCCGGGGCGTGCTGTCGGTACAAGGAAACGGCTTCCTCGGCGGAGCAGAGTGCCTTCTCCCACTCGTGTGCCTGGGCCGCACAGGTCGCCAGGTCGCGCAGTGCTCCCGCCAGGGTGGTGGCGTAGACGGCCGGATCGGATGCGGCCAGTCGACTCAGGATGCCGACCGCTTCCTCGGCCCGTGCGATGGCCTCTCGCGGGTTTCCGGCGAATGTGAGGGCATTCGCGGAAGTGAGCAGCGCGGCGGCGAGTTTCCCGATGGACATCGGGTCGGTGGAGAGCGAAGGCCGTAGCAGCGCTACCGCCTCCTCTGCTGCGGCGGTGACGTCCTGCGGCTGGTCCCCGGCGTTGAGCAGACTGCTGCTGAGGGTGACCAGTGCGTTGGCGAGCCTCGCCGCATGAGCCGGCGGATTGGTGGCGGCCAGGCGCCGTCCGACAGTCACGGCCTCCTCGGCCGCTCGTACCGCCTCCCGGTGGCGATGCACCGTCCCTAGCCACTCGGCGAGACGGACCAACACATCGGCGAGTGGCGCGGCATTGGCCGCGGGACGTTCCGCAACCATTCGCCGGCGCACCGCCACGGCCTCCTCGGCCGCTGTCACGGCCTCCTGGAAACGATTCGCCGCGTTCAACGCCAGGCTCATGAAGCTCATCGAGTTGACGAGGGCCTCTGTGAGGGCGTCGGGCTCTTCCTCGACGAGGCGCCGCGCGAGGGCCACGGCCTCCTCTGCCACGGACACTGCCTCATGGCTGCAACCGGTCGCCACCAGAGCGAACCCGAGCGTGACAAGCGCTGAAGGAAGGTTCCGACGGTGGGCCGTCGGGTTGACTTCGGCCAGCCGGCGTTGCAGTGCCGTGGCCTCCCGCGCCACCGCGAGGGCTTCCGCCGGGCGCCCCGTCTCCTCCAGACCGATCGCGAGGTTGTTCAGAGAAGCCGCGAGATCCGGTTCGTAGGCCGGCGCGTTGCCGGACGCCAGGCGGCGCCACAGGGCAACCGCCTCCCGGGTGGCGGTCAGGGCGTCCTCATGCCGGGCGACGTCGGCCAGCCCGGCGGCGAGGTTGCCCAGAGCACCAGCCAGACCCTTGCCGTCCGCGTCGGGATTGCCGTCCACCAGGAGTCTGTGCACCGTGACGGCCTCCTCGGCCGCGGCCAGTCCCTCCTCAGGCCGTCCGGCCCACGCCAGATGCGCGTTGAGGTTGCTCAGGACCTCGGCCAGAGCCGGCTCGAAGTCGTCGGGGTCCAGCGGCGCCAAAACCCGGAGGAGTTCCACGGCCTCCTGGGTCGCGGTCAGTGCTTCCTCACGCCGCCCGAGCCGTGACAAGCTCGTACCGAGGTTCCGCAGTGCGCTTGCCAGTCTCGCCGCATGAACGGCGGACGTCCTGAGGTAGCCGGGATCGGGGGTGGAGCGGCCTTGGGTCTCGGCAAGGTGCCGGGACAGGGCGGTCGCTTCCTCTGCCGCGGACAGGGCTTCCTCTCGCCACCCCGCGTTGGACAGGCGCAGGCTGAGACCGATCAGGACGTCGACCCGGCTCGCCGGGTCCTGGGATCCTGCGAGACGGTGCTGCGCAAGGCGCCTGGCGACCGCGGCGATTCCCGTGTCGAGGTCGACATGCCGATGTCCGGGGAAGTGCTCTTCGACGGCTTCCAGCAGTTCGGGCCTGATGCCGTCGAGAGCGGCGAGTGCCGTGAGAGCCGCGCCGCCGGCGGCGACGGCGAGCCCCGGATCCTCCTCCAGCAGGGGATACAGATACCCGGGACCGAGGTGGGGCCAACGCTCCGCCGCAGCGGTGAGGAACGTGACCGCGCGGGGCACCCACGGAGCGGGAGCGGCGTTCCCTTCGCGGTTCAGCAGCACGGTGGCGACCGGTCCGGCCCACCCCTGCGCCGGATAATCCACCGGATGACCGGGGAAGGTCAGCGCGAGGAAGTCCTCCGCGAGGCGGTCGGGGTAGAGAGGTTCCAACACCGTCTGTGAGAGAGGCCGGGCCGGTGGGTAACAGGCGGCATGATCGGTGATGATCTGCTCGGCGGTGATGCCCTGGGAGGCCGTCCGGAGCGGCGGCTCCTGGAGCACTGCGGTGCCGGTGGGCCGGTCCAGCGGGCCTGTGAGGGCAGCGGCGAACACCGTTCGATTCATCACCTCGGGAGGAGTGCGGAACGTCCGCCCTGTGGGATCGAGTTCATGGGTGGCGTCGCCGTACAACCGCTGCCAGTGCAGGTGTTCGCGGTCCAGGAGGTAGACCGTCAGTCCCGCGGCATCGCTGGGCGGGCGATGACCGCTGTCCCGGGCGTCGACCGCAACAAGGGCGGCCATGTGCACCGCCAAGGTCAGTCCGAACTCCGGCTGGTCCAGAAAGCCCGGTAAGGAGATGCCGGAAGCCGGGATGGCGTATCGGGCGGCGAAGCTGTCGCGGGCCGCGGCGAACATCTCGGCACGTCGGTCCGACTCGCCACCGCCGTCCGGCAGAGAGGGCAGGACGTGGGCCGAGACGGCCGTCTGATAGTTGGCGAGCGCGCCCCGTAAGGCGGGCCACAGATCGGCACTGCGGGCCAGCATCAGGACACGTGTGCGCACCGTCGGCCGATGGAGCACGGCGTTGCTCAACAGCCAGGTCAGATGCGTCAGCGGCCACCGGTCGGCGTAGTCCACGAGCAGCAGTAGACCGCACATGCCGTCAAGACCCAGATCCTGGCTTCCCGGAGGCGGATAGACGGTGCCCGGACCGTGCGTGGCCGTGACGACCTTCCAGCCATGGTCGAGCGAGTCCCGCGCGAACTCGGACGCCAAGCGGGTCTTGCCTTGGCCTCCGGGAGCATGCAGCCACCGCACAGCCATTCGCGGCCCTGTCTCACGCCACCGGCACAGGTCGGCGAGTTCCGCTTCGCGCCCGGTGAAGCCGACGACGGCGAAGCGGGCATTGAGCATACGGCTGGGCAGCTCCCGCAGGAATTCCGGGTCCACCGGTTCCGGCGGATGCCAGTTCTCCAGGAGGTACAACGGAACACCGTCGCCGAAGACATGGATGTCCGCACCGATCGCACCGTAGGCGAAACCGTTGTCCGCCCGCACCGTCTGCCGCGCGTCCGCGGGTTCCCCCGGATGCCCGGATCCCGGGGGCGAAGGCTTCATCGGCTGTGGTCCACCGCCGTTCCCTGAGGCGGTGCGGGCGGCGGACTCACAACCCCGGGGTGGTAGTGGACGTTGACGGTGCTGCCGGGGCCGAGCGCACCGTACGCCGAGCCGCCGTCGCGCGCGACGACGTGCTGCACCCACTGGTGCCGGACCGCCGGGAGTAACGGCTGGACCTCTTGGATCAAATCCCTGAGACCGCTCTCGGTGTCAGGACGGTCGCGCAGCAGGTCGACAAGGTCGTCCCGCCACCGGGCGACCTCCGCCTCGCGGACGGCCTCTGCCGCTTCCGCCCTCTCCACACGGGCCAGGCTGCGCTCCAGCTGCGCCTCGACGTTCTGCTCGGAGTCACCCCGGCGCCGGAACAACGCGACGGCCCTGGTTCTGGCCATCTGCCAAGTACTGGTGGCCATCGCCGCGACAAGGGTCGTCGCACCGGTCATCGCAAGGGCCGTCACTGGGTCGGACACCAGAAGCCTCCGGCTCGTTCCTCCACGGCGCCCCGATCCGGACCGCCGCCAGCATCGCGTTCCCGTCCATCATGCCTCGACGATGGCCTTTCGGCGAAGGGATTCTGACTGTCCGTCGGGACAGCTGTGGCGGGAATGGCTTCGGATGTCGGCGGCATCCACCTGGCCCCCCGGATGGCGTCCGCCGACGTTGGATCGCCCAGGCAGGACTCAACACGCCGACAGCTCGTAGAGGCCCGCCGCGCTGCGCAGCGGCCGGTCGGGCGTCGTCGGGTCGGAGCGGGCGCGGTCATGCCGGCCAGCCGGTCGAGGTCCGAGGTGATGCGCCGGATCATCGCCGGCCTGTCGCTCGAACTGGAGCAGGCCAAGGCGGAACCCGGCGCCGCCGCCGGTGTGGCCCGGCTACCCGTCCGGACCGGCCAGTCGGGGACGGTGAGGCGGGATTAAATGTCTGCGATCAAGGCAGAGGGCGCCGTATGGTCATGAACCTCCCAAGGGGGAGAGGAGGTTCACCAGAGATGGGATTGTTCAAGGACACACCGCCCCGCGAGCATCCTGAGTACACGCAACTGCGCTTCATGGCAGCCGGATCACCGTCATGGTGGAAGCAGAACCGGCACAAGGTCCTGGCGATCGCAGGACTCCTCGCCGGGCTCTGGCTCGCCGGACACCACCACGACGCCACCCCCAAGACGTGCGCTCCTGCGAGCACATCCAGCACTTCTCGCTGATAGCGGCGCGAAGCCCGGTCCCCGCGACCCGCATGGGGCCGGGCTTCGCAGACTGGCGCTTGGCAGCCTCCTGGCGACGGCAGCTCGGATCCTCTGCGGTCGCTGGTTACCGCGACTCTGATCTGAGTATCCGTCACGCAGCCCGGACGCGCTCGATGAGATCGGCGACGCCGTCAACCTGGCGGTACGGCTTGAACGCCGGCGCAAGTTCGCGGACCAGGCTGACGCACCGCTCGGCGCCGATGCGGGTGGCCAGATCGAGGGATTCGGTGGTGACGGCGAGAGCCTGCTCGACGTCGTTGGATTGCAGGAAGCCCTTGGCCTGGTAGGTCAGGAAGATGCCACGCGTCTTGTCCCGGGCCGTGGGCAGGAGGGCCAGGCCCTCGGCGATCCTGACGTGCGCCTCGTCGGCCCGGCCGAGATCGAGCAGGCACTGGCCGGAGTCGACCGCGAGGTCCGCGGGGCTCATCCACGCGCACCAGCCTGGCGCGGGGTCGCTGGCCCGCGTCGACAGTGCAGTCTCGGCGTCGGACAGGTCGCGGTAGCACGCGGAGCGTTCGCCGAGCGCGGCGTAGGCCCTGGCCCGCCGGAGGAACAGCAGCGACCGGGCGGTGGGGTGCTTGGTACCGGACAGTGCGTGGCCGAGCTGGTCCACCGAGACGTTCGGTTGGCCGATCCAGTTCGACTGGTAGGCGAAGTCGGAGAGCACACCGGCGCCGAAGTCGCGGTCGCCTGCGGCGTTGGCGGCTTGCAAGGCCCCCGCCCAGAGCTTTCCCGCAGCGAAGTGCTTGCCCTGGTCGAAGCGGTGCCAGCCGCAGGTGGTGGCCAGTGACGCGGCCAGGAGGTGCAGCCGCTTGGCGACGGGCTCGGCGTGGCCGCCGCCCTCGATCAGGTCGGTGACGGTGGCGAGATGAGCGTCCATCAGCTTGATCGTGTGCTGGCGCTGTTCGGTGGGCAGCGTCGTCAGCTTCGCGCTGGTTTCCTCCAGCCAGTCCACGAGCCCGGGGTCCACGGCCGTCCTGCCGTCGAGGGCGGAAGTCAGGCGATCGGGCTCGATCGTGGCCCACTGGGCGGCGAGGCCGGCCAGCGAGACGGCGCTGAAGGTCATGAAGCTGCGGCGGTCCATGGCGGCTCTCTGTGCATCTCGAAGTGCTTGGACGGTGTACGCCGATCCCAGTGGCAGCGGAACCTCGCGACCGGGCAGCCAATCGGGCCACCCGAACAGCTCCATGCCGGCGATCGGAACGTCGAAGGCTTCCGCGATCAGGATCTGGGAGTCCAGGTTCGGCTGCTTACGCCAGTTCTCCCACCGGCTGACGGCCGTCTTGTCCGCGCCGGAGCGGAGCCCGTGCTTGCGGGCGGCCCGGTCGAGGAACACGACGAGGTCGCTCTGTGACCACCCGCGCAGTTCGCGGGCGTAGGCGAGGGGGTGCCGGATCGGGTCGTCCACGGGGCCAATTCCATCATCGACAGTGACAGGCAGCCTACTGCGCGCGAGCGCGGGACAACCCCGGGACTACAGACAATGCCTTTCCAGGAAAGCGGAGTTGGCGCTGTACTCGACACGCATCGACAAGTTCCCTCGCGAAGCGGAAGGAGTCAGCCCATGAAACGACGCGCGGCGGTCATCGGCCTCGGACACCAGGCACGCGAAGACCACCTGGACGGACCTGCACACCTACCAGCTCGGAACGGGTCACGAGGTCCTCCCGGTGGGCTGGTCGGCCGCTGCGGAGAGCAGCGGCAGGTAGTGGTGCATGTAGGGCGGGACCTTGAGGCCGAGCACCTGGGCGAAGGGGACCATGCGTACGGCCAGGACCTCGTCACCGAGCCGCAGGTCGTCCTCGGGGCCGTCCCAGACGGCGTGCAGGACGCGGGTGAGCGGGGAGACGAGGTCGTGCTGCGGGCCCGGCACCAGCCGGATCCGGCTGATCTCGACCCCGGCTTCCGCGCGGACCTCCCGGGCCGCGGTCTCCTCGGGTGTCTCGTCGGCCTCCCGCCATCCGCCGATCGGGGTCCAGTAGCCTGGCCAGGCGATACCGGGCTTGTCGTCGCGGTGGTGCAGCAGCAGTCGCCCCGCCGGGTCGGTGACGAGGACCATGACGCCCTCGAAGTCGTCCACCGGACCGGGTCGTTCGAGGTAGAGCGCCTGGCCGGAGCGGTGGGCGCGCAGGATCTGCAGGAGTCGCCGGTAGCGGTCCGGGTTCATGTGGGCGCGCCAGTCGTGGGCGGTCTCGAACCGCCACGTGTGCTCGGTGGGATCGAGGCGGATCCGGGCCTGCTGCTCCTCGGTGAGGACGCCGCCGTCGAAGACGTAGCCGCAGACGGGGACGGGGTACTCGGTGCCGGCCTGCTCGTGGATGACGGCGACCAGGCGCTGTCGGGCGATGACCTCGGGGTTCTCCGCGGCGAGGCCGAGGCCCAGTTCCTCCTGCGCCTCGCGCAGGGCGGTGGTGAACGGTGTCTCGCCGTGCTCGACGTTGCCGCCGGGGAAGTTCCACACGCCCGGGTCGATGGTGGACCGCATCCCGAGGACGCGCCCGTACGGGTCGGTGACCAGGAAGCAGCCGTAGGCGCTGGGGCGGGCGATGGTGGTGAGGTAGCCGCCGACCGGCCTCCAGCCGGAGAGGGTCAGCCGGCCGGTGAGCCACTCGATCACCGTGCGCCGGCCCTCGCCGGTCGGCGGAAGCCGGTCCGCGTCGGCCCACTGGTGGCCGTCGTGGTCCGGCGACAGGACGACCGGGTCCGCCGGAGGCCGGCCGCCGCAGGTCGGCCTCCGGCGGCTCACCCGGCTCGGTCCTCGGGCGGCTCGTCGGTCCCTGGGCGGCCGTCGGCAGCGCGAACCCGTGCCGACGACCTGCACTTGGGCGCTCAGGCCGCGGTGCCGTCCTTCGTGTCGCGGGCGGCGACCGAGCGGATGTGCTCTTCGAAGAACCTGCGGGCGTCGCCGCCCATCCGGGTGAGCATCACCAGGGCGGACAGGGCCACGTCGCAGGTCTCCTTGCGCACGTCGTCCCAGTCGTGCGAGTGACCCTTGCGGGGGTTGGCGCCGAGTGCCCCGATGACGGCCTCGGCGACCTCTCCGGCTTCCTCCTGGAGCTTCAGCGCCTGCACGGTCCACCGCTGCTCGTCGCTGCGGTCGAAGTGTGAATCAAGCTTTGTTGCAAGGGAGTTGACGATCTTCCAGGTCTCTTCCATGAGTGAGGATCCTGCCCCTGTTCGAATGGGTCGATCAAGCCGGGCGGTTCCCGGCGAGCCCGGGTCTTTTCGATTTCCGCCGGATGCCGGATGCCGGGAGTTCGCGGGCCC
This sequence comes from Kitasatospora sp. NPDC022785, assembly GCF_055561295.1. Taxonomy (NCBI): domain Bacteria; kingdom Bacillati; phylum Actinomycetota; class Actinomycetes; order Kitasatosporales; family Streptomycetaceae; genus Kitasatospora; species Kitasatospora sp. NPDC022785. Next base: position 55,019 of record NZ_JBVHHB010000013.1, on the reverse strand, counting down.
CGGTCGCCGCGCTGTCGCCGGGCGCCGGCCAGGTGTTTTCGAGCACGGCCACGGTCACCGCGTCGGCGAGGCCCGGCCGGCGTCGATCGGGTGTCCTGCGTGCGGACGTTGCAGATGACGACGTGCCTGCTGCGGGTGAGCGCAGCGCGGATCCGGTCTTCGGCGCCGGTGCGGAGCCCGCGCTGTCTCCCGGGACATGCGAACGGGGGCAGTTCACACCTCGGCGTGGGCCGGCAGCTCGCGCGCCGCCTGCTGCGGCGCGGGACTGCAGGCCCTCGAACCCGAGCCGGTCAACCCGGTACGGTGTCGGGCTGGCCGGGTCATTGGTTCACGGTCAGTTGGCGACGACCGTGGCCGTGGTCCTGGTGCGATTGAGCTCGCCGTCGGCGATGTACACCGAAAGGTTCACCGCGGACCTGGTCCACGCGCCATCGGGTGCGGTGCTGCTCACCGGAACGGTCGCGGTCGCCAGAGCGCCGGTGCAGGGGACGTGGACCGAGCCCCGACCGGACACGGTGGATTGTGCGGCCTGCACGGTGATGGCGGCCCACTGGAAGTCCGTGAGGCACCGGTAGGTCACGGAGACGTTCAGCGTCCGGCCGGCATCCGCGACGGTCGCGCCGTTGACGCCTATCGAGATGGTCGCGGCGTGCGCGGGCGCGGTCGCGAGGATCGCACCAGCCGTGGCAAGGGCGGGGACGGCCAGGAATCGGGTGAATTTCGTGCGGACGGCTGATCGCATGACGGCTTTCTCCAGTGGTCGCATCGGACAGGGTGAGGTGATTGCGGGGAGTTCCCGCACCCCATAGTGCGGTCCTTTTCCGGGCAGGGTGTCAGGAGAGTTGGCAGACGTCCAAAATGACGCGGTGATGTGGCGTGGACTCGCCCTGATCTCGTGTTCCAGGTGTCGCGTGAACGCCGTGTATATCGGACGTCAATCGCATCCGTATATGGTTCGCCGTGCAAAATCCGTCCGCCGGAAAAAGGGGAGGGAAAGTTGCGGGAATCGGCCGGCCATTGTCGACGAGATGGCCCACGGCCGCCGTCCGGAGGACGTCGCGGCTCAGGGCGCGCTTGATCCAGATCTGCTGTGCCGGGCGTGCCCGCCCGTTTGCCGCCCCGGTTCCGGTGAGCTGGCCGCAAGCGCCACCCGGACCGCCACGCGGAGTCAGCAGAGGCTCACCGGCAGGGCGACGAGGCCGCGGACCAGCCGGGACTGCCGCCAGACGAGCCGGTCGGCAGGGGACGTCAGTTGCAGACGGGGGAAGCGCTCCAGGAGGACGCCGAGCACGATCTCGACCTCCGCGTGGGCCAGCGGTGCGCCGAGGCAGCGGTGGATCCCGTGGCCGAAGACCGGACTGCCGGCGGGCACCGCGGTGCCGCTGAGATCCACCTCGTCGGGTGCCCACCGCCACGTGGCGATGCTGACCGCGGAGTCGTACCGGAGCAGCTCGTCGACGGCGGTCCGGATGCAGTGCGGGTTGGCGTGCAGGTGCTCCAGCTCGGCCGGGTGCCGGAGCAGCGCCAGCACGGCGTTGCCGATCGCCGCGGTGGTGGTCTCGTGGCCGGCGACCAGTAGCAGCACGGCGAGGGAGAGCAGCTCGTCCTCGCTGAGCCGGTCGGCGTCCTCGTCGTGGACTGCGATCAGGTCGGAGAGCAGCGAGCGGTCCGGGCGCGTGCGCTTGATGCTGATCAGCTCCGACATGTAGCCGGCCACGGCGTGGGACGCAGCGTCGATCCGCTGGTGGTCGCCGGTGGCGAACAAGTCGGTCGACCAGGAGCGGATCGAGGGACGGTCGACCGGGGGAACTCCCAGGAGCTGGCAGATGACGGTGACCGGCAGGGGGCCGGCCAGCTCCTCGACGAGGTCGACCTCGGTGCCGGGCTCCCACATCCCCACGAGCTGCTCGGCGAGCGAACGGATGTAGGGGCGCAGACCGTCGACCCGGGCCGGCGTGAACGCCTTGGTCACCAGCTGCCGGAGCCGGGTGTGCTCTGGTGGATCGGTTGCGAGCATGGTGCGTGCGACGGCTGGATGCAGGGACCGGAGGGGCGGTCGGTCGGCGAAGTACGCGCCGGTGTCCTTCGACAGCGGGGCGGTGAATGCCTGCCGGGCCTCGTCGTAGCCGGTGACGACCGTCGCGGTGGTGGCACCGCCGTCCAACGACACTTGCAGGACGGGAGAGGCCGCGCGCAGGGCGGCGTAGGTGGGGTAGCGGTCGGAGTGGAACGCCGGGTCGGCGAAGGGGGAGGAGGTCATGGTCGGTCCCTATGCCGCTACACATGCCGTCTGCCGCTGGGCGGCCACGGCGGTGCGGACGATGTCATCGGTCGTGTAGTGCTGAGAGACCGAGCGTAGCCACAGCGCGCCTCGGCGCGGAGGCCCCCCGCGCGGGCGGACTCGCCGGTCGCCTGCTGCCGGGTCGGCGCGGATGTGGCGCACCGGGCGGAGGAGAGCCGCGAGGTCTCCGGCGGGGTCAGGCCGGGTGGATGAGGCGGCTTTCGTAGGCGAAGACCACGGCCTGTATCCGGTCGCGGAGTTCGAGCTTTTGCAGGATTCGCCCCAGATGGGACTTCACGGTCGCCTCCGCGAGATACAGGGTGGCCGCGATCTCGGTGTTGGACAGGCCGCAGCCCACCTGGACGAGCACCTCGCGTTCACGGGCGCTGAGCCGGCTCAGCCGGTCGTCGCGGTCGGCGCTGCTGCCGTCGGGGATGTGCGGGCGCAGGTGCTCCAGCAGGCGGCGGGTGATCCGCGGGGAGACCACCGCGTCGCCCGCGGCGACGCTGCGTATCGCGGTGAGCAGCTCCTCGGGCCTGGTGTTCTTCAGCAGGAAGCCCGAGGCTCCGGCGTTGAGTCCGGCGAAGGCGTATTCGTCCAGGTCGAAGGTGGTGAGGATCAGCACCCTGCTCTGCGGGGAGACCCCGATGACCTGTCGGGTCGCCTCGATCCCGTCGGTCCCGGGCATCCGGACGTCCATGAGGACGACATCGGGGCGCAGCTCCCGGGCGAGGCGTACGGCCTGGATGCCGTCCGCGGCTTCGCCGACCGGTGCCATGTCGGGCTGGGCCTCCAGGACCGTGCTGAAGGCCATGCGGAGCAGCGCTTCGTCGTCGGCGATCAGGATGCGGATCGTCATGCGGACCCCGCTCCGCCGCCGCCGAGGGAGAGGCGGGTACGGACTCTCCAGCCGCCGCCCGGAAGGGGGCCGGCCTGCAACTTCCCCCCGTAGGCGGCCGAGCGCTCGCGCATGCCGGGGATGCCGTGGCCGGATGGTGTGGCGCCGGGAAGTGGTGGGCAGGGGCCGCCGTCGGTGACGTCCACGGTGACGGACTCGGTTGAGCACCGTATCCGGACCTTCGCGCGGGTGCCGGTGGGTGTGTGTTTGAGGGCGTTGGTCAAGGCTTCCTGTACCAGGCGGTAGACGGTGAGTTGTGCGGTGGCGGGTATGTGGGTGTGGCCGCCGTGGACCTCGAGGCGGGTCGGCAGCCCGGCAGCGCACATCTGGTCGGCGAGGGTCTCCAGTTGTGCGATGCCGGGCAACGGGTGGCGCTCCGCGTCCGGTTCGTCGGTCCGCAGGATGCCCAACGAGCGCCGCATGTCGGTCAGGGCCTGCCGGCCCGTCTCGGCGACCTGGAGCATCGCGGTGGTGGCCTTGTCGGGTGACCGGTGCTGCGCGTAGACGGCGGCGTCGGTGAGCGCGACCATGACGGACAGGTTGTGGGTGACGATGTCGTGCATCTCCCGGGTGATGCGCGTCCTTTCCTCGGCGGCGGCCAGTCGCGCCTGCTGGTCCTGCTGTTGCTCCAGGCGGGCGGCCCGTTCCTCCAGGGCCCCGAGGTAGGCGCGCGTGGTCCGCACATTCACACCCAGGACGGCGGCGGCGACGACCATCGCGGTGACCGCGACGAACGGGGTCAGGAATGCTCCTTCCGTCGTCCAGCGCAGACAGGCCAGCAGGACCCCTGCCTCCACGACGGCACCGGCGACGAGCGTGCCGCGCCGGCCCGAGTTCGCGGCCGCCGTGTAGAGAGCCACCAGCAAGGCGATGTCCGCCGGCAGTTGGACGTCCATCAGCCACTGGCCGAAGGCCGCGGCTGCCACGGCGCCGAACACCGTGAGCGGGGCCCGGCGCCGCCACACCAGGGGCAGCGCAAGGGCGGCGGTGAGGGCCACGGCCGCCGGCAGCTCTTGCGGCGCGCGTGTGGTCACGACGTTGAGGAGGAGCAGCGCCGGCAACAGCGAGTCCCACACCGTGGGCGGCAGCCGGAGGCCCCAGCGCCGGGCGGCCCTCACCGGTCGCGCCGCTCGCGCGGAGGCCAGGCCGGCGTACCTCGTCAGCCGTAAGGCCGTCCTCGCCCACCGGTCCCGGTCCCGGTGGCGTGCCCGGTGGGCACTGCCGGGTTCCGCGGCCGCCTCGGTCATCGCACGTCCCTGTCGGTTCAGCGTCATGGCGGCCCCGGCCGGGGCCACCACCGCGTACAGCCGCGCCCCGGTCGCTTACGGGGCACGTACGCCTCCGCGCTGCCCGGCACGTACCGCAGCCCTGTCACGGTAGGCCGCGGGCCCGCGAAGCACATGAGTCCACCGGCTGATGGCACCGTGCCGCGATACGACCGCAGGAGGAGTCCCGCTACCTCCCGTGGTCGTAGGGCGGCCGCTGATCCGGCGTGCTCGATTGCGACCCCGGTTGCACAGGGACCTGCCACGGATTGCGACCCCGGTTGCACACGATGGCGACCCGGGATCGATGTGGCAGCGCATCCCCGGCGCCGAGTATGGCCGGGTGACCGAGATCATCGCGGGACTGTCCATGTCCCCTCTGGAATTTCTTGCCGTGCCGGCTGCCGTCGCGCTGGTGGTGGCGCGCTGGCTTCCCCCCGCCGCCCGCCCACGCGTCACGACTGCGGCCGGGGCGGTTCTCCTGCTGTCCGCGATCGCGCTGAGTGTGGCGGGGATCCGCTGGCAGATGCTGCCGGTACTGGCAGGCGCCGCCTTCGCGTTGCCGTTCGCCTTGGCCCCCCTGCTGCGACGCCGTGCCGGCCGGCCGGCGTGGCGGGCCCGCTGGTGGCTGGCGTTGCCGGGATCGGTGGCCTGCATCGGCATGATCGCCACGGGCCCGGTGGCCGCCTGGGCCTTTCCCGTGCCCGTGTTCCCCGAACCGTCGGGCGACTTCGCGGTCGGCACCCGCGTGGTGCAGTGGACCGACCCACGCCGCCCCGAGACCTTCACCGCCGATCCGGACGACCGGCGCACCGTCGTGGTCCAGCTCTGGTACCCCGCCCAGAAGAGCCCCGCAGGCGCGCAGCGGGCCCAGTACCTCGGACGCACGGAGCAGGAGGCGCGCACCGTCTCCGACGCCCTCGCCCGCGGAGTCGGCCTGCCCGGCTTCCTGGTCGACGGTGTTCCGCGTGCCCGCACCCATGCGGTCGTCGACGCCCCGGTGGACAGCAAGGGGGGACGGTTCCCCGTCGTGCTGTTCTCTCCCGGGTCGGGCGGAGTGCGCACCCAGAACACCGCCTGGGCGGAGGAACTGGCCAGCCACGGCTACGTGGTCGCCGCCCTCGACCACCCGTACGACTCCGCCGCCGTCGTCCTCGCCGACGGCCGGACCATCGACACCGAGACCGCCTCCACCGGCGACCCGGACAAGGACGACGAGCTGGCGGCCGGCTGGACAGCGGTTCGAGCCGCCGACCTCGGCTTCGTCCTCACCCGGCTGGAAAGCCTGGACCGAGGTGAGATCGCCGGCCCGCTGACCGGACGCCTGGACACCGGCCGGGTCGCGGTGGCCGGCCACTCCATGGGTGGCGCTGCCGCCCTGCAGGCAGCCCGGCAGGACCGCCGGTTCGACGCCGTCATCGATCTGGACGGCTACCCCCACGGCCCCACCTCGCCCTCCCTCGGCCAGCCGACGCTCGCGCTCACCCAGGCCATCACCCCGGGAACGGACCCGCGCTACATACCCCGCCTCACCGAGGTGCTCGAGTCCGGCGCCGCGACGAGCTACCGGCTCACCATCCCCGGCGCCGCACATCTCACTTTCATGGACGGCCCCCTGTACCTGCCGCCCGTGCCCTCGATCGTCGGCTCCCTGGGCCGCACCGAGAGCCCGCGCGTCGTCGCCGCAGCCACTCTCGCCTTCCTGGACGCCGTTCTCCAAGGCAAACCCGGCGACCTGGCCGGCGTCCTGGCCGCCTACGGCGACCTCAGCGTCTACCACCCGGACAACAGCTGACCGTGCCGCGCTGCTCCGGCACGACAGGTCTCCGGCGAGCCGAGAGCACGGGACCGCAGTGTCTCCCGGCCATCCGACAGGCCGTCGGCCGCGTAGGCGTCGTGTTCCGGCGCGACCCGGCGTCCCGGTCGTCGTCGGCCAGCCGCCGCATCAGGAAGTCCTCGCTCACCCGGCCGCCCCGTCCACGCCGGGGCGGAGGCCCTCTGCGCGGGCGGCGGCCACCATCCCCGCCCAGGCCTCCACCAGGACCGCCCAGCGCCCTGCGTCCTCCTGCGCCTCGTCCAGGAGCTGCTGCCGCTTCCCGGCCACCACGTCCGCGAGTTCGGCGTACTTGCCGCCCAGCTTGCGGTAGGAGCGGTCCAGGACGTCCAGGCAGTGCTCGTTCCCGGCCCGGTCCCAGTCGACGCTGCCCCGAACCAGGTCGAGGATCGGCTCGACCTTCAGCCCGTGCCGCTCGTCCAGCATCCCGCGGCCGAGGTCGATCATCCCGCCGTAGACCGGGTACAGGTACAGCATCGAGAGCAGGAACTTGACGAACCGCATCTGGTAGGAGAGGAAGCCGGCGCCGATGCGACGTTCGGGCGTGTAGTAGTTGACGATGTGGCGGTTGTGGACGACGCCGGGCAGCCGGGCGTGGACCATGGCGTGCAGCAGGGCGTAGTCGCTGCCGATGGTCTCGATCGAGGGCAGCAGCGGCAGCACCTCGTAGGCCCGGTGGTCCAGGGCGATGTTGCACATGTAGACGTCCCAGATGTCGGGCACGCCGACGACGGAGTGGTCGGTGGTGAACGGCTCGGAGCCGGCGCCCTTGAAGGAGACGTCCACCATCGCGTCCCTGTCCTCCTCCGACCACACCGGCGGGGTCCACAGACGCACCAGGTCGCGGTAGACGGCCGGGTCCATCTCGTGGATCTCGCCGATGTCCACGTTGAGTTCGCCGATGAAGGAGCCACTGACCAGCATCACCGGCTTGTCCGCGTCGGCCGGGTCGAGCTCGGAGCGGGACACGCCGGCCACCGCTTCGCCGGCCGGCCGGCCGATCGAGAGCAGCTCCTGGTGGATCGGGAAGACCTTCCGACCGTCGATGACCTGGAAGTCGGCGTCGTCGTTGCGCAGGTGCGCCGAGGTGCAGCCCAGGGCGGCCGCGCCCAGGAAGAGCCGGTTGACGCAGGAACCGTACGCGACGGCCCGCGGGAGCATCAGGTCGAGCAGCAGCTCGGGGTCGGGGGCGCCGGAGCGCTCGGCCACCCGGCGCAGGAACTCCCGCTGCTGCGCCTCGCCGAGGTGATGGACGAACACGCCGGGAGTGGGGGCCAGTGAGGCCACGGCATCCGCGTTCTGCGCGAATTCGGCGGCGTCGGTGGTGTCGAGGACGAGGAGGTGCACCTCGACCCCGAAGTTCGCGACGGCGTAGGCCGCCTCCTCGGCGAGGTCCACGATAGTGCCCGGGCAGGGACGCATGGTGGGCAGGGCGAGGCAGACTCGTTGCATGGTGTGGGATTCTCCGTCTGATCGTCAGATCCATGTGCCCGTCCGAGGATCAAGCCATGGCAATGCCGCATGGACTCGCTCAAAACCGCGGTGAAGTAGTCGAGTTGAGGGCGTCGGTGAGTCCCGAGCGGTGTCAGTACCGGATCGCGGGGCTCCGCAGGACTCATGTGGACGACCTCGTTTCACCACGGTGGACTAGACCAACTTCGGTGTCAACGGGATGCTTTCGGGGATCGGGCGGCGCATGCCGACACTGCCCGATCGGGCAGGCGCGCCTGCCCTCGCACGGACTTCGGCGGGCTCGCCGGGCGGGTTCCGAGGATGCGGTCCGCGCTTCCCGCGTCCACGAGGTCCGCGCCGGACCGGTATCCGGACCTTCGGGCTCCGATACCGGACACCGCCGATCCGGCCGGGCCGGTACCCGGACACGGGCCGGGACCGTCGACGGACGGCCCCGTCCCGTCATGGGGGCATCGCCCCCATGTTTCCCGCATGTCTCCCGGCGCGCCCCGACGGGCGCACGGCGGTTCGCTCCACGGCTGTGCGGCGCGGGACGGTACGCACGGTGGGCGGCGCCGGGCGGGCGGCGAGGGTCGTGTGCGAGCGGCCGCGCAGGTCGGTGCCGGTCCGGCCCGCGGCCGGGTCGGGAAATCTGGGGGCCCTCACCCGATGCCCGCCGGGCGCTCACCGGTCGATGATCTCTTCCTGTCGGGTACGGGCCAGATCCCCAGGAGGAGCCGATGGGCGAACCGGTGAGAGTCAGCATCGTCGCGCAGGACCCGGTGCTGGAGGCCGGTGCGCGGACCAGTCTGCAGCACCACGGCGACATCGCGGTGGCGCCGCCCGGGGAGCCGGCACAGGTCACGGTCATCATGGTGGACCGGGTGACCCCGCAGGTGATGGACACGGTGCGGGCGTCCCGGGAGGCGGACCAGCGCCGGGAGATCGTGCTGGTCGCGACGGAGCTCGCGGCCGGCGACGCGGTCCAGGCGTTCGCGGCCGGCACCCGAGGACTGCTGCGCCGCTCCGAGGCCACCGTGGAGCGGCTGGCGTGGACCGTCGTGGCGGCCGCCGCGGGCGACTGCACGCTCCCGCCGGACCTGCTGGACGGGCTCCTCGAGCACGGGGGCGGCACCCGCCGCTCGGGCGGGGTGGCGGCGCCGGCCGGGTGGGAGCTGTCGGAGCGGGAGCAGGCGGTCCTGCGGCTGGTCGCCGACGGCCGGGAGACCGAGGAGATCGCGCGTGAACTGTGCTACTCGTCCCGCACCGTGACCACCGTCGTGTACGACGTGACCCGGCGGTTCCGACTGCGCAACCGCGCACACGCGGTGGCGTTCGCACTGCGGGCGGGTCTGCTGTGACCGCGGCGACGGCGGCCCTCCCCGCCGCGGGACCCAGGGTGCGGGTGCGGTCGAGCGACGCGGTGGCGCGAGCGGCGGTGGAGGCCAAGCTGACGGTCGCGGGGCTCCGTCCGGTCCGTGCGCCGGAGCCGTCGTCGCGGGACGTGCTGGTGGCCGTCGGCGACACCGTGGAGGGCGCGATCGAAGCCTGCCGGCCCGCCCTTCCGGGCAGCGGCGAGCGGCTGTTGGTGGTGGTGGCCGACGTGCTGTCCCGGCACGGTGTGCTGCGGGCGCTGAAGGCGGGCGCGCGGGCCATGCTGCTCTCCGCCGAGGCGACGCCGACGCGACTGGCGGCGGCCGTCCACTCGGCCCACCGCGGCGAGGGCCGGCTCTCCCACCCGGTGCTGGCCTGCCTGCTCAACGGGTCGCCGGAGCCGGCCGGCACCGGCCGGCGCGCGGGCACCCCGCCGCTGACGGACCGCCAGATCGAGGTGTTGCGGCTGATGGCGGACGGGCACGGCAACGAGGCGATCGCCCGGACGCTGTCCTGCTCCAAGCACACCGTCAAGAACGTGATCTACGAGCTGATGGGCCAGCTGCAGGTGCACAACAGGTCCCACGCGGTGGCCCACGCCGTGCGGACCGGGTTGATCTGACCGGCCGGCCGCCCCGGGACGCCGGACCGGGACAAACGCGCAGCGCCGCGGCGCCGAGCCTGCCACTCGTTCCCTGGCGCCGTGCCGCGGTCCGGCGGCACGCTGCTCCTGCCCATGTCCGTCCGGCGGGCATGGCCGCCCTCCCTCCACCCGCGGACGCCCGCCCCGAGCGGTCCCCCGCGGGTTCGATCCCTGCCGAGAGGACCCGATGGACATCGCCGAGGACACCCCGAACACCGGCCAGGAGTCTTTGCCGGAGCACGAGTTCAAGATCTTCGAGGAGCTGGAGTCGGAGGTCCGGCTGTACTGCCGCAAGTTCCCGGCCGTCTTCGAGCGGGCCAAGGGTGTCGAGCTGCACGCCGAGGACGGCCGGACGTTCACCGACTTCTTCTGCGGCGCGGGGACACTCAACTACGGGCACAACAACGACTTCATCAAGGCCCGGGTCGCCGGGTACCTCGCCGCCGACGGCATCGCGCACGGCCTGGACATGTACACCGTGGCCAAGCGGGAGTTCCTGACCGCCTTCGCCGACACCGTGCTGCGGCCCCGCGGGCTGGACTACAAGGCGCAGTTCACCGGCCCGACCGGGACCGACGCCGTGGAGGCCGCGCTCAAGCTCGCCCGCAAGCACACCGGCCGCACCGGCGTGGTCGCGTTCACCGGCGCGTACCACGGCATGTCGCGCGGCTCGCTCGCGGTGACCGGCAGCCGCCGGGCCCGCCGGGCGGGCGGGGTCAGCGGGCAGGACGTCACGTTCATCCCCTACGAGGACGGTCCGCAGGGCCCGTTCGACTCGATCGGATACCTGGAGCGGATGCTCGCCGACCGGTCCTCGGGCGTCGACCTGCCGGCCGCGGTGATCCTCGAGCCGATGCAGATGGAGGGCGGTGTCTACCCGGCGAGCAGCGCGTGGCTGCGGGATCTGCGCGAACTCACAGAGCGGCACGGGATCCTGCTGATCCTCGACGAGATCCAGTCGGGCTGCGGCCGCTCCGGCCGGTTCTTCTGCTTCGAACACGCCGGGATCGTCCCGGACGTGGTGACGCTGTCCAAGTCGCTCAGCGGCTACGGGCTTCCGCTGTCGATGGTGCTCTTCAAGCGGGAGCTGGACGCCTGGGAGCCCGGTGAGCACACCGGGACCTTCCGCGGCAACCAACTGGCCTTCGTCGCCGCCACCGCGGCCTGCGAGCTGTGGCGACAGGACTCCTTCCACACCCACCTCGCCGCCGCGATCGAACGCCTGGACCGGTTCTGCGGCGAACTGGACGAGCTGGGGCAGGACCTGGTGACGCGCGGATGCGGGATGGCGCTCGGCATCGACCTCGGCGCCTCCGGTGGCCCGCTGCGCGCCGACCGGCTGCAGCGCCACGCCTTCGAGCAGGGGCTGATCGTCGAACTCTGCGGCCGCGACGACGAGGTGGTCAAGCTGCTGCCACCGCTGACCGTCGACCTCGCGCTCCTCGACCGCGGCCTCGACGTGCTGCTGCAGGGCCTGCGAACGATCTGACGGACCTGACGTACCGCCAAGAAAGGAGGACGGAATGTCCCGTCCGCAACACCGCCACCTGATCTCGATCGACGACCTCGGCTTCGAGGAGATGCACCGCATCGTGCAGCGGGGCGCCGACTTCGCGGCCGGTCGCTGCGAGGACGCCCGCCCGCTGCACGACGCTGTCGTGGGCGTCCTGTTCCGCAAGACCTCCACCCGCACCCGCACCGCCTTCGCGGCCGGAACGCTGCGTCTGGGCGGCCGGTTGATTTCTTACGGCCCCGACGACCTGCAGGAGAACACCGGGGAAACCGTCGAGGACACCGCCGCGGTGCTGTCCCGGATGCTCGACGTCCTGGTGGCCAGGACCGTTGGCAGCGAGGCCGAGCTGCGGGCCTTCGCCGCCCAACGGCGGATGGCCGTCATCAACGCGATGAGCGCCGCCGAGCACCCCACCCAGGCGCTCACCGACCTCACCACGCTGCTCGGCCGGTTCGGGCGGATCGAGGGTCTGCGGGTGCTCTATGTCGGCGAGGGCAACAACACCGCATCGGCGCTGACGTTGGCGCTGTCCCGTTACCCCGGGACGGAGCTGCACCTGCGAACTCCGGGCGGGTACGGGGTCGAACAGCGCTACCTCGACCGGGCCGCCGAGTACGCGGCGGGCAGCGGCGCGCTGGTGGAGCAGCGGCACGACATGGCCGACCTGCCCCAGGTCGACGTGGTCTACACCACCCGATGGCAGACCACCGGCACGACGAAGCCCGACCCCGACTGGCGGATCGCCTTCGAGCCGTTCCGGGTGGACAAGGCCGTCATGGACGCCACTCCCGATGCGCTGTTCATGCACGACCTGCCCGCGCACCGCGGCGACGAGGTGACCGCCGAGGTGCTCGACGGGCCCGCCTCGATCGCCTTCGAGCAGGCCGAGAACAAGTACCACAGCGCCCGCGCGGTGCTGGAGTGGTGCGTCGGCACCGACCCGGCCGGAGCCGGCCAGGAGTGAGCCCGGCCGAACGGGCCGTCTCCCGAAGCCCCGGGAGGGCGGCCGGTTCGGCCTGTCCGCGGACGGCGCGGTACGACCACCGGCGGACCGGGCCGCGGGGAGCCGACCTCTCGGTCCGGCCATCAGTCCGTCTGCGCCGTCAGCCGGTCGAGGACCTCGGCGAGCCCCGCGACGTGCGGCGGCTGCAGCACCCCGAGGTGGTCGCCGCCGACCCGGTGGACCTCCGGACCGCCGGCGGTCGGCTCGGTCCGGCGCGCCAGGTGGTCCTGGAAGGGCTGCCCGGAGGCCACGTCGTGCCCGCCGCCCGCGAGTTCGTCGCCGGCCGGCCGGTGCAGCCGCCCCGGAGTGGGGCCGGTGCCGGTGGCCGAGGGTGGCCGGGGCGGGCTCGCGCCACACCTTGAGCCGGCCCGCCCGGAAGGGGTGGGTCCTGACCGCCTGGACGGTCCTCCTCGGCGCGCTCCGCCCGCTCCCTCGCCGCGCCGCCGAGTCCGCCCCGAACGCCTGACGCCCGAACGCCCGAACGCCCTCGCCGGTGACATCCACCGGCCGCCAAGGACACGGCGGCAGGGCGCGCATGCTGTTCCTGCTGCCCGTTTGTCTCTTGCCGCCGTTCCCCGGCGCCCGGCAGGCTCGCCCCGTCGCAGTGTCAAACCCGGAGCCAGGAGGGCCGTTGTGGACGAGGAAGCCACCGACACCTGCACGTACCAGGTCGTCGACGACGAGGAGCAGCATGCGATCCGGCTCCCCGACCGCGAACCGCCACTCGACCGGCGGACCGATGGCACCCGTGGTGCCGGTCTCACCGGCGGGGCCCATGCGCATGTCTGACACCGTTCCGGCCGGCGTGCTCCAGACCGTGGGCCGGACGCCGCTGGTCGAGCTGACCAGGATCGACCCGGCCGGCCGCTTCCGCCTCTTCGCCAAGCTGGAGGCGCACAACCCGGGCGGCTCCATCAAGGACCGCTCCGCGCTGGAGCTGTTGCGCGAGGGCATCCGGTCCGGCCGGCTGCTTCCCGGACGGTCGGTCGTCGTCGAGTCCAGCTCGGGCAACCTGGGCATCGGGCTCGCCCAGGTCTGCGGATACTTCGGGATCCGCTTCATCTGCGTGGTGGACCCCCGCGCCAACCGCCAGAACATCGCCGTCATGCGGGCGCTGGGCGCCGAGGTCGAGGTGGTCACCCGGACCGACCCGGTCACCGGCGAGTACCTGCCGGTGCGGATCCGGCGGGTGCGCGAGATCCTCGCCGGGACCGAGCACGCCTACTGGCCGGACCAGTACTCGAACCCGCTCAACCCGCGCTCGCACCACGCGACGATGCGGGAGATCTGCGAGGCCGTTCCCGGCAGCCTGGACTACCTGTTCTGCGCGACCAGTTCGTGCGGAACACTGCGCGGCTGCGCCGAGTACGCGCGGGAGCAGCAGCTCCCGGTCACGCTCGTGGCCGTCGACGCCGAGGGCAGCGTCATCTTCGGGCGAAGGCCGGCACCCCGGCTCATCCCCGGTCACGGCGCCGCCGTCCGGCCGGCGCTCCACCAGGACGGCCTCGCGGACGAAGTGGTGCACGTCAGCGATCTGGACTGCGTGGTCAGCTGCCGGCGGCTGGCGAACCGTGAGGCGATCCTCGCCGGCGGCTCGTCGGGTGCGGTGCTCGCCGCGGTCCGGCGGATGAGCGAGCGGATCCGGCCCGGCGCGACCTGCGCCGTGATCCTCCCCGACCGGGGCGAACGCTACCTCGACACGATCTACAACGACGACTGGGTGACGTCGCACTTCGGCGACGTCTCCCACCTGTGGAGGGAGAACAGTCCGGTGGCCGAGGTGACAGCATGCTGATCCTGACAGCCCGAGACGTACGGCAGGTCCTGGACGGTGCGGAGCACCAGGTGGTCGAGGCGGTGAGCCGGGCCTACCGGCTGCACACGGCCGGCCGGACCGCCGTTCCGCACTCGCTCTTCCTGCGGTTCCCCGAGGAGGCCCGCAACCGGATCATCGCCCTGCCCGCCTACCTCGGGGACACCGGGGACACCGGGGACCGGAAGCCGGTCGCCGGTATCAAGTGGATCTCGTCCTTCCCGGGCAACCCGGCCTCCGGGCTGGAACGCGCCTCGGCGGCCGTCATCCTCAACTCGATGCGCACCGGCCACCCCGAGGTGCTGCTGGAGGGCTCGGTGATCTCCGCCCGGCGCACCGCGGCCTCCGCCGCGCTCGCTGCCGTGACGCTCGCGCCGCGGGAGCCGCAGACCGGCGTCACGCTGATCGGCTGCGGCGTGATCAACTTCGAGGTGCTCACCTTCCTGCGCGCCCTGCTGCCCGACCTGGCCGAGGTCACCCTGTTCGATCTCGACCCGGCCCGCGCGAAGGCCTTCGCCGAGCGGTGCGCGGCCCGGCTGCCCGGGCTCAAGACCGCCACCGCCGAGCGGATCGAGGACGCCCTGGCGGCCCACCCGCTGGTCTCCCTCGCCACCACCGCGTCCACCCCGCACCTGGACCCCTCCCCCTGCCGGCCCGGGACACTGCTGCTCCACCTGTCCCTGCGCGACCTCACCCCGGAGACCATCCTGTCCAGCGTCAACGTCGTCGACGACGGCGACCACGTGTGCCGCGAGGCCACCTCGTTGCACCTGGCCGAACAGCAGGCCGGTCACCGCGACTTCATCGCCGACTCCATCGGTGCCGTCCTCACCGCCGGCCGCTGCCACCGCGACCCCAAGGCGCTCACGGTCTTCTCGCCCTTCGGCCTGGGCGTCCTCGACCTGGCCGTCGCCGACCTGGTCCACCACCGGGCACAGGAGCAGGGCCTCGGCACCCATGTCCCGGACTTCCTCGCCCCCGGGGCGTAGGAGCGGCAGGTCCGCGGGGGCGAGGGAGACCCCGCCCCCGCGGAACCTCCGGAGACCGGGCACCGCGGGCCGGTCAGTCCCCGCACAGCTCCCTGGCGAGGCGGCACAGCTCCGCGCGGCCCGCACTGCCGGTCTTGTGGAGCAGGCCGGCGATGTGCTTCTCCACCGTGCGGGGCGATATCGACAGCCGCTGGGCGATGTCCTGGTTCCCGAGGCGCTCCACGAGCATGACGAACACGTCGTACTGACGTGGCGTCACCCCGCTCGCCCGCAGCGCCTCGGGGATCAACTCCCGCCCGGTGCGCCGCTGTGCGACCGACACGCCCGCCTGCCGGATCAGCGATCGGCAGGCACCGGCGACGGAACGGACGCCGGCCTCGTGGAAGTGCTCCTCGGCAGTGCGCAGCCAGCCGACGGGATCTCCCCAGCCGTCGGCGAGGGCCGCCTCGGCGACCAGGCGCAGCCCGAGGTGCCGGGCAGTCGGGAACCCCCGGGCCGCCTGCACCGCCACCTCCACCCGTGCGACGGCCTCGCCGCCGCGGCCCTCGCGTCCGAGCAGGACGGCGTCGGCGAGCAGGAGGAACTGCCGGTTCCACGCCAGCGCGGAGGCCGGTGCCGCCAGGACCGTCGCGTACGCCGCGCGGTCGGCGGTGCCCTCCAGGACGGCGAGCAACGGACCGAGGCCGTGTCGTCCGCTGAGGTAGAACACGTTGGGGTGCCGGTCCTCCCAGGCGGCCGCGGCGGCCAGTTCGGCCAGTGCCTGGGCGCGGTTCTCCTCCAGGAGAGCGCAGAAGGCCCGGCACAGGCCGTGCACGACCGGCGTGAGGAAGGAAGCGGAGTCGTCGGCGCGCTCGAAGCGGAGCAGTTCCCGCTCCATCTGGCGCCGCCGGCCCTGGTGGGCGGCGAGGGCTGCCGCCACCAGCAGCAGGTAGCGGTGGATGCCGAGGTTGCGCATCCTGGCACTCGGCTCCAGGCAGCGGTCGATGATCTCCCGGGCGGCCGGGAAGTCGGCGCGCTGCAGGGCGTCCATGGCCAGCAGGCCTTCCGCGTGCTGGGCGAGGATGAGGGCCCCCAGGTCGCGGGCGGCGTCCCTGGCCTCCCGGATCCGACGCGCGTCACCGGTGCGCATGAAGGCGTTCCCGCCGAGCCGCAGCAGTGCCTCCACCCGCCAGACCGGCAGGGTGTGCGCCTCCGCGACGGCGAGCATCCGCTCCAGGCACGCGTCCGCCTCGTCGAAGCCGCGTTCGCGGGCCAACAGGGCCAGCAACTGCCACGCCTGGCAGGCCACCACGGGGAGCTTCTCGCGCTCGGCGACCTCGGCCGCCTCGCGGGCCAGCCGCTCGGTCTGCGCCGTCGCCCCGCCGTGGCCGGGCAGCAGCGCCAGGTGGCCCTCGACCACGTCGAGGGCGGCGGTCTGGCGGGGATCCCCGGAGCCGTCGAGCTGCGCACGGGCCGCGGCGATCTGCGCCAGGGTGTCGGCGGCGCGCTCGGCGATCACGGCCACCCAGGCGAGCCTGGTGTGCAGGGCGACGCGACGCTCGATGTCCAGCGCGTCGGCCCCGGCATCCGGTAACGACTCGGCCAGGGTGAACACCCGGTCCAGCTGCCCGGCCTCGGCCAGCGCGTAGACCAGCGACTCGACGACGTCGGTGCGGTCGGTCGCCGCAGCCAGCTCATGGGCCCGCTCCAGCAGTTGCACGGCGGTGGTCGAGGCTCCCGCGGCGAGCGTGCGGCGGCCCGCCTCGGCGTAGAGCAGCGCCGCTCCCGGCCCGTCGCCGCCCAACTGCCGCAGGTGCGCGACCAGCTGGCAGTGCTCGTCGGAGAGTGCCGGGTCGGCCGCCAGGATCGCCTCGGCCGCCCGGAGGGCGATCACGGCCCGCTCGGCCGGAGGCAGCCCGGCGAGCAGGGCCTCCGCCGTGAGCGCGTGCCGGAAGGCGTACTGGTCGACGGCGGTGGGATCGGGGACGACGAAGCCCGAGGCGGCCGCCGCGGCCAGGTGGTCGAGCAGCAGCCGCGTGCCGTGGCCGGTGATCAGCTTGAGCGTGCCGAGCGAGAAGCCGGTGCCGAGGGTGGCGGCCAGCAGCAGCAGGTCGCGCACCTGTGGATCGAGCTGCTCCAGCCGGTGGCGCAGGCCGCTGACCACGTTGGCCGGAACGGCGGCCGCCAGGTCACCGGTGACCCGCCAGTCGCCGCCGTCCTGGCGCAGCGCCCCGGAGGTGACCATCTCGGCGAGCAACTCCTCGACGAGGTAGGGGATCCCGTTGCTGAAGGTGTTCAGCCGGTCGACCACGGCGGCGGGCACCTGCTCGGCCCGCAGCTCCAGGCAGCCGGCGGCGAGCGCGCCGATCTGGGACATGCCGAGCGGCTCCAGGACGGCCACCGAGGCGACCCGGCGGCGCTCGCCGCCCCGGGCCAGCTCCAGGGCGGTCCCCGGTTCGGGCCGCAGCGTGGCCACCAGGAGGACCGGCAGTCCCGCCAGGTTGTCGACCAGGTAGTCCACCACGGCGATGGTGTCCGAGTCGGCCTCGTGCAGGTCCTCCAGGACGAGCAGGCAGCCGCCGTCCCGGCCGATGACGACCAGCAGCCGCAGCATCGCCTCGGCCAGCTCGACCGCGCTCTCGGGGTAGCCGGGCACGGCGGTGTGCCGCCACTCCGGGATCACCCGGCCCAGGGCCGGACGGTAGGGCTCCAGCTCCGGGTCGTCGGGGACACCGACGACCCGGAAGCGAGAGTTCAACGCCTCGATGAGCGGGCGGTAGGGGATCCCGGCACTGGTCGGGCTGCCGCGGCCGCGCAGCACGGGCAGGCCCAGCGACTCGGCCCGCCCGGCACAGTCCCCCGCCAGCCGGGACTTGCCGATCCCCGCCTCCCCCGAGAGGAAGACCGCGTGGCCCGCGTTGTGCTGAAGATCGGCCAGGGCGCTCCGGAGCAGGCCGAGTTCGATCTCACGGCCGATGGTCGTCGGGGAAGTGTTGCGCACGTTCGCAGGCTACTGTGCAGGACTTGTGATGAATAGTGATCTCTAAAGGAAGATAACCACGCTCCTTGCACGCGCCCGCCGGGCGACCGGCCGGAACCACCTCGAAACGGTCAGTTGTGCTCGTCGGTGACCGGCTGGCTGATGGTGGTCCACTGACTGGTGCTGCGGAACGCCGAGGCCTCGCGCAGCAGCCGGGACCGACGGCCGAGTCCGCCGCCGCTCCGCAGCCGGATCTCACCCGCCGGGTGGTCGCCGGTGGCGCCGAATCCGCTGGTGGGCTGCTTCCGGCGCGGTAGGAGGTCGGTGGTGTTCATGAACGGTTTCCTTTCCACTGCAGACGATCTCGGAGGTCGGCGTCAGATGGTCTCGGAGGTGACCGCGGCCCGGGACACGAGTCGGGCCGACGGCGGTTCAGGGGTCGGCTCCCGCAGCAGCAGGGCCGACGGGACGCGGTCGGCGAAGCCGAGCCGCAGCAGGCCGTGGCCGCGGCCGGCCAGGCCGGTGAGCAGTCCGGGCGACGCGGTCCCGGCCCGGGCGGCGCGGCGGGGGCCGCGCCGGGCCGCAGCGGCGGCCCGGTCCCGCAGTGCCGAACGGTCAGGCGTCCGGTGCAGCAACTCCAGTGCGCCCCAGTCGCCGTGACACAGGCTGTGATCAGGCAACGGTCCGGTGCCGGCGAGACGTCCGACCACCTCGGCGACGGTCTCGGCGAGCCCGGGGTCCGCCACCGCCTCGGCCCGGTCGGCGACCGCCAGCGCCACCCCGGCCGAGCCCGTGCACCAGGAGAGGTCCACCCCGGCGGACGGCAGCGCGGCCACGGCCGAACGCAGCGCGGCCAGTCCCGTCCGGCGGTACCGCTCGCCGCCCCCGGCGGCGGCGAAGCCGAGCAGCGCCCAGCCCACCCCGGCGGCGCCGGTGGCGAAGCCCGGCGCCGCCGGGACGGGCGCGGCGGCGAGCCGGTCGGCGCAGGCATCCGCGCCGCGCCGGAGCTCGGCCGACGGACTCACGCGGTGCGCGGCCAGCAGCGCGACCAGGCCGCCCGCCGTGCCGTCGAGCACACCGGTCGGCTGCTCGACCCCGGCGGCCCGGACGGTCAGGGCGGCCGCCGGATCGATCAGGGCGCGCACCCCGGCGTCGTCCAGGGCGGCTGCCACGCCGGTGAGTGCGTACAGGATGCCGCCGAGCCCGGTGAAGCCGCCCGAGCCGACCGCGGCGAGGTCCTCGTCCGGGAGCGCGGCGAGCCGTTCGAGCAGCTCCGGCACCGGCTGCAGAGCGGCCAGCGCCGTCCCGGCGTAGCGGTCCGCGCCGGTGACCGCGGCCAGTTGGGCGAGGAACAGCGCGACGCCCGTGTACCCGTGCCCCAGGTCGGCACCGCAGGGCCCCAGCCTGCGGTACCGATCGCCGAGCGGTTCCACGCCCAGCCAGTTCGCCCGCCCCCGCCCCCGGTGGGCCCGCCCGACCAGCAGGTCGCCGAGCTCCCGGGCGGCGCCGAGCAGCCGCCCCGGAGCGGGCGGTTCGCCCGGCTCGGCGGCGCGCGGGCCGGGCACGGCGGCGGGATGGGCCGCTTTCGCGGCACGGCAGGCCAGCGACGCCCGGATGATCCGCTCCTGTCCGGCGAGGTCGGCCTCGTCCATCGCGGCGAGGCGGTCCGTCACCCGGGCCAGTCCGGGCCGGTCGAGGGCGCCGGGGATGCGGGCGCCGGTACCGCTCCACAGGTCGACGCGGCCCGGCCGCGCCGTGAACACCGGCACGTCGCCTTCCCCCAGTTCGGCGACCTCGTGGCCGAGCAGTCCCGGCCAGCCCCGGTCGTCCACCGCGTCCGTACCGAGCAGCCGCAGCAGCGCCTCCCGGTCGGCCGGCTCCCGCAGCACGTCGGGGTGGGTGGCCTCGACGAGGACCGTCGCGTAGACCTGGGTCGCCCGGGTGACCACGCGGACCTCGTCGTCGGCGAAGCGGCGCAGCAGGCCGGCCAGCTTCTGCCGGTCCGTCAGGATCGCGTGGTAGCCGGCGCGGAAGCCGGCCACCAGTGCCTCGGCGTGGGCGGCGGGCTCGGCTTCGGCGCCGTCCAGCCGGGGGCGGTTGTCGCCGGCGGGGACCGAGCCGGGCCGGCGCACCAGCCGCATCTCGTCGGTGCCGGCGGCCTCCCAGCCGATCGCCTCCAGCGGCGAGCGGTGGTCGGTGCCGCCTCCGAGGCCGGAGAGGTCGAGCGCGGCCTCGTCCCCGAGCATCAGTTGGGGCAACAGGCCGGTCCGCTGGACGGACTCGTCCAGCGCACGGCCCGCCGGGTCGGCGGCGGCGGGGTCCTCGGGCGAGGGCGGGTGGAAGAGCGTCTCGACGTCCACCGGCACCGGGTGGTCGCCGCAGGCGATCAGGTTCTCGTGGTGCAGGTCGGTGAGGTCGAGGACGTGGGCGATGGCGAGTAGCGCGCCCTGGCGCCGGTAGAACCGGTCCAGTTCGGCCGGGGAGGCGCAGGGTCCGGCCTCGATGAACTCCGACCAGCCGTATCCCGGACGGGTCAGCAGGGCGGGCGTGCGCAACCCGGGCGTCCCGGGGCGGGAGTTGAACCAGTCGACCAGTTCGCCGAAGTGGTGGTCGGCCGCGAGCGGGCGGGGCTTGTAGACGAGCCGGCTGCCGTCGGCGAAGCCCAGTACGGCGACCCGTCGGCCGCCCCGGTGCGCGTCACCGGTGGTCCGGTCCACGGCGGCCAAGGGCCCCGGGTCGCGTCCGGCCAGCAGCCGGGCGACCAGTTCGGTGCGGTCGGCGGTGTACCGGGTGAGCAGTTCGGCCATGGCCGCGACGGCGTTCACGCAGGAACGGCCGACCAGCAGGGCCAGCACCGGGTACTCGGCGAACAACCGGGCCAGGCCGCCCCGGGTGCCGGTGGTGGCGACGAAGTCGCGGAACCTGGCCGGCGGGGTCGCGCCCGCCAGTCGCCCCTCCACCCTGGCCACCCGGAGCTCCAGCACCAGCGCGCGGGCCGCCAGACCGCCCAGTGCGGCGGCCGTCCTCGCGGTGAACTCCGCCACAATCTGCGGTAGTTCGGCCGACAGGCCGACCGCCGGGTCGAGCGCGGCGAGCAGCCGCCGCCCGGCCAGGCCGGCGAACGGCGCGAGCACGACGGCGAAGCCGGCCGTCCCGGGCAGCGGCCCGGACGGCAGGACCGCGTCGCCGGGTGCGGCGGCGAGAGCAGCCTCGACGAACTCGGCCGGGTCGAGCTGCTGCGGGCCCGGGGACTGCGCCGGCGCGAGGGTCGGCGACCATCGGGACGAGGCGGTCTCCTCCCCTGCTGCGAGCGTACTGTCACCGATCACGGCGCAGAGCCTGTCAGTCCGCCCGGTGGCGGCGCAAGAGACGGGAACCAGCCGGAATTACCCTACCGGGGGACGGCGTTGAGGGTATCCGGCGCACCTCGTCCCCGGAGGCGCCGGCATCGGTGCCGGGCACGAGGAGGAGTCCGGATTCCACCCCGACTACGGCAGCCCGCCCGGGCACTACGCCAAGATCGGACGGGAGGTCCAGGTGGCACTCACGGCCCTCTGCGCCTTCGCGGCCCGAGCGCCTCCTGACTTCCGTTGACCACCCGCGCTCAGTGGCCGGCCGCACGGCATCCGTCGCCGAGTCGGCATGCGGGCAGCATGCTGCGCCGGTGACGGTGCGTAGTAGAGAAGGACTGGCAGTCCTTGCCGCAGCCCGACTGCGTGATCCTCGGCCGGTTCTTCCCTATGGCGGCCGGACCGCTGCGAGACAGGCTTTCACCAGGGCGCCGGAAGACAGGCGCCGGCCGAGCGGGAGGAGAGCGGAATGGCTGACGAGGACACCGACGGGCGCACCTATCTCGTGGTCCGGAACGACGAGGAGCAGTACTCGATCTGGCTCGCGGACCGGGAGGTCCCGCTGGGTTGGCACCGGGAGGGCACCGAGGGTACCCGGCAGGCGTGCCTGGACCACATCGACTCGATCTGGACGGACATGCGTCCGCTCAGCCTGCGCCGGCGCATGGAGCAGGAGAGCCGGCCCGCATGAGCACCCAGGCTGGCCGCGCCGCGCCGCCGCTGCCCGGGCAGTGCGCGCACGATCGGTTCGCGGAGCGGGCGAACGACGCGCCGGAGGCCGTAGCCCTGGAGTGCGGCGGCCGGCGGCTGACCTACGCCGAGCTGGACGCCAGGGCCGGCCAGGTGGCCCACCTGTTGCGCGGGCGCGGCGTGCGGCCCGGCGTCGCGGTGGCAGTGTGCGCGCAACGGGACCTGGAGGTGCTGGTCGCGCTGCTGGGCGTGCTCAAGGCGGGCGGCCACTACCTGCCGCTGGACCCGGACTACCCGGCCGAGCGGTTGGAGTTCATGCTCGCCGACTCCGGCACCCGGTTGCTGCTGGTCCAGCCGGAGTTCGCCGACCGGTTCGCCGGCGCCCCGGGCCTGGACACCGTCCTGATGGACCGGGACTGGTCGGCCGCGTCCGAGCTGCCCACCAGTACGCCGGCGGCCGGGGCCCGGCCCGACGACCTGGCGTACGTGATGTACACCTCCGGGTCCACGGGCCGCCCCAAGGGGGTCGAGGTCACCCATCGCAACATCATGCGGCTGGTCCACGAGGCCGACTACGCGGACCTCGACCCGGGGCAGGTGATGCTGATGCTCGCCCCGCTGTCCTTCGACGCCTCGACCTTCGAGCTGTGGGGCGCGCTGTGCAACGGCGCCAGGGTGGCCGTGCTCCCGCAGGGCGTGCCGACCGCGGCCTCGATCGAGCAGGCGGTGCGGCGCCACGGTGTCACCGTGCTGTTCATGGCCGCCGGGCTGTTCCAGCACGTGGTGCGCACCCGTCCCGGTGCGCTGGCGGGGGTGCGCCAGGTGCTGGTGGGCGGCGACACGCCACCGCCCGCCGAGGTGCGGACGGTGCTCGAGTTGGGCGTGGAGGTCGTCAACGCCTACGGGCCGACCGAGTGCACGACGTTCAGCTGCGCCCGGCGCGGCGTCACCGTCGCCGAGACCCGTGGGAACATCCCCATCGGCGGCGGCATCGTCCGCACCGACACGTACGTGGTGGACGAGGCGTACCAGGAGACGCCGGCCGGGGTGGCCGGGGAGCTGCTGATCGGCGGCCCGGGGGTCGCCCGCGGCTACCTCGGCCGGCCTGCCCTCACCGCCGAGCGCTTCGTCCCCGACCCGTTCGGCACCGCGCCCGGTGCCCGGCTGTACCGGACCGGGGACCTGGCCAGCCGGGACGCCGACGGCGTGCTGCACTACCTCGGCCGGCGCGACCAGCAGGTCAAGATCCTCGGCCACCGCGTGGAACTCGGCGAGATCGAGGTCGTGTTGGGCAATCACCCCGAAGTGCGAGGGGCCGCGGCCGCCGTCCGGACGACCCCGAACGGGGACAAGCAACTGGTCGGCTACGTGCTGTCGGACACCCTCGGCCCGGCGGCCGACGGGCAGCTGCAGGACTATCTGCGCGAACGGTTGCCGGACTTCCTGGTCCCCACCGCCTGGGTGCGGCTGACGGAGTTCCCGCTGACGCCCAACGGCAAGCTGGACCGCTCGGCGCTCCCGGCGCCGGTGGCCGGCGGTGACGGCCCGGGGCTCGCCCCGCGCACACCCCTCGAGCAGGCCGTCGCCGAGGTCTGGACCGAACTGCTCAAGGTGGCCGCGATCGGCGTGCACGACGACTTCTTCGGGCTGGGCGGAAACTCCCTGCTGGCCACCCAGGCCGCCGTGCTGCTCCAGGAGCGGTTCCCCGTCGACCTCCCCGTGAACGTGGTGTTCAGCGCACCCACCGTCGCGTTGCTCACCGAGGAGGTCCATCGCGCGATCGCCGAGCATGTCGCGCAGCTGTCCGACACAGAGGTGGAGTCCATGTTGTCTCAGGAGCGTGAGGGATGAGCACACCCCTGACCGGTCCCGCTTCGGCAAGCCCCACCGACCAGCGGCAGGCCCTGCTCGAGAGCCTGCTGCGCGCGGGCGGCCGCAGCGCCCGGACCTCCGACACCATCCCCCGGGTGCCGCGGGACCGGCCGCTGCCGCTGTCGTCCGCCCAGCAGCGGATCTGGCTGGTGGAGAGCCTGCGCCCAGGCACCACCGAGTACGTGGTGCCGGTCGGGTGGGAGCTGCGCGGACCGCTGGACGTGGCGGCGTTGCGCGCCGCGCTGGCGCAGGTCGTGGCGCGGCACGAGGTGCTGCGCACCCGCTATCTGGCGGTCGGCGACGAGGTGAGTCAACTCGTGCTTCCCGAAGACGAGTTGGACTTCGAGATGGTGAACCTCGGCGAGCTTCCCGCCGACGCCCGGGCAACCCGGCTGGACGAACTCGTGGAGCGCCAGGCCCGCACGCCGTTCGACCTCGGCGGCCGGGGCCCGCTGCGGGTCCGGCTGGTCCGGTTCACCGCGGAGCACCACGCGCTGGTCCTGATGGTGCACCACATCGCCTTCGACGGCTGGTCCATCGGCGTTCTGGCCGCCGAACTCGGCGTGCTCTACCCGGCGTTCGCCGATGGCCGGGCCGATCCGCTGCCGGAACTCCCGGTGCAGTACGCGGACTTCGCGGCATGGCAGCGCGAGGCGCACTCCGGCACCGCACTCTCCGGCCAACTGGATTACTGGCGGGAGAAGTTGGCTGGATCGACTGCGCTGGAGCTGGCCACCGACCGGCCCCGACCGGCGGCCTTCGACCCGGCCGGCGCCACCCTGTCGTTCACCGTGCCGGCCGAGATCGCCGAGCCGCTGATCGCCTGGGGGCGGTCCCGGGGCGCGACACCGTTCATGGTGCTGCTGGCCGCGTTCCAGCTGCTGCTGTCCCAGCACGCAGGCCGCACCGACGTCACCGTGGGCACCCCGGTCGCCGGCCGCGCCCGGGCCGAAGTACGGGACCTGCTGGGCTTCTTCGTCAACACCCTGGTGCTGCGTACCGACCTGTCCGGCGAGCCGACCTTCGAGGAGGTCGTCGGCCGGGTCCGGGAGACGGCACTGGGGGCGTACGCGCACCAGGACGTGCCGTTCGAGCGGCTGGTGGACGAGCTGGCGCCTGCGCGCGACCTGTCCCGCAACCCGCTGTTCCAGACCATGTTCTCTCTGCACGACTCGGACACCGCCGCGGAGTTCAGTGGGGCCGGGGTGCGGGCCACTGCGCTGACGACGCCCTGGCACAGCGCCAAGTTCGACCTGATGCTGCAACTCACCCAGCAGTCCGACGGTTCGCTGTCAGGCGTGGTCGAGTACGCCACGGAGCTCTTCGAGCGGGAGAGCATGGCGGTGCTGGCCGAGCACTTCACCACGCTGCTGGGCGTGGTCGCCCGCGATCCGAAGGCCGTCGTGACGGGGACTTCGCTGCTCTCGCCGCGCGAGCGCGGCCTGCTGGAGGGGTGGAACGAGACCTCGGTGGCGTACCCGCAGGGCGACGTGCTGCACGCCCTGGTCGCGCGGCAGGCCGCCCGCACCCCGGCGGCCGTGGCCGTGCGGTTCGAGGAACAGCAGCTCGAATACCGCGAGTTGGATGCCCGTGCCGAGCAGCTGGCGCGGCGGCTGCGGGCCGCCGGGGTGGGGCCGGAGACCGTGGTGGCCGTCTGCCTGCACCGCGGCCTGGAGCTGCCGGTGGCGCTGCTGGCCGTCCTCAAGGCGGGTGGCGCCTACCTGCCGCTGGATCCCGGCTACCCCGCCCAGCGCCTGGGCTACATGCTGGACGACTCCGCGGCCCCGGTGGTGCTGAGTACCGCCGAGCTCGCCGCGACCCTGCCGCCGCACCGGGCCCGGGTCCTGCTGGTCGACGAGGAGGCCGCCACCGCGGAGACCCCCGCGGGGGCCGGGGCGACTACCCGGGTGGACCCGCTGCACCCGGCCTACGTCATCTACACCTCGGGCTCGACCGGCCGGCCCAAGGCCGTGGTCACCCCCCACCAGGGCATCGTGAACCGGCTGCGCTGGATGCAGGACACCTACGGGCTCACCGGCACCGACCGCGTCCTGCACAAGACGCCGTACAGCTTCGACGTCTCCGTCTGGGAGCTGTTCTGGCCGCTGACGACCGGCGCGACCCTGGTCGTCGCCCGGCCCGACGGCCATGGCGACCCCGAGTACCTCGCCCGGACCATCAGCCGTCACGAGATCACCGCCCTGCACTTCGTCCCCGCCATGCTCCGGGCGTTCCTGACCGCGCTGCCCCCCGGCACCCCGCTGGAGCCCTTGCGCCTGGTGCTGTGCAGCGGCGAGGCGCTGCCCGACGACCTCGCCGCCGCCTTCCACCGGCACCCCGCCACCGGCCGCGTCCAGCTGCACAACCTCTACGGCCCGACCGAGGCCTCCATCGACGTCACGGCCACCGCGTGCCCGCCCGGCGAGCACGTCACCATCGGCACCCCGGTCGCCAACACCCGGGTCCACGTGCTGGACCGCGACTTCGCGCCGCAACCGCTGAACGTCCCGGGTCAGCTCGCCCTGGCCGGCGTCCAGCTGGCCCGCGGTTACCTGGGACGCCCCGCGCTGACCGCCGAGCGCTTCGTTCCCGACCCCGACCCCCGCCACCCCGGCCGTCGGCTCTACCTCACCGGGGACCTGGCCCGGCGCAACCCCGACGGCACCGTCACCTACCTGGGCCGCAGCGACCACCAGGTCAAGCTGCACGGGCACCGGATCGAACTCGGCGAGGTCGAGACCGCGTTGCGGGAGCACCCACTGGTCGCCGACGCCGCGGCCGCCGTCCAGGGCGATCCCGGCCAGGAGCGGCTCACCGCCCACCTCGTGCCCGCCGACCCCGACGCCGTCCCGGATCCCGCCGACCTGCGAGCCTGGATGCGCCGTCTGCTGCCCGACCACATGGTCCCCAGCGCCTGGGCCACCCTTGCGGGGCTCCCGCTGACCCCGAACGGCAAGCTCGACCGGCGGCTGCTGCCGCTGGTCGAACCGGACGGCGGGGCACAGGAGTTCGTCGAGCCCCGCGGCGAAGGCGAGCGGACGGTGGCGAGCGCTTGGCGTGAGGTCCTCGGAGTCGAACGGGTCGGCGCGCACGACAACTTCTTCGACCTCGGCGGTCACTCCCTGCTGGCCAGCCGGATCACCCTGCGGCTGCGCGGGACGACCGGCCGGGAGGTACCGGTACGGGCGCTCTTCGACCATTCGACGGTGGCCGAACTGGCCGCCGCGCTGCCCGGCTACCCCGAGCTGTCCGCTACGGTCGCGCTCCCCCTGCCGGGCACCCGCCGGCTGCGCCGGTAGGACACCCGACGGGCGGTGGTCAGCGCGCTGGACGGCATCCGCGCGCAACCGCCTGCCGGTTCGGTCTGCGCGGTCGTCCTCCACGCGAGCCGACCACGGCGTTCACCGCCTTCGTCGACGCCGCCACCACGCGGCCCGACCTGCCCGTGGACCACCTCTCCCTGCCCCGTTCCGCAGGGATCCGTCTCCTCCCTCGGCCGAGGCCAGGGATCTCCATGGAGGTATCCGATGACCGCGCATCCATCCGCCCCGTCCGTCCCCGCGGATCACCAACGGGAGCCCACCGCGCAGTCCGCGCTCCCGTTCGTCCTGGCGGCGGACGCGCCGGGCACACCGGTGGCCGACGTCCTGCCCGCCGCCCGTCCGCTGATCCGCCGACGGCTCCTGGAGCACGGGGCGGTCCTGCTGCGCGGATTCGAGGTCGGCGGGGTGGACGGGTTCGCGGGCGTGGTCCGGGCGGTGTCCGGGGAACCGCTGGCCTATGCCGAACGCTCCTCGCCCCGCAGCACGATCAAGGGGCAGGTGTACACCTCCACGGACTACCCACCCGCCGAGGAGATCTTCCTGCACAACGAGAACTCCTACCAGGCCGACTGGCCGCTCACGCTGTTCTTTTCCTGCGTGCGCCCGCCGGACACGCGCGGCGCGACGCCGCTCGCCGACACCCGCCGCATCCACCGGTCGATCGACCCCGCGGTGCGCGAGGAGTTCGCCGCCCGCGGCTGGATGGTCGTGCGCAACTTCACCGACGGCTTCGGGGTGCCCTGGCAGCAGGCGTTCAACACCGACGACCGTGCCGAGGTGAAGCGGTACTGCGCCCGCAACGGCATCGAGCCGCAGTGGACCGGCGAGAACGGCCTGCGCACCCTCGCCCGGCGCCAGGCAGTGCACCGGCACCCGGTCACCGGCGAGACCGTCTGGTTCAACCACCTCGCCTTCTTCCACGTGAGCACGCTGGCCGCCGACGTGTGCGCCGGGCTGCGGGAGATGTACGACGAGGAGGATCTGCCGACCAACACCTACTACGGCGACGGCGCGCCCATCCCCGACGAGGTCGTGGCGCACCTGCGCGCGTGCTACCGCGCCGAGCAGCGCCGCTTCGACTGGCAGCTCGGCGACGTGCTGGTGGTGGACAACATGCTGGCGGCCCACGGACGTGAGCCGTTCACCGGTCCACGCAAGATCGCGGTGGCCATGGCCGAGCCCTGGTCGGCTGCGGCCGGGGGCGGCCACCGCTCCGACGCGCTCGGGGAGGCCTCCGATGGGAACCGATGAGGCGGGATACTCCCTGTCCTTCGCCCAGGAGCAGCTCTGGTTCGTCGACCAACTCCGGTCCGGCGCCTCGACCGAGTACCTGTCGAACCAGACGCTGCGGCTGCGCGGCCCGCTGGACCCCCGCGCGCTGTCGGCCGCGCTCTCGCAGATCTCCGCGCGGCACGAGATTCTGCGCACCCGCTACGGCACCGTGGACGGCGCCGGGGTCCAGATCGTCGACGAACACGCGCCGGTGGAGCCGCGCCCGGTCGACCTGCGCGAGCTGCCGGCCGCCGACCGGGACGCGCGCCTGCGCGAGCTGGGCCACGCCGAACTGACGACCCCGATCGACCTGCGCACACAGGCACCCTGGCGGCTGACGCTGGTGCAGCTCGGGCCGGACGACGCGGCCCTGCTGGTCACCGTCCACCACATCGCCTTCGACGGCTGGTCCTGGTCCGTGCTCGCCCGCGAACTGCAGGACTTGTACGAGGCGTTCTGCTCGGACCGGCCGTCCCGGCTGGAGCCGTCGACGCTGCAGTACGCGGACTTCGCCCAGTGGGAGCGCGACCGTTGGGAGGCGGCCGGCGAGGTGATCGAGCGCCAGCGCTCCTACTGGCGCGCGCGGCTGGCCGGACTGGAACCGCTGGAACTCTCCACCGACCACCGGCGACCGGACCAGTGGGTGTCGACCGGGGCCGACCTGACCTTCACCGTGCCGCGCGAGCTGGCCCTGCGCCTGGCCGAGCTCGGCCGGCACCGCGGCGCGACGCCCTTCATGGTCTACCTGGCCGCCTTCCAGGTGCTGCTGGCCCGCCACTCGGGGCAGCAGGACGTGGCCGTCGGGGTATCGGTGTCCCGGCGCGAGCCGGCCGCTCTCGAACAGCTGATCGGCATGTTCCTCAACACCGTGGTGCTGCGCGCGGACCTGTCCGGCGGTCCGTCCTTCACCACTCTGCTGGCGCAGGTCCGCGAGACGGTCCTGGACGCCCACGAGCACCTGGACGTGCCGTTCGAGCGGGTGGTCGCCGACCTCGCGCCGGAGCGGGACCTCTCCCGCAACCCGGTGTTCCAGGTGGGCTTCGCCCTGCACACCGTCGCGCCGCAACCGTTCCAGCTGACGGGGCTCGAGGTCACCGCGGACGAAACGGCGACTCCCAGTTCCGCCTTCGACCTCTCCCTGCACCTCACCGAGCGCCCCGACGGCTCGGTGAACGGCCGGCTGATCTACCCGACCTCCCTGTTCAAGCTCCCCCGGATCGCCCGGATGGCCGAGCACCTGCTGCGGCTGCTGGGCGACATCGCCGACCGGCCGGACGCCCCCGTACACCGGCTGGAACTCCTCGCCGAGGCCGAGCTGGGGCAGTTCGAGGAGTGGAACCGCACCGACGCCGCGTCGCCGGAACTCTCGCTCCCCGAGCTCTTCCGCGCCCAGGCCCGGGCGACCCCGGACGCGGTGGCGGTGGTGGCCGGGGACCAGGAGCTCGGCTACGCCGAACTCGCGGACCGAGTACGGCGCCTGGCGCTCCACCTGCGCACCCGGGGGGTCACCCGTGAGACGCCGGTCGGGGTGGCGCTGCACCGCGGCACGGACCTGGTCACGGCGCTGCTCGCGGTGCTGACGGCGGGCGGCGTGTACGTCCCGCTGGCGCCCGAGTACCCCGTCGACCGGCTGGCGTACATGGTCGCTGACGCCGACGTCGAGGTCGTGCTGACCGAGGAGTCGCTGCGGGAGCGGCTGCCGGCCGACCTGCGGGTGGTGACGCCGGACGACGCCTGGCTGACGGGCGACGCCCCGGCCCCCGACGCCGAACTGCCCTCCGTCCAGGACACCGACGGGGCCTACGTGATGTACACCTCCGGCTCGACGGGCCGGCCCAAGGGGGTGCTGATTCCGCATACCGCGATCCGCAACCGGGTGCTCTGGTCGGTCGAACGGTACGGGCTCGGCGCCGGCGACCGGCTACTGCAGAAGACCACGATCGGCTTCGACGCGGCGATGTGGGAGTTCCTCTCGCCGCTGGTCTGCGGCGCCACGGTGGTGATGGCCCCCCAGGAGGCACACCGGGACCCGACCGTGATGATCCGGGCGGTCGCCGAACACGGCGTCACCGTCCTGCAGTTGGTGCCCTCGGTGCTGCGGCTGCTGCTGGCCGAGCCCGAACTGGCCGGCTGCGCCTCGCTGCGGCTGGTGTGCTCGGCCGGCGAGCCGCTGCCGGCTGAACTCTGCGAGCGGCTGCGCGCGGTGGTCGACGTCGAGGTGTTCAACACCTACGGCCCCACCGAGTGCGCCATCGACTCCACCGCCTGGCGCTACGAGGGCGGCGGGGGCGACGGCATCGTGCCGATCGGCCACCCGCTGACCGGTGTCCGGACCTATGTGGTGGACCGCGACGACGCCCTGGTGCCGGTCGGCGTCCCCGGCGAGCTGTGCGTGGGCGGGATCGGCCTGGCGCGCGGATACCTGGGCCAGGGCGCGCTGACCGCCGAGCGGTTCGCCCCCAACCCGTTCGCGGCCGGACCCGGCGAACGTTGGTACCGCACCGGCGACCTGGTGCGCCGCCGCGAGGACGGCGCGCTGGAGTTCGTCGCCCGCGTCGACGAGCAGGTCAAGGTGCGCGGGGTGCGGATCGAACCGGGTGAGATCGAGGCCGTGCTGACCGCGCACCCCTCGGTCACCGCCGCCGCGGTGACCACCCGCCGCTCGACGGCGGGCGACCTCGAACTGCTCGCCTACGTCGTACTCGCGGACGGCGACGAGGACGGCGAGCCGGCCGGAACGGACGAGATCCGCGCCCACCTCGCGGCCCGGCTGCCGGAGGCGATGGTGCCCTCGGTCGTGGTGCTCCTGGACACGATGCCGCTGACCCCCAGCGGCAAGGTGGACCGGCAGCGGCTGCCCTCACCCGAGGAGCGGGACCGACCGGCGGGCGGGCGGTGGACCGCCCCGCGCACCCCGGCGGAGGCCGCAGTCGCCGCGCTGATGGCCGAGGTCCTCGAAGTGCGGCAAGTCGGCGCCGAGGACGACTTCTTCGCGCTCGGCGGCCACTCCCTGGTGGCCATCCGGCTGGTCCTGCGGCTGCGCCGGGACTTCGGCATCAAGCTGACGGTCGGCGAGCTGTTCAGCGCCCGCACCGTCGCCGCGCTGGCCGCCCGGATCGACGCCGCCCGCTCCGAGGGTGACGGGCCGGGCGTGCGGCCGGTGCCGCGCACCGGGGAGCTGCCGCTCTCCTTCGGCCAGCAGCGCATGTGGTTCCTCGACCAGCTGGAGCCAGGGAGCGACGAGTACCTCGTCCCGCTGGCGCTGCGCCTGCGCGGCCCGTTGGACGCCGAGGCGCTGCGGCTGGCGGTGGACGCCACCGTCGCTCGGCACGAGGTGCTGCGGACCCGCTACCTCGCCGACGACGGCAAGCCGCGGCAGGTGATCGACCCTGCGGGACCGGTCCCCTTCGAGCTGGTCGACCTCAGCGGTACGCCGCAGCCCGAGGAGCGGGCGCTGCGACTGCTGGCCCAGGCCGCCGGCCGGGCCTTCGACCTGGCGGCCGAGTGGCCGCTGCGGGTCACGGTGGTCCGGACCGGGCCCGAGGAGCACCTGGTGGTGCTGACCCTGCACCACATCGCTTGCGACGCCTGGTCGATGGGCCCCTATCTGCGCGACCTGGACCAGGCCTACCGCGCGCTCGCCGCCGGCGAGCCGTCACCGCTTCGCCCGCAAGCCGTCCAGTACGCGGACTTCGCCGCCTGGCAGCGGGGTCAGCAGTCCGCCGGCGAGACGGCCGGGCAGCTCGACTACTGGCGTGAGCGGCTGGCCGGACTGGAGCCGCTGGCGCTGCCGACCGACCGGCTGCGCTCCGCCGTCCGCGACGCACGCGGCGACCTGTTCGACGTCGAACTGCCGCAGGCGCTGGGCCGGGAGGTCGCGGAGCTGGCACGCCGGCGCGGTGTGACACCGTTCGTGCTGATGCTGGCCGCGTTCCAGGTGCTGCTCGGCCGCTACACCGGTCTCGACGACGTCGCGGTCGGCACCCCGGTGGCCGGGCGGACCAGGCCGGAGACCGAGGAGCTGGTCGGCTTCTTCACCAACAGCCTGGTGATCCGCACCGATCTGGCGGGCGACCCGGTGTTCGGCGAGTTCCTCGAGCAGGTGCACCGGGTGTCCGCGGAGGCGTTCAGCCACCAGGACGTGCCGTTCGAGCACCTGGTCGACGCGCTGAAGCCGGACCGCGACCTCTCGCGCAACCCGCTGTTCCAGGTCATGTTCGAGCTCCAGCACCAGGAGGGCGACCTGACCGCGCTCGGCGGGGCGGCTGTGGAGAGCATCGAGACCGGCCCGGCCGTGGCCAAGTTCGACCTGACGGTGAGCGTCACCCAGCACGGCGACGGGCGGCTGCGCTGCTGGTTCGAGTACGCCACGGCGCTGTTCGACCGGGCCACCGTCGAGCGGCTGGCCGGACACTACCTGACCCTGCTGCGCAGCATCGTGGATGCCCCGGACGCACGGCTGAGCGCCCTCGCGATGCTCACCGCCCCCGAGCGGCACGACCTGCTCACCGTCTGGCCCGACCCGGACGGGGACCGGCTGGCCGCGCTCGACCCCGCCGAGCAGCACGGGCTGTGCGTGCCCCAGCTGATCGAGCACCAGGTCCGGCAGACGCCGGACGCGATCGCGGTGGTCTTCGGGGACCAGCGGATCAGCTACGCGGAGCTGAACGCGCGGGCGAACCGGTTCGCCCGCCGGCTGCGCGCGCTGGGGGTCGGACCGGAGACCGTCGTCGGCTCGTGCCTGGAGCGCAGCCCTGAGGCGGTCGTGGTGCTGCTGGCGGTGCTCAAGGCGGGCGGGGTCTACGTCCCCTTCGACCCGAGGCATCCGGCGCAGCGCCTGGAATTCATGCTCGCCGACGCCGGCGCCGAGGTCGTGGTCACCTCCACCGAGTTCGCCGACCGGCTCGGCGGCGGCGGTGGGCGGCTGCTGGTGCTGGACAAGGAGGAGGCGGCCGCGGGGCAGGGCTCCTCGGCCGACCTGCCCGCGCAGGCCGGTCCCGGCAACCTCGCCTATGTCATCTACACCTCGGGCTCCACCGGCCGTCCCAAGGGGGTGATGATCGAGCACCGGTCCTACGCCCAGCACTGCCGGGTGATCGCGGACGCCTACGGCATCGCGCCGGGCGAGCGGGTGGTCCTGCTGTCGGCCCTCACCTTCGACGTCGCCATGGACCAGATCGCGGCCACCCTGGTGGCCGGCGCGACCGTCGTGGTCGGCGACCCGGTCTTCTGGACGCCCGCCGAACTGCCGGCCCGACTGGCCGAGCACGAAGTGACGATCGTCGAGATAACCCCCGCCTACTACCGGGCGATGCTGGAGTCACCCGAGCTCGGCCGGTTGACCTCGCTGAAGCTGATGAACGTCGGCAGCGACGTGGTCACCGTGGCCGACGCCGAGCGCTGGGCGGACAGCGGCCTGCCCGGACGGTTCCTGTGCAACTACGGGCCGACCGAGGCGACCGTCACCTGCCTGCTGCACCCGGTGAGCGACACCCGGCCGCCCGGGCAGCAGTCCGCCGCCCTGCCGATCGGACGGCCGGTCGCCGGCACCCGGGCCCACGTCTTGGATGCCGACCTGCGGCCGGTGCCGGTCGGGATCGCCGGCGAACTCTGCCTGGGCGGGGCGCGGCTGGCCCGTGGCTACCACCGCCGGGCCGCCCTGACCGCCGATCGCTTCGTGCCGGACCCGCTGGCCGTCGAACCGGGGGAGCGGCTCTACCGCACCGGTGACCTGGTCCGCCGACGGCCGGACGGCGCCATCGAGTTCCTCGGGCGGATCGACCGTCAGGTCAAGGTGCGCGGGCTGCGGATCGAGCTCGGTGAGATCGAGGCGGCGCTGGCCGCACACCCCGCGGTGCAGGAGGCGGTCGTCATCGCCGCCGAACCACTGCCCGGGGACCGCCGGCTGGCTGCCTACCTGGTGGCCCGACCCGGCGACACCGTACCGAGCATCGGCGAACTCCGCTCTCACCTTCGGGAGTTGCTGCCGGAGTACATGATCCCGTCGCTGTGGGTGACGCTGGTGGACCTGCCGCTGACGCCGAGCGGCAAGGTCGACCGCAAGGCGCTGCCGGATCCGGTGTCGGCCGGGGCGGCCGGCGGGCGGGAGTACCAGGCGCCCGGCGACCCCGTCGAGGAGGCGCTGGCCGGCATCTGGAGCGAGCTGCTCGGGGTGGAGCGGATCGGGGTGCTGGACGACTTCTTCGCCCTCGGCGGCAACTCGCTGCTGGCCACCCGGGTCCTGGCGGGGATCCGGACGGCGTTCGCGGTCGAGCTCCCGCTGCGCCGCCTGTTCGAGGCCACCACCGTGGCCGCCCTCGCGCAGGCGGTGTCCAAGGCCGTCGAGGACGACATCGCCGAGCTGACCGACGACGAGGTCGCCGGGCTGCTCTCCGAGGAGGGTGCGCGATGACCGGGACCGCCTGACCCCGCGCCGGACCGCGTTGAGCCCCGCTCGTCAACGATGACGAGCGGGGCATCGCACGGTGGTTCAGCCGGCCGCCGCCACGGGCTCCGGCGCGTGCAGCTCGGCCAGGCTCGGTGCCTTGCGGATCGCGGGGCTGACGCTCGCGGCGACCGCGAGAAAGAGCATCCAGCAGGACAGCACCGCCACCGTGGCACCGGCACTGATCCAGCGCAGCAGCAGACCGCCGACCAGCGAGCCGAGCGGGATGGCTCCGAAGGCGATCATGCGTGCCGCGCCCTGCACCCGGCCCAGAATGCGATCCGGCGTCACTGCGAGCTGGTAGGCCACCACCACCACGTTCCACACCGGGCCGACGAAGCACATCAGCGCGTACACCGCCCCGATCAGATAGGGGTCGTGCACCACCAGCAGCACCGGGACCACCAGCGCCCACGCCCAGTTCGCCCCGATCACCACGGTCCTCATCGACAGCCGGCGCTCCAGCGCGGGCGCGGCCAGCGAACCGAGCACCCCGCCGACCGCGGCCACGCCGAACATCACACCGACCGCGCCCGACGAGCCGCCGTCGGCGCGGGCGATCACGATGACGGTCAGGAACAGCGCCTGGAACAGCAGGTTGCTGCCCGCGACCAGCAGGGTGGTCACGCGCAGGAAGGGCTGGCGCCACAGCCAGGAGATCCCGGCGGCGAGCTCCGTGGTCAGCCGACCCGGCCGGTCGGCCGGCTCGGCCCGGAAGTCCTTCCTGATCATCAGCAGCGTGGTCAGCGACACCGCGTAGCTGACCGCGTCGAAGAGGAACGGGATCGCCCTGCCGAGCCCGAACAGCAGACCGCCGAGCGGCTGGCCGAACACAACGGCTCCCCGGGTGCGCGCCTCGTTGCGGGCGAGCGCGAGCGCGTACTGCGAGGGGTCCACCAGGGTGGTCACGGCCGCCGCCTCGGCGATCCCGAAGCACACCGTGAGCGTGCCCTCGATGAACCCGACGACCAGCACGTGCGCCAGCACCAGCCGGTCGGCGGCCAGGGCCAGGGCCAGGCTGCCGATGGCCAGGCCGCGCAGGACGTCGCACCAGATCATCACCCGTCGCCGGTTCCACCGGTCGACCAGCGCGCCGGCCGGGAGCTGGAACAGCAACTGCGGCAGGAGCGCGACGAACCCGGTAAACCCGGCGCTGGCGGGCGAGCCGGTGAGGTAGAGGACCAGCAGCGGATAGGCGACCGTCGTCGCGTTCGAACCGAGTTCGGACACCACCGCGCCCTGCCAGAGCAGCAGGAAGTCCCGGTTGTGCCGCAGCGGTTGCACCTTTTTTGTCATGCGCCGATGCTGCGCGGGCGCGAACGGCCGGGAGCAGAGAAGGACCGGCAGTCACGCGCGCAGTCACAGCCGTGCGAAGTGTGCCGTAGTGACTCTGCCGACGCCGACCGCCGACCCGGCAGGCTGAGGCCCAGCCCACCCCCCAGTTCCTGGTTGACCACCGCAAACACAGGAAGGCCCAGATGAGCACGAGCTCCACTGCCCGCGCTGAGTTGCTGCAGCGGCGCCTGCGCGGCCTGACGAAGGCGAAGCACAGCGACGAGATCGCCACGGTGTGCCGAGACGGCGAGTTGCCGCCGTCGTTCGCGCAGCGCCGCCTGTGGGTGCTCGACCAGATCCAGCCGGGCGGCACCGAATATCTGATGGCGTTGCAGCTCAGACTGCCCGGCCCACTGGACGAGGCGGCACTGCGGCGTGCGCTGGACGAGATCGCCGCCAGGCACGAGGTGCTGCGCACCCGGTACGTGACGGTGGACGACGAGCCGCTGCAGGTGATCGACGCGCCCGGCGCCGTCGCCTACACCCGGGTCGACCTGTCCGGCAGCGACCGGGACGCCGCCGAGCAGCGGTTCGCCGAGCTGGTGGCCGAGGCCGGCGAGCGGCCGTTCGACCTGGCCGGCGAGCAGCCGATCCGGGCGCTGCTGGTCCGCCTGGCCGACGACGAGTGCGCTCTGCTGCTGACCCTGCACCACATCGCCTCCGACGGTTGGTCGGAGTCGGTCCTGCTGTCCGAACTGGACCGGCTGTACTCGGCTTTCGCGGCCGGTCTGCCCTCCCCGCTGCCCCCGCTGCGGGTGCAGTACGCGGACTTCGCCGCCTGGCAGCGCGAACGGCTCTCCGGCCCCCGACTCGCCGAGCAACTCGGCTACTGGCGCTCGAAGTTGTCCGGCCTGGAGCCGCTCCGCCTGCCGACCGACCGGCCGCGCGGGCCGGTGCGCGACGCCGCCGGCGCCGAGGTCTCCTTCGAGCTGCCGAAGACGCTCGCCGAGGCCCTGGTCCGGCTGGGCCGGGAGCACGGCGCGACGCCGTACATGGTCACACTGGCCGCCTTCCAGCTGCTGCTCGGCCGGTACTGCCGGCAGAGCGACGTGGCGGTCGGCACCCCGGTGGCCGGGCGCAACCACCCCGACACGCACGAGTTGATCGGCCTGTTCGTCAACACGGTGGTCCAGCGCACCGATCTGTCCGGCGACCCGTCCTTCGTGGAGCTGCTCGCCCGGGTGCGCGAGGACGTGCTGAGCGGCTTCGAGCACCAGGACACCCCGTTCGAGCTGCTGGTCCAGGAGTTCGCGCCGGAACGGGACGCCTCCCGCACCCCGCTGGTGCAGGTGACCTTCCAACTGGTCGACGCCGAGCCGGCCGGGTCGCCCACCGGTCTGGGCGGCGAGCAGCGGCCGGTCGACTGGGAAACCGCGAAGTTCGACCTCAGTCTCGGCCTGGTCCGGCGGCCGGACGGCTCGATGGCGGGCCATCTGGAGTACGCCACCGCGCTGTTCGACCCGGCGACGATCCAGCGGATGGCCGGCCACTACCTGCGGCTGCTGGAGGGCGCCGTGGCCGCGCCGGAGCACGCGGTGAGCCGCTTGGAGCTGCTGACCGCTCCCGAGCGCGAGCAGTTGCTCACCGACTGGGCCGGGACCGGCTCCACCGAGCCGGTCCGGCAGAGCATCCCCGAGGTGTTCCGGAGCTGGGCCGAGCGCACCCCCGACGCGGTCGCGGTGAGCTGCGACGGCGCCGACCTGACCTACGCCGAGCTCGACGCCAGGAGCAACCGGCTGGCCCACCGGCTGCGCTCGCTGGGCGTGCGGACGGACCAGCTGGTCGGCGTCCGCCTGGAGCGCGGCCTCGACCTGGTGGTGGCTCTGCTCGGCGTGCTCAAGTCCGGGGCCGGCTACCTGCCGCTCGACCCGGGACAGCCGGCCGAGCGACTGGCCTACATCCTGGCCGACTCCGAGGTGTCCGTCGTGGTCAGCCGGGAGCCGGCCGGCGACGCGGTCGCCACGGTGTCGCCCGACGCCCCGGCGGGCGACTGGCCGGACACCGCCCCCGCCCCCGCCGCGGGTGCGGGTGCGGACAACGTGGCCTACGTCATCTACACCTCGGGCTCCACCGGCAGGCCGAAGGGCGTGCCGGTGACCCACGCCAACGTGCTGCGGCTGCTACGGTCCTGCGAGGCCGACTTCGGCTTCGGCCCCACCGACGTGTGGACGCTCTTCCACTCCTACGCGTTCGACTTCTCGGTCTGGGAGCTGTGGGGGGCGTTGCTGCACGGCGGCCGGGCCGTCGTGGTGCCGTTCGCCGTCTCCCGCTCCCCGCAGGACTTCCTCGAGCTGCTGGTCGCCGAACGCGTCACCGTCCTCAACCAGACGCCCTCGGCCTTCCGGGTGCTGGGCGAGGCGGTGGCCGAGGCCGGGCTGCGGCCGGACGCCCTGGCGCTGCGGACCGTGGTCTTCGGCGGCGAGGCCCTCGACGTGGCCGAGCTGGAGCCGTGGTTCGCCCGGTTCGGCGACAGCGGCCCGGTCCTGGTGAACATGTACGGGATCACCGAGACCACCGTGCACGTGACGTACCGCCCGCTGCACGCGGCCGAGGCGGCCGGGACGCGCCCGAGCCCGATCGGCCGGCCGCTGCGCGATCTGCGCGTCTACCTGCTGGACGACGACCTCAACCTGGTGCCGGCCGGCATGCCCGGCCAGGTCTTCGTCTCCGGCCCCGGGCTGGCCCGCGGCTACCTCGGCCGCCCGGCGCTGACCGCGGAGCGATTCGGCCCGGACCCGTACACGACGCAGCCGGGGGCGCGCATGTACCGCACCGGCGACGTGGCGCGCTTCGGGCCGGGCGGCGACCTCGAGTTCCTCGGCCGGGCCGACGACCAGGTCAAGATCCGCGGGCACCGGATCGAGCCGGGCGAGATCGAGGCGGCCCTCGGCCGGCTCCCGGACGTCGACAAGAGCGTGGTGCTCGCTCACCGGCGCAGCGGCGAACGCGAGGCGCGGCTGGTCGCCTACCTGACGGCCGGGGCCGGCCGCCGGATCGACGTGGCCCGGCTGCGCGAGGACCTCGGCCGGGTCCTGCCGGCCTACATGGTCCCCGCGGTCTTCGTCCCGCTGGACACGCTGCCGGTGACGGCCAATGGAAAGACCGACCGCCGGGCGCTGCCCGATCCGGACGCGCACCGGGCCCAGGCCGACGAGGAGTACGTCGCGCCCCGGACCCCGGTCGAGCGGACCGTCGCGGAGACCTGGGCCGAGGTGCTCGGGCTCGAACGGGTCGGCGCGCAGGACAACTTCTTTGCCTTGGGCGGCGACTCGATCCGCGCCATCCGCGTGGTCGGAGCGCTGCGCCGGCGAGGGGTCGAACTGACCGTGCAGAACCTGCTGGTGTACCAGAGCGTCGCCGCCCTCGCCCGGTTCGCGCAGTCGGCGAGCGCGCAGGCGACGGCAGCGGACGCCGCCGGCGTGGAGGAGCAGCGGGTCGAGCCGTTCGCCCTGCTGAGGCCGCAGGACCGGGCGAAGCTGCCGGCCGGCCTGGCGGACGCCTACCCGATGTCCATGGTGCAGGCGGCCATGGCCTACCAGATGGTCTCGGACCAGGACGACAGCCCGTACCACAACATCACGCTGTTCCCGTTCCTCGACGACGCGCCGTTCTCGCTGCCCGCGATGCGCGAGGCGGCGCGGCTGCTGGCCGGCCGGCACGAGATCCTGCGCACCAGCTTCGATCTCACCGGCTTTTCCGAGCCGCTGCAGCTGGTGCACGCCGAGGGCACCATCGAGGTCGGCTACGACGACCTCCGCACGCTCGGCGCCGAGGAGGCCGAGCAGACGCTGCGGCGGTTCACCGCGGACACCCGGCGCAGCCCCTTCGACCTCGGCCGGGCGCCGATGCTCAGCTTCCACGTGCACCAGACGGCCGAGGACCGCTGGACCTTCTCCTTCATCGAGTGCCACGCCATCCTCGACGGCTGGAGCCACCACTCGCTGCTCGATGAGCTGATGACGGACTACCGGGCGCTGCGGGCCGGCCGCGAGGCGGCCGCTCCCGGAACGCACACCGTGCGCTTCGCCGACCACATCGCCCTGGAGAAGCGCTCGCTGGAGTCCGCCGAGGACCGCGCGTTCTGGCGCGACCAGGTCTCCCGATTCGACCGGGTCGAGCTGCCGGTCGCCTGGGCCGCCGCCCCGGACGCCGGGGAGGCGCCGTACCAGACAACGGTGCTGTTCGAGGATCTGGAGCCCGGCCTGCGCCGGCTGGCGGCCGCCGCCGGGGCCCCGCTCAAGAGCGTGCTGTTCGCCGCGCACCTGAAGGTGCTCAGCGTGCTCAGCGGCAGCGACCGCTTCCACACCGGCCTGGTCTGCAACGGGCGGCTGGAGACCGACGGCGGCGACCTGGTCCGCGGCATGCACCTGAACACCCTGCCGCTGGGGGTCGAGCTGACCGGGTCGAACTGGACCGAGCTGGTCGGCCAGGTCTTCGCCGCCGAGGTGGCGGCCTGGCCGCACCGCCGGTTCCCGCTGCCGGAGATGCAGCGCGAGTGGGGCGGCGGCACGCCGCTGGTCGACATCGCCTTCACCTACCTGGACTTCCACGTCCTGGACACCCGGCCGATCGAGTCCGCGAAGGTCGTGGACGTCAGCCCGAACGAGTTCGGGCTGGACGTGTGGACCTTCCCCGGCGTGCTGTACGTCTCCGGTCGGCCCGAGCGGATCAGCCGCGCCAACGGGCAACGGCTGGCCGGGCTGTACCGCACGGTCCTGGAGAGCATGGCCGCCGACCCGGCCGGCGACTCCCGCCACAGTGCCGTGGACGAGCGCGAGAGGTCCCTGCTGCTCTCCTTCGCCGCCGGCCCCGACACCGCCTACCCCGAGCTGTGCCTGCACGAGCTGTTCGAGCAGCAGGTCTCCCGCACCCCGCAGGCGACCGCGCTGCGGTGCGCCGACGGCACGACCGTCGGCTACGCCGAACTCAACGCCAGGGCCAACCGCCTGGCCAGGCGCCTGCGTTCGCTCGGCATCGGCCAGGAGTCCCGGGTCGGCGTGCTGCTGCGGCGGGGACCGGAGCTGGTGGTCGCGCTGCTCGCCGTGCTCAAGGCCGGCGCCGCCTACCTCCCGCTCGATCCGGCCCACCCGGCGCAGCGGCAGGCCACCCTGGTCGCCGACACCGACGCCCGGGTGGTCGTCACCCAGAGCGAGCTGACCGGCCTGCTCGCCGACTGCCCGGCCGAGCGGTACCTGGTCGACGCCGACACGGCGGTCGCCGACCAGTCGCCGGAGAACCTCGAGCGGACCGCCACACCGGACACGCTCGCCTACGTCATCTACACCTCGGGCTCGACCGGCACGCCGAAGGGCGTGATGATCGAGCACCGCAACGTGGTCAACTACGTCTGCTGGTGCCTGGGCGGCTACACCCCGCTGGGCGGCACGGGCGCACCGCTGTACTCCTCGATGGCCTTCGACCTGCCGGTCACCTCCCTGTTCCCCGCCCTGCTGTCCGGCCAACCGGTCACGCTCGTCGAGGACGACGGCACGCCCGGGATCGACGCCCTGGTCGCGGCGCTGGAGCAGGGCGGGTTCGGCATCCTCAAGCTGACCCCCTCCCACCTCGCCCTGCTCAACCAGTCGCTGTCACCCCAGGGCCTGCGCACCGCGGCGGGCCGGCTGATCGCCGGCGGCGAGGAGCTGACCCGGGAGAAGGTCTCCCGCTGGGCCGAGTTCGCGCCGGACACCGTGGTGGACAACGAGTACGGTCCGACCGAGACCA
This sequence comes from Kitasatospora sp. NPDC022785, assembly GCF_055561295.1. Lineage (NCBI taxonomy): Bacteria > Bacillati > Actinomycetota > Actinomycetes > Kitasatosporales > Streptomycetaceae > Kitasatospora > Kitasatospora sp. NPDC022785. The sequence goes on along the minus strand of NZ_JBVHHB010000013.1, from coordinate 12,984 downwards.
CGGTCGGCTGCTCCCACCTCGAAGGCACCGCGGCCGACCTCGAAGCGGGCGTGCTGCCGATCGGCCGGCCGTTCTCCAACACCACGATGCGGGTGCTCGACCGGACGATGGAGCTGGTACCGGTGGGCGTGGTGGGCGAGTTGTACATCGGTGGCGCGCAACTGGCCCGCGGCTACGTGGAGCGGCCGGGCCTGACCGCCGAGCGCTTCGTGCCCGATCCCTACGCCGAGGTGCCCGGCGGGCGGCTCTACCGCACCGGGGACCTGGCCCGCTACCGTGCCGACGGAGTGCTGGAGTTCGCCGGCCGCGTCGACCACCAGGTGAAGATCCGCGGCTTCCGCATCGAGCCGGGCGAGGTCGAGGCCGCGCTGCGCCGGGAGGCCGACCTGCGCGAGGTGGCCGTGCGCGTGCACACGACGCCGAGCCACGAGCGGGAGCTGGCCGCCTATCTGGTGCCGGCCGACGGGACCGAGCTCGACCCGGTCGCGCTGCGCGACCGGCTGGCCCGGATCCTGCCGGCCCACCTGGTGCCGTCCAGGTACCTGGTGCTCGACAACCTGCCGATGACCCCGAGCGGCAAGGTGGACCTGGCCGCGCTGCCGCGGATCGACGAGGCCACGACCACCAGGCCCTACCGGGCGCCGCGCACGGCTGTGGAGAACATCCTGGCCAGGGCCTGGGCCGAGGCCCTGGGAGTGGCCGAGGTCGGTATCGACGACAGCTTCGCCGAACTCGGCGGCCACTCCATGACCGTGATGCGGGTGATCGTCAAACTCCGTGCCGAGCACGGCTACCGGCTGTCCTTCCAGGACTTCTACCGGCACCGGACGGTGGCCGAACTGGCCGTCGCGGTGACGGACGCGAGGGCCGACACCCCGTCCGGCTCGCAGGCCGCGGACTCGATCGTGTGGCTGCGCCGGGCAGGCACCAAGCCGCCGTTGTTCTGCATCCACCCGGGCAGTGCGCACTGGTTCGCCGAACTCGCCGAGCACCTCCCGGCCGACCAGCCGGTGGCCGCGTTCGAGTGGCCCGGGCTGACCCGGCCGTGCCCCGCCCCGGAGAGCGTCGAGCAGATCGCCGAGCTCAACCTGGCCGAACTGCGGCGGATCGCCCCGACCGGGCCGTACCGGCTGCTCGGCTGGTGCGGGGGAAGCCAGATCACCAGTGAGATGGTCAGGCGGCTGCGGGCAGCCGGCGAGGACGTCACCTTCATGCTGCTCGATCCCGCTCTGGACACCTACGAGCGGGAGAACATGCACGACTTCGTGCGCAGGTTCCAGTACGCCGAGGCGGTGCTCGCCGAGCTCGCCGAGGCGAGCGGGGAGCGGATCGGCGAACTCCAGCAGGAGGCGGTGACCGTCCTCACCAAGATCATCGACGAGGGTGAGGTGGACCCGCCGGTGCCCGGGGACCAGTTCTGGCCCTCCCGGGTCCGGGTCTGGCGGGAACTGCTGCAGACCCGGCTCGACTACCGCCACACGCCCGTCCCCGCCCGGCTGCACCTGCTGGCCGGCGACGAACTGGCCGCCGGCGAGCACGAGGTCGCGGTCGGGGTGAGCTTCACGGACTTCACCGCACGGTGGGCCGAACTGGCCACCGAGGGGATCGAGGTCCACCGGGTGAGCGGCAACCACCTCGGTGTCCTGCGCGCGCCCCACGTCGCGGACGTGGCCGAGCTGCTGACCAGCCTGTTCGAGAGCGACACCACGGCGAGCAAGAGGGATGTGAAGTGATGCCGACCATACTCACGGCCGACTCGCAGCTGGGCGTGGTGGCGCTGGACCCGGGCGTCGCACCGGCCCTGGAGGCGGTCGCCGCGGCTCTGCTGCCGGTGGCCGACGGGCGCGTCGACGACGTCCGGTGGCTGCGCGAGGCCGGTCGACGGTGGCACGAACTGCCGTTGGCGCTGCGCAGGTCCCTCTCGGCCTTCCGGCGCGACTCCGGACCCACCGGGGCGCTGCTCGTCCGCGGCCTGCCGGTGGACCAGGAGCTGCTGCCCGACACGCCGATGGTCAGCGGCTCCGTCCAGCGGGAGGCGACCATCCCGGCCGGCGCGCTGATGCTCGTCACCAGTGCGCTGGGCGACCCCATCGCGTTCCGCCCGGAGAAGTCCGGCGCGATGGTGCAGGACGTCGTGCCGGTGCCGGGCAACGAGGAGTTCCAGGGCAATGAGGGCTCGGTGCTGCTGGACTTCCACACCGAGAACGCCTTCCACCCGTACCGGCCGGACTACGTGCTGCTGCTGTGCCTGCGGGCCGACCACGAACGGGTGGCCGGGCTCCGGACCGTGTGCATCCGCCAGGTCCACCGGCTGCTCGGTGAGGACCACCGCGCGGTGCTGTTCAGACCCGAGTTCGTCACCAGCCCGCCACCGTCCTTCGGGGCGGGGACGACACAGCCGCAGCCGCACGCGGTGCTCAGCGGCGCGCCGGACGACCCGGACATGGTGGTCGACTTCGCGGCGACCGAGCCGCTGACCGAACGGGCCGCAGCCGCCCTGCGCGCGTTGCAGTCCCTGTTCGGCCGCCACGCGCTCACCCACCACCTCGTCCCCGGCGACCTGGCCATCGTCGACAACTCGGTGACCGCGCACGGCCGGACCGAGTTCACCCCGCGCTACGACGGGCGGGACCGCTGGCTGCAGCGCTCGTTCGCGGCACGCGACCTGCGCCGCTCGCTCTCCCACCGGCCGGGCGACGGCCATGTGCTGCTCGGTTAGCGGCCGACAACTGCAGGCGATCGTGTACGGGGTGCGCACCTCGCTCACGGCCACCGGCGGCGACGGGCGCGCCCGTCCCCGCCGCGCGGGACCTGCGGAGCTTCGCGGACCGCGGCGTCCCGCCGGGCGCCGCGGCGTCCGGAGCCGGCCGTGGTGAGGCGTTCGCGCAGGCCGACTTCCAGAAGGCCTACCTCTGAGAAGGCCGACCCCTGACCGGACGTGCACGCGTGCTCGTGGTGAGGCGTAAGGCTGTCGACGAGCGCGTACTCAGCGAAGTTCGTCGCCACTATCCGGTGTGACCGACCTCTGAGCGGGGCGTTTCACGCCGGGCGGAGCCGCAGGCGGATCGGGGCCACGGTGACCGTCCCATGGAAGACGTACGTCCTCTTGTCGCGGCGCGTGGCGACGGCTTGGACGTCCTTGGCCCGCTTGCCGGTCCGCTCGACTTCGTCGCGGTGGCGGTAGCCCGTCGTGTCGGACCCGGTCGGCCGGCCACCTCGGCCACCGATCCGAGGGGGCCGACTCCGGTCGGTCACCTCGCCCTGCGTCAGGGAGGGTGCCCGGCCCTCCGGTGTTGCCGGAGGGCCGGGCGGGTGTCAGTTCTCTATTCCGAAGTAGCGGGTGAGGTAGTCGATGATCTCGGGGGCGTGGGGGACGAGTTCGGGCAGCTGGGTGGCGAGCGCGTCGCGGGTGGCGGCGGCCAGGCCGGCGCTGCTGGTGGCGGCGGGGCGGACGTAGGGTTCGAGGCGCTTGATCAGCTCGTAGTTGCTGTCGATGTTCTCGGCGCGCATCGCCTTCTCCAGCGGCGGCGCGGTGGGCGGCGGGACGGGCGCGAGCACCCGGCTGACGTAGGTGACCCGGTGCAGGACGCGCCAGCACGGGGGCTTGGCGGAGTTCTGGCGGGTCTGCCGCAGGGCCGCGGCGTCGGGGGCGTCGCTGTTCGACAGCCAGACCGGGTCGACGACCTTGTGGTAGAAGTCGTCGAAGTTGGCGCTGTTCTCGCCGAGGTAGAAGCTGAGGAAGCGGTAGGCGTCCACCTTGCCCGGCACCAGGACGGGCTTGCCGGCCGCGTCGTAGACGGGCTTGCCGTCCTTGTCCCGGCGCTGGAGGTCCCCGGATGGCGCGCACTGGACGTCGAGGCCGAAGCTGCGGGAGGTGTCCCTGCTCTTGGCCCGGGTGACGCTGAAGCCGCCGCCCCTGGAGGCGTCCAGGTGGGCGGTGAAGCCGATGCCGAGGACGCCGAAGCTGAAGTCGAAGGAGCCGCCGACCTTGCTGCTGTGGGTGTAGGAGCCGGAGGTGGTCTCGCTGACGGCGTCGGTGGCCTCGGTGGTCTCGGCGAAGAAGCCGCCCTGGGCCGTCCACACGTAGGTGTTGACCAGGTCCCGGTGCGAGAAACCGGTGGCGGTCTTGCTGCCGGCGGTGCTGCGGCGGCCGTCCGGGCCGACGGATACGCCCATCGAGCGCAGGGCCGTCCTGGCCTGTTCCTTGGCCTGGTCGTTGCTGGTGTCGTGGCCGACCTCGGTGGAGATCGACTCGTAGTAGGCCTGCAGTCGCTGCTGGTCGCGGGTGATGCGGCGCTTGAGCGCGTAGGCGTCCCGCGGCTTGAAGTAGCTGTACTCGCCGTAGTCCTTGGCCGTCGGGTAGTCGGGGTCGAGGACCTTGCCGTTGTCGTTGAAGCCGACCGTGCCGTCCAGGGTGCCCTGCTTGGTGTAGCGGGGGTTGATCGGGAAATGGATGACGTTCCAGTCCGGCGGGATGTCGGGGTTGGGCATCATCCGGTACGCGACCAGGGCGCCGGTGTGCGCCAGGCGCAGCGCGAAGACGTCGGCGGTCTGCGACTGGACCAGCGCCATGCCCGTGTTGGTGGGCACGTAGCGGCGGCCGACGGCGGAGTTGAGCACCTTGGCGGGGTCCTCGACGTAGCCGCTCAGCGCGAGCTTCGTCTTTCGGGCGGTGTTCCTGCCCTGGCTGATCTTGGTGTCCTCGCTCCAGGTGTTGGAGTACTCGAGGCTGCCCGTCGCGGCGAGCTTCAGCTGGAAGTTGGCCGCGGGGGTCGCGGTGCCGACGCCGAGTGGCGCGGTGACAGTCATGGTGCCGGCGTCGGTCTCGCCGCCGAAGGAGAAGTTGAAGGCGGTGTTGACGCTCCGGGTCCGGCTGGAGGACAGGCTCTGCACCACCTGCTCGGCCTCGCCGAACTCCACCGAGGAGGCGGCGGCGTAGCCGTCGGCCTTGTCGGTGAGGTTCTCCGAGGGCACCGGCGGGGCGCCCTCGATGTAGCCCATGAGCTGCGGGTCGAACTGGGCCTGGCCGACCCACTCGGTGACCAGGTCGCCCACCTTGTAGCCGGCGATCAGGTGCCAGCGGCCGTCGCGGACGAAGCCGTAGCAGCGCTTGAGCACGCCGAGCGCCTGGCCCCGGGCGTCGTACTGGAGGTCGGCGTACTCGGTGGCGCCGGGGGCGCCGGCGACAGTGCTGTGGAAGGGGGTGCGCACGTCGGCGAGGGCCGAGCGGACCTGGGCCGTGTCGGCGGAGATGGGCGCGGTGGAGAGCAGGATGCGCGGCCGCTTCGGGGAGAAGTCCAGGTTGTTGCCGCGCAGGCCTTCGTCGCGCACCGAGGCGGCGCCGGCGGCGGTGGAGTCCCGGTCGAACGGCCAGTAGCCGAGCAGGTCCTGCTTGTCGCCGCGCAGGCGGGTGAACAGGTTGTCGGAGATCTGCTCCCGGGTGCGGACGGTGCGCCAGATCCGCACCTCCTCCAGGGTGCCGGTCAGCAGCTCCGTCGGCTTGCCGCCCACCAGGCGCCCGCCCAGAGTGAGTTGGGCGTCGCCCCAGGCGTCGCTGTCCCGGGCGGTCACCGGGCCCTCGGACAGCGGCTCGCCGTTGCGGTAGAGCCGCAGGGCGCTGGCCCTGGGGTCGGGGTCGCGGGTCCAGCGGGCGCCGCGTAGCTTCGCCGGGAAGGAGCCGCCGACGTCGTGGGTGACGTTGCCGGTGTTCTCGTTGAAGGGCCAGCAGGCCAGCAGGCCCTTGTCGCGCGGCCCGACCGGCAGTCCGAGCTGGGGGGCGGCGCGCGCGGTGTTCCACAGCCGCACCTCGCACAGGACGCCGCGCAGTCCCCGGCCCATCTCCAGCGGGCTGGTGTTGGACTGCGGACCGGGGCCGCTGTACAGAGTGGTGCCGGCCGACACGCCGTCGAAGTAGAGGCGGATCTGCTGCACCGGCGGGCTGCTCTCGGTCAGCGTCGCGGTGGTGCGGACCTCCGGGCTGAGGCGCTCGCGCACCACGGTGAGCCGGTGGAAGGTGCCGGGCTTGACGGCCTGGCCGGTGGTGTACCGGCTGGCCTTGCCGTCGGCGTCGGCGAAGGCGAACTCCACCCGGCCGTCGGCCCGGATGCCCAGCTGGTACGGGACGCCGTCACGGCCGCCGTCGATCGCCGCTCCCTTGGCGACCAGGACCACGGGCTTGCCCAGCTGTTCTACCTGGACGAACGCCTCGATGGTGAGGTCCTCCAGGATGTTCAGCGAGTCCTGCGAGGCCACCGACAGGCCCTCGCCGCCGTCCAGGCGCACCGCCCAGGACTGGGCGAAGGTCGCGGCGACGTGCCCCCACTCGTTGCACGGGAAGCGCTCGGCCGAACGCACCACCTGGCCGCCGACCCGCGCGACCACCTGGTAACCCTTGATCGGGGAGGCCGTGTCGTTGGAGCCCTCGAAGTTCCAGTGGCCCAGCAGGCCGGGCTCCAGGCCGGACAGCCGCTGGTAGCGCTGGGCGGTGATCTCCTCCGGGGTGCGGACCCGCCCGAAGACGCGGACCTCGTCGATCTGGCCGTAGAGGTGGGATCCGGTGAACTGCTGGTGGCCCAGGACCAGCGGGCCGTTGCCGGCATAGGCTCCGGTGGCGGTGCGCCGGGCGACCTCGACGCCGTCCCGGTACAGGATCTGCTCCCGGGTGGCGTTTTTGTACACCGCGGCCCAGTGGTGCCACTCCAGGTCGGAGTAGGCCTGAGTGGTGGTCAGGTCGTCGCCGAACAGAGCGAAACCGAAGGTGTTGTCCGGCTCGAAGTGCAGGTGCAGCGTCCGGTCCTGCTGGCCGCCCTCCTGGAGGCCGTGGGTCAGCAGTGGCTCCCGGACGCTGCGGGCGTTGTCCCGCTTGGCCCACAGTTCGATGGTGAAGTCGCGGTTCGACAGGTCGAGCGAGCCGGTCAGTTCGACCTTGGAGTTGCCGAGGAACTGCCACACCGGGAGCCCGGCGGCACCGAGCGCCAGCGAGTAGGACGCCCCGTCAGTCCTGCCGTGGACGAGCCGGCCCTGCCCGGCCTCGGGGTTGACCCACGCCTCCAGGCTCAGGTCACCGCTGGGGGTGAGGGCCTGGTGCTGGGCGGCGGGCAGCGTCAGGTACTGCTCCTTGCCGTCGAAGAGGAAGGCGCGGCCGGGCATTTCGGCCCGCCAGCGGCAGCCGCGGCCGGTGACGGAGGCCTTGGCCGTGCCGTTGGGCACGGAGTCGACCCCGCCGGTGGTCAGTCCGATCAGCCGGGACCCGGCGGACAGCAGGACGCCGGGCCGGCTTGACTGCGCCCGCCCCCAGTCGTAGGCGACGAGGCTGACCTTGTCGCCGGGCTTGATCGCGGTGGTCGCCGGGGTGAGGGTGAGGCTCTTGGCGCCGATCGGGGCGTCGGCGGACGTGGCGTGGTTGGTACTGCCGATGAGCAGGTGGGCGCGGGCCGGGACGGCGACGGTGGTGGTGGCGGTGAACTCCACCGTGCTGCCCGCCACCCGGGCGACCGTGCCCAGTGGCACCGGGCGGCCGGGGCTCCCGGCCAGCGCGGCAGCCATCAGCTCGGCCTTGCGCGGCAGGGACTTCCAGGTCTCGGTGTCGGTGCCGACGGTGACGGTCAGGTCGCAGCGGCCGGGCGCGTCGCCGTCGCTGATCTCGATCGTGCACGGGTCCAGGGCGAGGGCCGGGTCGCGGGCGAGGAAGGCGAGCGTGCCGCCGTCGCCGACCAGCGTCCGGGTGCCGCGGAGGACGGCGGTGTCGTAGTACACGGCGAAGAACTGCTCGTCGATCCCGCGGAAGTACAGCACGAGGTTGCCGGTGCCGCTGTCCAGCAGGGCCGGTCGGTCGGTGCCCCGGGCGAACTCGAGCAGGCTGCCGGACAGGCTCAGGCCGGTGGCGTCCACCGAGATCAGCGGCATGGCCAGGGTCAGGTCGTCGTCGCCCTGCAGGGCGCTCGACAGCGCGGCCAACTGGCTCTGAGCGGCCTGGAGGTCGGCCTGCCGGGCGGTGAACCTGAGCTGCAGCTCGGCGGTGCGCTGCTGGGCGGTGAGCGCCTCCGCGAGCTTGCGGCGCAGCTCGTCCATCGCCGTCTTGGCGGGGCCGTACTGCTTGTCCAGCCCCGACCGCAGGCCGAGGTTCACCAGGAGGAACAGGCCCGAGTCCGCGGTGAGGCACTCGTTCGACTGGTACCCGTGCGCGAACTGGACCGTGGAGGGCGAGCCGATCGCCAGCCGGCTCTTGCGGTTGACGAGGCGGACCTCGCGGGTGGCGGTGACGTCGTTGCTGCCGGTGATCAGCATGAACTGCGCGGCCTGGTTCGCCGGGTCGCGGTTGGCCGCGTCGAGCTGGGCGAGCTCCGCAGTGGAGTCGCCGGCGACGTGCAGGTCCTGCCTGGCCGTGTTGTCGCTGACCACCCAGTAGCAGGGCCGGCCGTCCTGGCTCTGGCCGACGGGCTCCAGTCGCCAGACCGGCTTCCTCGTGGACGGGTCGCTCGGCTTGTCCTCGACGAAGACCACGATGCCGTTGTTCCCCCGGTTGCTGCTGGCGAACAGCCAGCGCCACCGGTAGCCGCTCGCCGCCACCCGCTCGGTCTTGAGTCCCAGGTTGAAGTCGTAGGCGCTCACCTGGTCCTTCTCGGCGAGGTAGCGCCGCTCCAGGTCCTCGAACCGCGGCCGCTCGCGGTCGTACTCCGCCTGGTACTCGGTCGCCTTGGCGGCCGCGCCGGCCAGCTGGGTGATCTTCAGCTGAAGGTCGGCGATCTCGGGCTCCAGCCGCTTGACCGTCTGCTGCAGGACGCTGATCTGCTCGGAGTCCTGGCCCTTCACCGGCCGTTTCAGCACCGCCGGGTCCAGCACGTCCGGCGCCTGGGCCAGCCGGCCGTCGCGGCCCACGGCGAAGTCAAGGGTCGCCATGTACGGGTCCTGGCCGTCCTTGGAAGCGAAGGCCAGCAGCACCCGGGCCTGCCGTTTGGCGGGCTTCGGGTCGGGGCGGTAGCCGGCGACGACGTTCTCCTGCTGGTGGTAGAGCACGGCCGACATGCCGGACTCGACCGTGCGCCCCTTGAGGGTGAAGCTGTCGCGCCGCACCCCGGGGTGGTCGCCGACCGGGGCGTCCGAGCCGGTCCACTGCGCGTCGGCACTGAGCGTGCCGTGCAGGGCGTTGTCCGTCTGGTCGTAGGCGGTGGTGCCGCTGCCCTCGTCGAAGCGATAGTAGGCCGCCAGGCCCGGCTCGTTGCCGATCAGCCGGTGGTTCATGTTCTCGGTGAGCTCGGTTCGGGAGCGCACCCGGTTCCAGATCCGCAGCTCGTCGAGGTCCCCGTCGAAGTGGTCGCCGGCGTCGGCCTTGCCGACCAGGGTGTTCCCGCCGGTGGCCGGGGTGAATGGCAGCGCCCCGCTGCCGGCGGGCCGGCCGTTGACGTACAGCTGCGCGGTGGTGCCGTCGAAGGTGGCGGCGATGTGGGTGTACGTGTCCGCGGGGACGGTCTCGGTGGAGGTGAGCGGGGCGGGCGCCCCGGTGTGGGTGAGCTTCACCGCGCCGGTGGTGTCCACGCTCAGCTGGTACTCGCCGCCCCGGCCGAGCACCGGGCCGTCGTTCGAGCTCGGCTTCACCCAGGCCTCGATCGAGTACGCCTTGCCGCCGAAGCGCAGCGCCGCCGGATCGCCCAGGTCGACGCAGGGGTCGGTACCGGTCAGCCGCAGCGCCGTCTCCGCGTGCCCCTCGCTGCCCGTGACCGGGACCAGCTCGCGCCCGGTGAACGGACAGGTGCCCGGGCTGCGTTCGAACACCGAGTCCCGGTAGAGCGGATCCGGGCTGGTGTAGAAGCGGGTGCCGAGGGTGTTGAACAGGCCCTGGGCGCCCTGCTCGACGTTGAAGCAGTCGACCCGCCCGGTGGCGTCGTTGTGGGCGAACAGCTGCCAGCGCTGCACGTTGCTGACCGCGGTGGGCACCAGCACGGCGGCGAACCGGCCGCGGGTCAGGTTCCGGACGAAGGACAGCTCCTGGGTCGGCTCGTGGAACGGGCGGCCCTCCATGTCCTCGGTGCCCAGGCTGTCCTTGGCCGACTCGGGGCGGGTGGCGTGCCGGCTGCGCTTGAAGCGCACCTCCAGGACCGGCTTGAGCTTGCCGTCCACCAGCAGGAACCGGTCGACCAGCAGGGTGTCGCGCACCAGCGGCACCTTCTTCGCCCCGCTGAGCACGTAGTCGCCGCGGGTGGCGTCCCCCGAGCAGCCGCCGCCGGTCAGCTTGTGCACCGCGTCGGTGTGCGTCGCGCCGATCGACTGCCGCAGCACCACCAGGTAGGTGCCGTCGGAGACCACGTGGAACGGCGCGTCCGCCGTCAGCCGGGCGGTGCTGGAAAGGAAGGAGTCGGTCTCACCGGCCGTCGGCCGGTCATCGGGGCCCGCCTCGGCCCCGCCGCGCTTGACCGTGGGCATCGCCGTCGCCCCGACGACGGCGTACCCCACCTCGGCCAGCTCACGGGGGAAGGCGAGTTCGGCGGGGTCCTCGCTCCAGTATGCGGAGTCGATCTCCCCCTTGGTCTGCTGGCCGGACAGGTCGAGCACGGAGTAGACGATCCGGCGCGCCGCGTCCATCGCGAACGCGATGGTCGTGCCCTGATGCCGGGCCATCGTCACGTGCCGGTACGACCGGTCTCCGTAGATTTTGAGCAGGGATTCCTGAGGTGCCACTGTTCCCCTCCCACGAGCATGGACGCCTGCTCCGGCCCGTCCCCCGTCCCGGAGCGGCGACGAATGTGCCGCGCACCCCTGACGAGGCGTCGGCAAGTCTGGCATCGGAGCTTCGGCGGAGAGGTCCGGTTGAACTTACTCTCTTCACAACCGACTTGAACGGTGCGGCTGGTGGCCGGGACACCGCGTTCCGGTCGTCGGGGCTGGGCGCCGCCTCCAGACCGGCGCGGGTCGGGGAGCTGGAGAGGCGGGCGAAAGGGGTTGACCGTGCCGCGACCCCGCCTCATGCGCGGCGATGGCCCTGACCGTCGGTTTCTCCGTCATAGCTTGTCCCGGACGGGCACTGTGCGTTGCCGGCCCGCTGGCGTGCCGACGACCCGAGCCTGAGCCTGCACCAGACGGAGGTCGGCTCGCTCCTCGACATCTTCGACCGCACCGGGGAGCTGCCTCGAGCGCTTTCGGGCTGCCACACCCGCGCGGTAGTACGCGCAGGCGGCTTTCGTGTCCTGGCCCAGCGTCTTTGCCTGACGCGGGCGGAGGCGACCGCGTTCTCCCTGCTACTGACCGCGTTGACGCAGGAGAACCTCGGCACGGTAGCCACCTGGCCTGCCGCTCAATTCCATCCTGGCGGGGCGCGCGAGGACGAAGGACTCGTGCTGATCTGGGCCCGCTACCCGAACACCCCCCAACGCCCCTTCAAGACCTTCTTTCTGCGGAGGACCTGGACGCCTATCGCGCACATGTCCTCGGCCTTTCACGCAAAGAGGGCCGGAAGATCGACATGCTCGCCGCAGTCCGCACGTTGTGGCTCTACGGCCCCCATCTACCCGAGGAAGGACGCCTGTCCACCGGCTACCCGCGGCCGAGAGCCTCCGACGACGATCCGAAGCGGCCCCGCGTCATCCGACTCCCAACAGCCCGCGGCACCACCATCGGATCCTGCAGTTGACACCGACACAAGCGGCCAGGCACCCCACGCAGCACGTCAGCCGCTGTTGCCGGCGAACCCGAGATGCAGAGGCAGGTACGGATGAATCGCGTGCCCAGCCACGTACGGGAACCGAGCCGGCGCCCACGCACAGCTGCATGCAGGGGAAGCGTCGCACAACCCCTCGGCCCGGAATGTGGATGCGGGCCCAGCCTCTCTCTAGAGCCGAGGGCTGTTGCCTCGTTCTGTGTGGGCCGCTATCCCTGACCGTTGTGGCCCCGGTTTATGGGACCGGGTGTCGGGCCTGGTTGCGGTGCTTGGTCAGGGTAGTGGGGAGGTGAGGCCGGCGGGAGCGGATGCGGGCCCGGGGCGGCGACGGTGGTGTGGGTGGCGCTGGTGAGGCTGGCGGCTGCGGTGCCTCCCATGCCGAGTACGGCTACGGCCACCGCTGCTGCGGCGGCGGTTCTGCGTTTCATGGACATGCTGTTTCCTTCGGCGATGCCGCGGGGGCGTGCTCGGGGAACACGGTGCCGTGAGCGGTGGAATCGATCACCGTTGCTCGTGTCGACGGACTGGCCACTTGTCTGAAGAATCCGGTGCATGGCCCGCGTGAGGAGCGGCGTATGGCCTGTCGCCCAACGGCACCAGAAACCCGGCCGGGCGTCGGGCCCGGGGTCCGTTCTTCTCGTCGGCTCGCTGTGCGTGGGAGCCGGTGCGCACCGGATGTAACCAGGTTATGCCCGATTCCTGGTGGGGGACAGGGGTGGCGGGCGGGCCATTGATGCGGCGGTGACGGGCAGCTACGTTCCGGCTTCGGATCCGCATGTTCCCCGAGTCAGACCCCCTCCGTCACAAGATCAGCGACAGAGCCATTCACCCACGTAGCTCTGCACCTCACCTCGTACACCGGCGACAGCGAACTGCATCACATCGGCGCCGCCGGAATGCAACACGCCCTGCTGTCAGCGTCGCGAACACGGCGCTGACAATGGGGTACTCAATGACCACACGAAGTCATCCGTACTTCATCGTCCGCCAGCCACGCGGACTGGTGGCAGCCGCCCTGCAGTACGCCCATGTCCACACGAAAGTGACCTTGAGCTACGCGGGCAGCTCCGACACGACGTGGATGGACGACACCCAGCCGCCGTCTGACGGTCGGGCTCGGGTCGGAGTGCGGCCGCCGGGGCACCCGCGCCTTCGCGCGGGCGTCCCGGTGGCCGTGTCGGCCCGGCCTGGCCGGTGGTGCGGTCTTGTCTCGGTCAGTGTTGGAGGGTGAGGAGGGCGGGGCGCCAGGGGAGTTGGTCGTAGGGGCCGGTGGCGTTGGGGGACTTGCCCTGGTAGAGGAGTTGGAGGTTGCAGGGGTCGATGGTCATGGTCTG
>NZ_JBVHHB010000012.1:0-228208 GCF_055561295.1 Kitasatospora sp. NPDC022785 | reverse complement strand
ACGGCGGCGATCGGGGCGGTGGTGGCGAACTTCTGCATGGTGTGCTCTCCTGCGCTCGTTGTTTCTAACGAGGGAAAAGCTACGTTGCGTTCGCGGAGTCCGCAACAGATTCGTTGCACGCAAACATCATCACTGCAGGTGAGAGGCATAATATCGTTGCAACCGTCCTGAATCTAACGCAATGACAGATACCGATCGCGTTGCATTGGATTGGAAGTGAACGCTACTGTGGGGTCCGGAGACCCCACGGACCACGAAGGAGACCGCGATGCCTGGAGGCAGGCTCACCCAGCAGGAACGCCAGCAGATCGCCCTGGGGCTGGCCGACGGCCTCGCCTACGCAGAGATCGCCCGACGCCTCGACCGCCCCACCTCGACGGTCACGCGCGAGGTCATGCGCAACGGCGGCCCCACCGCCTACCGCGCCGACCTGGCCCACCGCGCCACCGAACGCCGCACCCACCGGCGCCGGCAGACCGCGCCCCACGGGCCGCAGACGCCCCCACAGCCCCACGGACGCGACCCCGAAGCCGTGCGCGAATACGAGGAGGTCTTCACCACCGTCCTCATCGCCTCGGGCATGCCCAACATGACGGCCCGGGTACTGGCCAGCCTCACCCTCACCGACACCGGCAGCCTCACCGCGTCCGAACTCGTCCAGCGCCTCCAGGTCAGCCCGGCGTCCATCTCCAAGGCGGTCGCGTTCCTCGACGACCAGGGCCTCATCCGCCGGGAGCGCGACGAACGCCGCCGCGAGCGCTACATCGTCGACGACGACATCTGGTACCGCTCGATGATGGCCAGCGCCCGCTCCACCGCCCAGCTCGTCGACATCACACGGCAGGGCGTCGGCATCCTCGGCCCCCAGACCCCGGCCGCCGTCCGCCTCGAGAACATCGCCCGGTTCCTCGACTTCGTCAGCGAGAGCATCACCCGCGCCGCGGAACAGGCCCGCGAGATCCTCTCCAGCAAGGCCGAAACGACCTCGGACAGCACCACCTGAGCCGCGTTCCGGCCGGGCCGACCCGCGTCGGTGGAGCCGGTGAGGAAGTCGGCGCCCGTCGGTACGTCCGGCAGGTCGGGACGGTCACCATGGGACAGCCCCGTCGACTCGACCGTCCGTCCCGGTCCCGGCCCATCGCTGGATCACGCGGACGACCCGGCTTCCTCACCCTTGCCCATCCCTCCCCACCCCGCCTCAGATCCCCACCCCGCCTCAGACCGTCTTCACCGAACCGCCGTCGATCAGGAAGTCCGCCCCCGTGACGCTCCCCGCGAGCGGCGAGGCCAGGTGGACGACCAGCGCCGCCACCTCCGCCGGTTCCACCAGCCGGCCGGTGGTCATGCCGGCCGTCCCCGGCAGTGCGGCCAGCAGCTGCTCCTGCTCCAGCCCCAACGCCGTGGCCAGAGCGGCGCCGTAGCCGGCCGGCGACTCCCACATGGCCGTCCGCACCGGGCCGGGCGAGACGGTGTTGACCCGTACCCCGCTCGGCCCGAACTCCTCGGCCAGCGCCTTCCCGAAGGCCGTCAGCGCGGCCTTGGCCACCGTGTACGGGACGGGCCCGGCGTGCGGCATCCGGGCGCCGTTGGAGGAGATGTTGACGATCGCGCCGCGCCGCCGCACCAGCCCGGGCAGCGCGGCCCGGGTGGTGCGCACGGCCGCCATCAGGTTGAGGTCGAAGGACTGCCGCCACTGCTCGTCGCCGAACGAGAGGAAGCCGCCCACCTGGTCCCCGCCGCCGTCGCCGCCACCCACGTTGTTCACCAACAGGTCGATGTCGTCGCCGAGTTCGGCCGTCGCCACCTCGATCAACCGGGCCGGACCGTCCGGCGTCGACAGGTCGACCGGGACGGCGACGGCCCCGGTAGCCGCCAGCTCGGGCGTCACCGTGCGGGCACCCGCCACCACCCGCACCCCCTCGGCCACCAGCGCGGCCGCCACGGCCAGCCCGATCCCCCGGCTCGCCCCGGTCACCACGGCGGCCTTGCCGCTCAGCTGCATGTCCATGTTGGTCCCCTCCCACGCGCGCAAAGTTGCGTCACAGATGATGCAAGTAATCTAGAACTTGCATCATCAATGTCGCAACTACCGTCCGAGTGGCCACTCCGCTGTAGCCTTTGGCGAGCCACGAGGCCCGGCCACACGAACGAGAGGGGCGGCCGATGCGAGCGGACACCGAGCGCACCGTCCGGGCGATCCTGGAAGCCGCCGAACGCGTCCTGAGCGCCAACCCGGCCGCCACGATGGAGCAGATCGCCGAGGCCGCCGGCGTCGCCCGCACCACCGTCCACCGCCGCTTCGCCACCCGCGACGCCCTGCTCGCCGCCCTCACCGCCTGGGCCACCCGGCAGTTCCACGCGGCGGTCGAGGCGGTCGGCGACCACGCCCCGCCGCTCGTCGCCCTGCACCAGGTGACCGCCAACGTCCTCCGGGTGAAGATCGGTTGGGGGTTCGCGATGGGCGCCGCCCTCCCCGACGACCCGGAGACCGCCCGCATCCACGCCGAGGTGCTGGACCGCTGCAGCCGCCTGTTCGCCGACGCCCGCGACGCCGGCATCCTGCGCCCCGACGCCGACCTCGCCTGGGTCCGCCGCGTCTACTACGCCCTGATCCACGAGGCCGCCCAGCCGCACCCCGGCACCGACGACACCCCGGAGGAACTCGCCGCCCGGGTCGTCGACACCCTCCTCAACGGCCTCGGCCCCCGCTGAAACGCCGGGAGGGGCGAGCGGATGACCCGCTCGCCCCTCCCCCGCCCGACCGCTCAGGCGAACAGCACCAGCGACGCGGCAGCCGGCGCCGGGTGCGAGGATCTCCCGCATGAACAGTGGACCGCTCGACCTGCGACAGGCCACGGCCCCGGGTGACATCACCCCGGAGCTGCGGCGGGCACTCGTGGCCTGCTGGATCGAGGTCACCAACGCCGGCGGGGCGGCCGGGTTCCCCTTCCCGCCCATCGACGCGGACCAGGCGGGCCCGGCGGTCGACGCGCTCGTCGCGGGCCTCGCGCCGGAGACGAGCCGCCTCGTGGTCGCATCGATCGACGGCGACCTCGCCGGGTGGCTCAACGTCCGGCGCGATCCCTTCGAACTCACCGCCCACTGGGGGACGCTCCACCACGTCCAGACACGGACGGGCCTGCGGGGCCGCGGCATCGGGGCCGCCCTCATGCATCGCGTTCGCGACATCGCCCGCGACGAGATGGAGCTGGAGCAACTCCGGTTGGCCGCACGCGGCGGCGCCGGGCTGGAGGACTTCTACGGCCGCCTCGGCTGGCGGGAGGTCGGTCGCTGGCCGGGCGCTCTCCGCCTCGCCCCCGGCGACGATCGCGACGAGGTCCTGATGATCCTGGCGCCGCTCTGACACCCGGACGCGCGAGATCCCGTGTTCGTCCCGGTGAACACGGAACCTCGCCCGTCGGGCCGACCGCTTCCGGCAACTCGGCAGGAGGACAAGGGGAGTTGGCGACACGTTCACTGCCGTGACGGAACTACCGGCGCCCCTCCCCACCCCGGCGCCGCAGCTCCCAGGCCGTCGCCCAGCCCTCGCTGTGCGGGATGCCGGTCATCAGGGCGGCGGCGTTCACCATCCACCAGACCAGCCGGCGCACGCCCGGCTGACCGGGGCCGACCAGCAGAGCGGCCAGGGTGGAGACGGCCACCGAGGCACCGACGACCAGGAGGACGGCGGCCACCTCGGTGCGGGCGGACGGGCTCACCCGCGAAGTCCCTTGCGGATGAGGTCGGTGAGCCGCTCGATGACGTCCGCCCGGACGGCGCCCAGGTCGATCAGCACAACGCCCGTGGTCCGGGCCGACCGCCAGTCCACGCCCGCCGCGGGGAGGGTGAGGCCGGCGGCGGCGAGGGTGGCCTGAAAGTCGTCGAAGGCGTCGGCGGCACGGCGGCGGTCGTGAGCCGTCATCCTGCCCAGCATGCTCATGGTGGTTCCTCCGGTGCGGAGTTGAGTGACTCAGAAGGCGGCGGGCGCCGTCGGCGGCTTGTGCTGCGAGAGCCAGCGCGGGTCGGTGTCCCACTCGACGCCGCCGCCGAAGGGGCGGAGGAAGACCATGCCGTGGTGGAAGGCCATGAACGCACCCCACCGCCCACTGCGGACGTCGAAGACGGCCTCACCGCGGCGGACGGGCCGGTACGGCAGGACCGGCGGGACGGCGGTCGGGACCGGCGCGGGCGCGACGGGGGTGAGGCTGTCGCTGTTGAGACGGGCCTCGGGGATGGCGTCGTTGCAGTTCGCGCAGAGGCACGGCGGGAAGTTCCGCTCGATGATGAGGTTCGTCATATCTAATCCACTGTTCGAGGACGATCCGATGCGGGAGGAGCGCAGGAGGAACGCGAGAGCCGTCGCGTTTTCGCGAATCCCTTGCGATGGAAGTGTCGGTCTGTGACCGTTGGATAACCAAGAGTTTCCACAAGACACTTCAGGCGCTCTTACAGCGGGGGAGGTGGGCCGTCATGGCTCGCAGGAAGGTGGATCCGGGCGACCGGCCCAGGACCTGGGGAGACGAACTCGCCCACTGGCGACAGGCGGCGGGCCTGCGACAGGACGAACTGGCCGTGATGGTGAGCATCCATCAGACCCGCGTGTCGCAGTTCGAGTTGAGCAAGGCACCGCCGACGCTCAAGGATGCGGCGATGTTCGACAAGGCGCTCGGAGCCGGCGGACACCTGGTTCGAAGCTATGAGCTAGTCGCGCCCTACTTGCACGATTACCACCCGGACTGGTTCCAGGAGTTCGCGAAGTCGGAGGCCAAGGCGCTCGCCATCCGAGAGCTGCACACAGGTCGAATCTCAGGTCTTCTACAGACCGAGAGTTACATGCGGGCACTCTTCGATGCCCAAAACGGGGATCTCGGCCCTGAGGAGATCGACTCCCTGGTGCGCGCTCGGCTGGAGCGTCAAGAACGTCTCCTCATCGGCGGCAACGAACCGTTCCTCATCGCGATCCAGGAACAAGCGACGCTGGAGAGACCGATCGGCGGCCCCGCAGTGATGCGTGAGCAACTACAGCACCTTCTTGCACGTATGCAGCGCCGAAACGTCGTCGTTCAGGTGCTCCCGTACGCGGCAGCAGCGAGCGTCAGAATGTCCGGGATGGTGCTGTTGGAGATGCCGAACGGGCGTAGCCGCATCTACTCCGAGAGCCTGGACCGCGGGCACTTCATCGACGAACCAGACCAGGTCCGGAGTTGGGTCGCTGACTATGATCGGATCCGTGCAGCAGCGCTGTCCGAGGCGGAGTCTGTCCGACTGATCCGCGGAATCATGAGAGGACTGAACGCCCATGTCCCTGGCCCCAGATCTGACGACCGCACTGTGGCGCAAGAGCAGCTACTCAGACGGCAACGGCGGCAACTGCATCGAGGTGGCCCCCGGCTACTCCGGACTCGTCCCGGTGCGTGACAGCAAGGACCCCCACGGCCCCGTCCTCCTCTTCACCGCCCACGCGTGGCAGTCCTTCGTCGTGGGCATCAATTCCGGCGACTTCAGCACCTCGTGAGAGGAGCACGCTCCTTGGACCTGGCGAACGCGACGTGGCGCAAGAGCAGCTACTCCGGCGGCAACTGCATCGAGGTGGCCCCCGGCTACCCCGGACTCGTCCCGGTGCGTGACAGCAAGGACCCCCACGGCCCCGCCCTCGTCTTCACACCCGCCGCCTGGGACGCCTTCATCGCCACCGTCCACACCGGCGAGTTCGACGCCTGAGCCGCCGGTCAGCGACGCCCGTCAGAGCTGATCCCGCCGCACCTCGACGTACGTCCGCTCGCCCTGCGCGTCCGTGACGTCGATGACGACGCCCGTCCACTCCTCGACGGGTTCTTCCGGCACCTCACCCGTTCGGTACTCGGCGTCCCGCAACAGCTCCCCGGTCACCCGTACGCCCGTGAGGCGCTCGGTCAGCGCCAGGACGGCAGCCTTGCGATCGACGGCGGGATCACCGTCGCCGATCGGGTCGAGTCCGACCTCGCCCATCACGGCGCTCAGCTCGTCGGGGGTGCTGCCGCTCCGGTGCGCGGGCCACTCGAAGGTGGTCCGCAACTCGCCGTTCTCGTACCAGTGGAAGAAGTCCATAGGCTTCCCGGCGTTGCCCGAATGCGAGACGGCCCGCGTGCCGGTGGACAGGGCTTCCATACATCGTGGCCGCATCCCCAGGTCGCCTCCGAGTTCCAGGGCGAGCACCCAGTCGCCCCCGTCACCCGGCACGGTGAACGCCCCCACGAGCGAGGACTCCACCCAGTCGTCCTGCTCCTCCGAGAACTCCTGGTGCTCCTCGACCAGTTCTTCGAACCCCTCGCACGCACCCCGCGGCTCGGCCCCCACCAGCGTGAGCAGGTCCTCCGGCGAGACACCCCGCACCAGCGTGAGGGAGTACCCGACGCCGAAGGCGTACCGGAACGGCGAGCCCGAGGAGCGGATCCAGCTGTAGTCGGCCGCTGTCACTGAGTTCATGCACCGCATCCTGTCAGCGACCACTGACGAAGCGCTGCCAGGCGACCGCGCCCGGCGTGACGCCCCGGAGCGCCGTCCCGATCGAGGCGATGCCGGCCGGGACCTGCATCAGGAGAACCACTGGTCGAACGTGAACTGGACGGCTTCTCGTACCAGCTGCTCCTGGATCTCGGCCTGCAGGGCACCCGTAGGGGCGGGAGCGGGCGCCGGCTGGACCTCCCACCACGGATCGCCCCCTGGCATCGCGGCCACGGCATTGAAGCGGATGTCTCCCGCGAACCAGATGAGGCCCCGCCCGTCGGTCATCCCGAGCCAGGCCGACTCGGGCAGGTTCTGGTAGGCCGCGGCGACCGTCCCGTCGGGCGCCAGCAGAAGTATTCTGCGCGGCACGGATCCGCTCACGTCCACGAGGCGACACGGCCAGACCTGCCACTGCTGCTCGACGAGGATCTTCCGCCGCGCTTCCAGGACGCCTATGCCGCTCTTGGTGACGGCACCGAAGAGGGAGCTCATGATGTTCGCCCCCAGGATCGCTCCTATGACGGCTGCCCCGAATCCCACCCAGGCGAAGCCGAGGACTCCGAGCAGGAGGCCCCCGAACACGAAGCCCGTGGTCTCGTTCTCCTCGGCTTTCCGCCGCACCTCGGCTACCGCCGAATCCAGTGCCTCAAGCGTGTGGGGCGTCACCTCCCCGGCAGGGCGATCCGACACCCGGTACCCGTAGTCGCGTGCCAGCACTGGCAGCACCTCCCCTTGTGCCCACCCCACGCCCGCCAAGCGATGGTAGGCCGTGAGGCCCCGGAGAAACACCGTCCTCGACTGATGCATCGGCGGAGGCGCTACGCGACTGTCGCAGCCAAGGGCGGCGAGCCGACCAACCCGAAGTGGCACGCCGGCCCGGCCGCCGAGCCGGTCGTCGGTGGTTCGCACGCCCTCGCTCGGTTCGACCGAACCGAGCGAGGGCTGCAAGAGCTCAAGCGACCGTCGCGCCCCCACGCCCGGAACCCGCCAGGGCCGCCTTCCCGGCCAGCAGGATCGCCCGTGCCCGTGCCACGCCCCTGGCGGTCGCCGCCGCTCCGCCGCCGACGGCCACCGGCCGCCTCCCGAGGCCCGCGCACGGGCGGCAGATGCCCGGTTCCGGCACCGGATCGCGGCACTCGGCGCACTCCGCGAGCCGGGGCGCCGCAGGCGGCTCGGGAGCACGCGCGGGCGGCTTCTTCTGCTTCAACCGGGACCGCAGGACCGCCGCCGCCGAGTGCATCGGGACGGGCAGCCCGGGCAGCAACGCCCGGGCCATGTCCTCCACGCTGCACCCCCGCTCCAGCCACTCCACGACCAGCGGCGCCAGGGCCATCGCCTCCGCCTCGCCCAGCCGCAGCCGGGGCTCCGGCCGGATCACCCGGAAGAGCACTGCCACCGCCTCCCGCACCCGCCCGTCCGGCTCGCCGACCTCGTCGGCCGGGCCGACGAACTCCGGGGGGAGGGAGGGTTCTTGCTCTCGGTCCTTTAAAAGGGTGTCTGCGGACCCGGCGCTCCCTCCACCGGCCGCCGGACGGGTGACACCCGGGGCCGCCCGCTGCGGGGTGTCGTACACATGTGCCTCGCTGCGGATCGTCCCGTCGGGCATCCGGATCTTCTCGACCCGGTAGTACCCGGCGTCGACCAGCTCCTTCAGAGCCCGCCGGACGGCTCCGCGCCCCTGCGGGCTGGTGTCGGCCATGTGCCGGCCGTCCTCGCGCCATCCGTCGGGCCGGGAGAGGAGGTCCGTGAGCAGCCCGCGGGCGGTGTAGCTCAGCCGCCGGTCCTGCAACAGGCTGTTGGGAAGCACGGTGAAGTGGCGTACCTGTTCGGTACGATGGATACGCATCGGGAGCTACTCTCCTGGTGCCTGGCCCCGGGGTGTTGGTAGCACCGCCGGGGTCGCCTATTTTCCGTTAGGTCACGGAACGTACCACAACAGCCTTTCACACAAAGCCTGTTGACGATATCGGCGCCAAACGACCGTTCCCGCCCGCAGTTGATTGAGCCGGCCTCCGGAAAATCGATCGATCCGGACACGATTGATCAAGCCCCGCGCCGGGCAAAGCAGACGAATATCCCGTGCAATACCTGACGGCACAAAAACTACGCCAACGAACCACCCAGCCACTCCAAGGATTCCCCACCCCTGGGCGTGTTGACCCCTCCCCCTCCTCCCCCGTCCACCAGACTGGGCGGCGACCCGAGTCTCCACGATCCGAGGAGGGCTTGCCCATGAACGTCACCGTCCGGCTCGCGCAGCAGCCTGAGGCCGACGAACTGCTCGGGCGCAGCGCGCTCGCCGCGCTCGTCGGGATGTTGCTCGATCAGCAGGTGCCCATGGAATGGGCGTTCGCCGGCCCGCTCACCATCGCGCAGCGGCTCGGGCGGGAGGACCTCGACGCGCACGAGATCGCCGTCCACGACCCCGAGGCGTTCGTCGCCATCCTCTCCGCCAAGCCGGCCGTCCACCGCTACCCGGCCGCGATGGCCAAGCGGGTGCAGCAGCTCTGCCAGTTCCTCGTCGCCCAGTACGACGGGGACGCGTCCGGCCTCTGGCGGGACGTCAAGTCCGGCCGGGAGCTGCTCAGCCGCCTCAACGCCCTCCCCGGGTTCGGAAAGCAGAAGTCGCAGATCTTCCTCGCGCTCCTCGGCAAGCAGTACGGCGTGCAGCCCGAGGGCTGGCGCGAGGCGGCCGGCGCCTACGGCGAGGAGGGGGCGTACCACTCGGTCGCGGACATCACCGGCCCGGAGTCCCTGGAGAAGGTGCGCGCCCACAAGCAGGAGGTGAAGCGCGCCGCCAAGGAGGCCAAGGCGAAGGCCTGATCACGCCGCGGCCGCCTGTGCCCGGCCCTCGCGAGGAGTGCCGGGCACGGGCGGCGCGACGGAGAGCCTCCGCCTCAGGAGAACAGCACCAGCGACGCGGCGGCCGGCGCCATGTAGATCAGCGGCCACACGGTGTGGGCGTAGTCGCGGGCCCGCGCCACGGTGATGACCGCGCCCAGGAAGTACAGCACCAACCCGACCGCCGCCAGCACCCCGATCACCGGCACGAACAGACCCACCAGCAGACCGGCCGCCCCCGCGGCCTTTGCCGCACCGAGCCAGTTCCACCACGACTGCGGCACCCCGTACTGGGCCAGCGGACCCACGGTGTACTCGGCCCGGGTGAAGATCGACCAGCCCGAGAAACCCGCCATCACAGCGGCCAGAACGGTGACGACGACGTAGACGACGGACATGGGATTCTCCTCATCGGACTCGGGCGGGTCTCTCGCGCTCCCTCACCCCTCTGACCCGCCGCACCGCCCCCATGTGACGCCCCCGCCCAAAAAACCTTCCGGGCTCTCAGCGATCCGCTGCGCGACGACGGCGCAGGTGGATCCCGCCGGCGGCGACCACCAGAACGGCCGCCGCCCCGGCGGCCGCAGCCTGCCAGGATCCGGCGGTATGCGACTCGGCCGATGCCACCGGCTGCGCCCCGGCCACCGGCTGCCCGTCGGCCACCGGCTGCCCGTCGGCCACCGGCTGCGTCCCGGCCATCGGCTGCGCCCCGGCCACTTCCTGGGCGCCATCCACCAGTCCGAAGCCGCCGGCCAGGCCCTTCTGGTCGTACCCGGAGCCGGACTGCTTGTCCGCATACCGCCCGGACACCAGCTTCTGATAGGCCGCCAGCGTGATGCTCTGGCGGCCCCCCAAGCCCTTGGTGGCCTCGGAGTTGAGCGGCACGACGTCACCGCTCGGCGTGAGCCGGTACCAGGCGTGGATCTGTGGTTCGCCGAAGGTGCGGGCACCGGCGGTGGCGCCCTCCGCCAGCTTGACCTCGCTGTCGCCGTCCCGGATGCCGGCCAGTTGCCAGCCGTTGCCACCCTTCGCCTGGGGCGCGAGCAGCACGGCCGCCTGATGGCCGTCGGCGGCGTTCACCCGCGAGACGAGGTAGGACAGGCTCAACGCGCCCTGCGCTGTCGCCTGGGCCTTGCCCGAGACGAAGTCCGGCGACAGCTCGTACAGCGGGACGGGGTCCTTCAGTTCGAACGACGGCGCACCCACCGCCTTCGGGGCGTTCGGCCGCGCGCCCGTGGCGCCGCCGTCGGCACCCGTGCCGCCACCTCCGGGCGCGGCGGCGTTGCTCACGGCACCGAGGAAGCGGGAGACGGTGGTCTGCGTCTGGCCGGAGTGGAGCACCTGCTGTGCGACGCCGTAGTCCGGCACGTCGGCCGCGACGCTCGGCCCGGTCCCGCCCTCGGCCCACGCCGGCGTGGTGACGGCAGCCACCCCCGCCAGTGCCACGGCCGCGAGAGCGACAATGCGCGGCTTCTGCATGTCCGTTCGCCTCCTCATGCGTGGATGCCCGTTCGCGAGTGGGTCCACTGGAACGAGTTGTTGTTGACGTAGGTGTCGAAGTTCCACCAGGTGTAGGTCTGCGTGCTGGGCCACGGATCGCCCACCGCGATCATGTTGCTGGTGCTGTCGTAGCCGTAGATGACGTTCATGTGGCCGCCACCCGACCGCCAGCCGATCCGCACGGCGAGCGGGCGGCCGCCGGCTATCTCGTTGGAGACCTCACTGAACGTCGCGTTGCGGCTCAGGCCGTAGCCGGTGTTGCGGAAGCCGATCCGGGACAGGCCGTTGGCCATGTCCTCCAGCGTTGCGGGCTTGTCGTTGCAGTCCAGCCAACGGCCCTGCGCAGCGAGGCGGCAGAAGTCGTACTGGTTGTACTGGGTGTAGCCCCAATAGTTGGCGATGGTCAGGCCGGAGGCGTCCCAGCACCACTGGTCCTGGACCTGCTTCTGCATGGTGATGTCGAGCGCCGTCCAGCTGGTCGGCCGGGTGGAGCTGCAGACCGGCAGGTTGCCGGTGTTCTCCCTGATGAAGGCGTCTGCGATGTAGAAGGCGCCGGACCAGATCCATCGGTTGTTGCTCTCGACCGTGTCGCCCGTGGTGCGGCAGATCATCGGAATCCGGTCGCCCACCTGGGCCTGGCCGGTGGTCCGGGCCGAAAGTGACGGCAGCACGCGCTCGTTGACGGTGCTGTAGTTGCCCTGTCCCCCGACGACAGTGCCCTTGACCAGGTCCGCCTGGGCCGTCACACCCAGGCCGACCGCGATCGTGCCGGCCAGCAGGGTGGCGGCGGCCGCCACCACCGCCGCCCGACGTGACTTTCTACGGTGTCTGCTCATGCGTCAGATCGCACTCCCCGTTTGCGGTGAAAACCGAATTCCGGGGAGTCTGGCAGAGCCACACGATGACCGGAACGAGAGATTCCGAGCGCGGTGATCCCACTTTCAACCGAATGATGTGACATCCAGTCAACTTCGGTCATCGCCCTGCATGTTGGCGACCGGCGACACGGGTTGGTCTAGTCCACAGTTACATAATCATTACCGCCCGGAGAAAATCCCGAGACATTTCACCGATGCGTAAAATTGCACACAGTTAGTGCAATGTTACTGTCGATGATGATTCCAGAAGCGGCGATTCGGCATGACGAAGCAGCGCTTATGGAGCGCCTCCCGCCCCGTCGGCCCATCGACGCCTGTGCCCGGCGCTCGTGAGGAGTGCCGGGCACAGGCGTCTCAGTGAGCCGCCGTCAGGCGAACAGCACCAGCGAGGCGGCGGCCGGCGCCAGGTAGATCAGCGGGAACGCGATGTGCCCGTACGCCTTCGCCCGGGCCACGGTGATGGCCGCACCGCCGAAGTACAGCACCAGGCCGATCGCGGCCAGCACCCCGATCACCGGCAGGAAGAACCCGACCACCAGGCCGACCGCCCCCGCGACCTTCGCCGCGCCCAGCCAGTTCCACCACGACTGCGGCACCCCGTAGTCGGCCAGCGGCTGCACCACGTACGCGGCGCGGGCGAAGATCGACCCGCCCGAGAAGCCCGCCATCACGGCGGCCAGGACGGTGACGACGACGTAAGCGACGGACATCGGATTCTCCTCGGTTGCGGGTCTCTCGCGCTCTCTCACCCCTCTGACCCGCCGCACCGCGCGAACGTGACACGCCTGCCGAAGATTTCTTCCCGGATGCTGCGTCAGGCCCGTGCGA
This sequence comes from Kitasatospora sp. NPDC022785, assembly GCF_055561295.1. NCBI lineage: Bacteria > Bacillati > Actinomycetota > Actinomycetes > Kitasatosporales > Streptomycetaceae > Kitasatospora > Kitasatospora sp. NPDC022785. Next base: position 215,675 of record NZ_JBVHHB010000012.1, on the reverse strand, counting down.
GTGCCTTCTCGTCCGCGTCTGCGAGCCAGAAGTACAGTGCGGAAAGGGCGAGTTCGAGCACCATCAGGCCCACCTGGAACCCGTGCGGCCACCCCTCCACGGCGATCGAGAGCACCCGCCCGAGCGCGCCCAGCAGGAAGACGCCGGTCAGCACCCGGACCACCGCGGCCGGGATCGGCGTCCGCCGGGCCGCCCAGATCCACGCGAGCCCGTACCCGGCGAAGATCGCGCCGAAGAACCGGCCCATGCTGTCGACCGTCGGGCCGGCGTCCGCCGCACCCGGGACGGCTGCGTTGCCGCCCAGGACGTGGAAGAGCCCGATCGCCACGTCGGCGATCCCCATCGCCCACGCAAGTGACCGCAGAGCCTTGACCCTTGCCATGACCGACTCACCCCTCACTGCTGGTTGACACACGTCTACTTAAGTAGGGACCTCTAGTAGACACGTGTCAAGTAGGATTCCCGCGTGCCTCCCCGCCAGCAAAGCCCGCAGAGCCCGCAGAGCCCGCAGGACCGGCCCCGGCGACGCCTCAGCCCCGCCGATCGCCGCGCCCAACTCCTCGCCGTCGGCGCGCAGCTCTTCGCCGCGCGCCCCTACGAGGACGTACTGATGGAGGACATCGCCGAGCAGGCGGGCGTCTCCCGCGCGCTGCTCTACCGCCACTTCCCGGGCAAGCAGGACCTCTTCGCCGCGGTGTACCAGCAGGCAGCCGACCAGCTGCTCGCCGAGACGCGGTTCGACCCCGCCGACACCCTGGTCGAGCAGCTCGCCCAGGGCATGGACACCCACCTCGACTACTTCATCGCCAACCGCAACGCCGTCCTCGCCGCCAACCGGGTCCTCGCCGGCGACCCGGTGATCCAGACGATCATGACCAACGAGCTGGACGCCCTCCGCGCCCGCCTGCTCGGCGTCCTCCCGCTCGCCGACGCGGGCGCGCGCGAGGCCGTCTCCGGGGTCCTGAAGAGCTGGCTGGTCTTCGTCCAGGTGCTCTGCGTGGACTGGCTCACCAAGGAGACCTGCACCCGCACCGAGCTGCGCGACGTCTGCATCGGCGCCGTGCTGGGGGCCGTCCGCCCGCTCCTCGCCACCGACCCCGCCCCGGACTGGCCGCGGTAGCGACCGGGCGAAAACGTGTTGCCCGCCCACCTCGTGCCGCGCGACGCTCGACGGATGACCGACACCACCGCGCCCAGCGTGTCCGCCCTCTTCTCCGGCGAGGGCCGGCTGACCACGATCCCCCGCAAGGCGGCCCGCCGCGAGCAGCTGCTCACCCACCTCGCCGGCACCCTCTTCGACGCGGACCGCGCCTACACCGAGCACGAGGTCAACGACGCGCTGCGGACGGTCCACGACGACTACCCGGCCCTGCGCCGCTTCCTGGTCGAGGGCGGCCACCTCACCCGCCCCAAGGACGGCAGCAGCTACCGCCGTACCGCCTGACCACCCCTCGATCCACCCGCGAAAGCCTCGGGCCGGCCGCGAAACCCTCAGGTCAGCCGCCGGTACGCGTACCGCCCCCGGACCTCCCGGACGAAGTACCGCCCGCGGCTCTCCGCCGCCATCAACTCCCGGTGCACCCGGCCGGGCACGGCCTCGTACACGTAGACGTGCCCGCTGGTGAACTCCAGCTCCAGCACGAGCAGCGCCGCGTCGTACCCGACCGAGCGCAGCGCCGACGAGTCCACCGCCTGCCGCTTCATCGCGCTCCCAGTGTGCGCACGAGGGCCCCGGCCGCGCATCGCGACCGGGGCCCCTCACACACCGACCGTCAGACCAGGACGGGCTGCCGCTCCTCCGGTGCCTCCGCCACCGCGGCGTCCGCAGCCGGCGCCGCCTTCCGCTTCGGCAGCGCGCACATCAGCAGGAACACCACCACCAGCACCCCCGCGACCCACCACATCGCGTGGACGAACGCCCCGTTGAACGCCGTCCCGACCTCGGCCGGAGCCGGCATCTCGGGCATCGCGCCGAAGAACGCGACCGACACCAGGCCCAGCCCCAGCGCGTTCCCCACCTGCTGCACCGTGTTGATCAGGCCCGATGCCGAGCCGGCGTGCTCGCGCGGCACCTCCGCCAGGACGGCGTCCGTGATCGGCGCGACGATCAGCCCCATCCCGAGGCCCATCACCACCAGCGGCAGCGCCATCTGCCACGGCGCGATGGCCGTCCCGTACCGCTCGGCCTCCCAGATGTACGTCAGCACGCCCGCCGCCATCACCACCGCGCCCGCCTGGAGCACCTTCCGCCCGAACCGCGGCACCAGCTGCTGCACCGAGAGCCCGGCCGCCACCGAGACCGCGATCGAGAACGGGATGCCGGTCGTGCCGGCCTTCAGCGGGCTCCAGCCCAGGCCCAGCTGCATGTAGAGCGTCCAGACCAGGAAGAAGATCCCGGAGACGACACCGAAGGCCAGCTGCACGCCGATGCCGGCCGCGAAGCTCTTCACCCGGAACAGCGACAGCTCGACCAGCGGCGAGCCGTCCCGCCGCGTCTTGATCCGCTCGTACGCCACGAACAGTGCGAACACCGGCAGCGAACCGGCCATCGAGAGGTAGCCCCAGAGCGGCCAGCCGGCCTCCCGGCCGTGGGTGAGCGGGTAGATCAGCATCAGCAGGCCGACGCTGGCCAGCGCCACACCCAGCAGGTCCAGCTTCAGCGCCTTCTCCGCCCGGGACTCGCCGATGAACGCCCGGCCGAGCAGCAGCCCGGCGATGCCGACCGGCAGGTTGATCAGGAAGATCGGCCGCCAGGCCAGGCCGAAGAGGTCCCACTCGGTCAGCAGCGCGCCGATCATCGGGCCGGAGACGGCGCCGAGGCCGACCACCGCGCCGAACAGGCCGAACACCTTGCCACGCTCCTCCGCCGGGAAGGTCGCGTGGATGATCGACAACACCTGCGGCACCATCAGCGCCGCCGTCGCGCCCTGCACCACCCGCATCGCGACCAGCATCTCGGCGCCGCTCGCCAGGCCGCAGAGCGCGGAGGCGACGGTGAAGCCGCCGATGCCGAGCAGGAAGAGCCGCTTGCGGCCGTAGATGTCGCCCAGCCGGCCGCCGGTGATCAGCCCGATCGCGAAGGCCAGGGCGTAGCCGCCGGTCACCCACTGGACCGCGCTGAACGAGGCGCCGGTGTCCGCCTGGATGCTCGGCACGGCGATGTTCACGATCGTGACGTCCACCAGGTCCATGAACGAGGCCGTCATCACGATCGCCAGCGCGATCCACCTCCGCCGGTCGGAATCCACTGCACCCATCACGTTCTCCTCCGCTACCTCGCTCTTCGGCACGTCTGCGACAGTAGAGGGGATGTAGGTCAGATCCTGTCCTCCTTGTCCGGCATCCTGGTCGTCATGACGGACACACCGGCACGGCTGCTGAATCTGCTCTCCCTCCTTCAGACCCCGCGCGAGTGGCCCGGCAGCGAGCTGGCCGAGCGCCTCCAGGTCAGCCCGCGGACGATCCGCCGTGACATCGACCGGCTCCGCGAACTGGGCTACCCCGTCGAGGCCACGATGGGCGCGATCGGCGGCTACCGGCTGGTGGCCGGGACGGCGATGCCGCCGCTGCTGCTGGACGACGAGGAGGCGGTGGCCATCGCGGTCGGCCTCCGGGCGGCGGCCGGTCACGCCGTGGTCGGCATCGAGGAGGCGTCCGTCCGCGCGCTCGGCAAGCTGCTCCAGGTGCTGCCGGGCCGCCTGCGCCACCGGGTCGGCGCGCTGAACACGGCCACCGTCCCGCTGCTCACCGGCGACGGGCCGACCGTCGACCCCGAGGATCTCACCGTGCTCGCCAACGCCGTCACCAACCGCGAGCGGCTCCGCTTCGGCTACCGGGCGGGCAACGGCGCCGAGACCCGCCGCCAGGTCGAGCCCAACCGCCTGGTCTCGGCCGGACGGCGCTGGTACCTCGTCGGGTACGACCTCGACCGCGACGACTGGCGGCTCTTCCGGGTGGACCGGATCAGCGAGCCCTTCGCCACCGGCGCCCGCTTCACCCCGCGCGAGCTCCCCGCCGAGGACGCCGCCGCGTACGTGGCGAGCAAACTCCGCCGCCTCAGCCCCACGTACACCCTGGTCGCCACCCTGCACACGCCGGCCGCCGACGTAGAGCGCTGGCTCAACCGGAACAACGACTCCTCGGTCGAGGCGATCGACGAGCAGAGCTGCCTCATCCGCTCCCGGGCGGATTCCCTCGAATACCTGGCCATGCGCCTGCTCATGCTGGGCTGCGAGTTCGAGGTGCACGAACCGCCGGAGATGAACAGCCACCTGCGCGCCCTCGCCGCCCGCGCCAACCGGGCGGTCGACAAGGCGGACGGCGGCGCTTAGGGCCCCAACCTCACAGGTCGGAAAACCTAGGCCGCCACCCGGTACCAGCCGTTCCCCGACCGGAACCAGAGCACGCCGTCCCGCCCGTACGCCCGTGTCCGGTCGAGCTCGCCCGGCAGCCGGAGCCCGGCCCGTCGACGCTCCTTCCACACCCCGCCCACGAGCTCGCACCACGTCAGCCCGGCCGAGGGCAGGAGGAAGACCGCTCGTTCGCCGTCAACGGCGAACCCGACCGGCTCGCGCACCGGGAGCGGCAGCGACAGCGCCGCCGTGCCCGACGGGTCGATCCGGGTGAGGAAGCTCCCCTTGGTGTCCGGGTACCAGGCCAGCCAGACCGCCCGGCCCTCGGTGGCGGCGGCGAGCCCCTCCAGCGGGTCCGCCGGCAGCTCACCCCGCTGCGGGCTCCAGACCGTACGGCCGGCCGCGTCCATCCCGTGCAGCCCGGTCTGCGAGGCGAAGTGGCCGCCGTAGACGCCCTCGTCCCCGTAGGCCATCCAGATCAGACCGGCCCGGTCGGTCACCAGCGCCTGGATGCAGTGGCCGAGCGTCAGCTCCCGCTTCGGCGTCCCGTCGGGCCCGTACACGACGGCGTTGCGTTCCCACCCGTCCGGCTCTTCCTCGGCTCCCGCGCACGCCACCAGGGTCCGGCCGCCGGGCAGCAGCGCCAGGTGGTCCGGCTGCACGCCGACACCGCGCAGCAGCAGCCGCCACTCGCGCTCCGGCGTCACCGTCACCAACTCGGCGTCGCAGGGCAGGTCGAGGCCCTGCCGGCCGTGGGCCTTCGACAGGGCGTCCTCGGACACCACCAGCACGACCAGCTCGCCTCCCGGCCCGACCGTCCAGCCGAAGGCCCGGCGGCCCGCCCTGAACTCCTGCTCGGGCAGCCGCCAGACCTCGACCGGTTCGTTCATCCGAGGATGATCTCAGACCCCGTACTCGGCGGTGATCACCGCACGCGCCAGCGTGTGGAAGGTGATGTGGAACCCGATCTGGGCCGCGGGCGTCTCGGCCGTGACGTCCAGCGCGTCCACGTCCAGCGCGTGCACGGCGAACGCGTACCGGTGGGCCGGGCCGGGCGGCGGGGCGGCGCCGTCGTACTTGTTGCCGGGGAAGTCGTTACGGGCGTGGAAGGAGGCGTCGCCCGGCAGGTCGGCATCGGACGAGCCCGCGCCGCGCGCCAGGGCGGCCGTGCCGGCGGGCAGGTTGAGGGCGAGCCAGTGCCACCAGCCGGAGCCGGTCGGGGCGTCCGGGTCGTAGCAGGTGACGGCGATGGACCGGGTGCCCGCCGGCAGGCCCGACCAGGCCAGCTGCGGCGAGAGGTTGCCGCCGGCGTGGATGAACTCCTTGGCCAGCGTGCCGCCTTCGGTGATGTCCTCGCTGGTCAGAGCGAAGGACGGCACCTGCGGAAGGAACTCGTACGGCAGCGGCGGACGGACACTCATGAAGGGTCACCTCTCGGCGGGCTGCGCGGCGCAGCTCAGGCTCAATGACGCGATTCACTGTAGTGGGGTGCCGCCACCGGTCACCCCGTCCTAGAGTCGGGACATGGCCTCCAAAACCGCCCGCCTGCTCGCCGACTCCCGACAAGCGCTCTTCACCATGCTCGGCGTCCTGGCCGTCCTCTGGCTGGTCCAGCTGGTGAACTGGACGGACGACTACGGGCTCTCCCGCGAGTGGGGCCTGCGCTCGCAACGCCTGGACGAGCTGCCGGACATTCTCACCATGCCTCTGCTGCACGGCAGTTGGGACCACATCGAGGCCAACTCCTGGCCGCTGTTCGCCTTCGGCTTCCTCGCCGCCTACCGCGGCATGAGGAAGTTCCTCTGGGTCTCCCTGGTCGTCCTCCTCACCGGCGGCCTGACGGTCTGGCTGTTCGAGCGGCCCGAGGCGGTGACGGTCGGCGCGAGCGGCATGGTCTACGGCTACTTCGGCTACGTGGTGCTGCGCGGCCTCCTCGACCGCAACCTGCTGGACGCGGTGATCGGCGTCGTGGTCGCGGCGGCGTACGCGTACGTCCTGCTCGGCGTGGTGCCCGGCGACCCGGGGATCAGCTGGCTGGGCCACCTCGGCGGGCTGATCGGCGGGCTCGGCGGCGCCTGGCTCTTCCGCAACCGCGGCCCGAAGCCCGCCACCGCACCCGCGCCCGCCGCACAGCAGGCCGCCGGCCCCCGCTCCGCCCTGCTCAAGGAGCTGGACGACCTCGGCCTCTGAGCCACGACCCGCCCACCCCGGCCAGGTCTAGACCAACCCACCCCCGGCGGCTAGCGTGAGAGGGCACCCGCCCCCCTGCTCCGGAGCCGCACCGTGGAGTCGTCCGTCCTCGCCTTCGCCACCGACCTGCTCGACGAAGGCGCCGACACCTTCTTCGGCAACCTCACCGACCGGGCGGGCGTCGGCGGCGTCACCCTCGCCTCGGTCTACCACGGGGCCCGGGACGTCTTCCCGCACAACCCGCACCGGGTGATCCGCTACCTGGAGCCCGGCGCCGCCTACTTCCGGCCCGACCCCGCCCGCTGGGCCGGCCGCCGGCTGCGGCCCGTCCCCTCCACCGCGATCGGCGACCGCGACCCGTTCGCCGAGGCCGCCGCCGAGGCCCGTCGCCGCGGGCTCAAGCTGCACGCGTGGACGGTCTTCTGCCACAACGACCGGCTCGGCTTCGAGCACCCGGACTGCGCCCCTGCCAACGCCTTCGGCGACCGCCACCTCACCGAGCTCTGCCCCGCCGGCCCGGAGGTCCGCGAGTACGCGGTGACCCTGGTCGGCGAGCTGGCCCGGTACGGGGTGGACGCGATCCGGGCCGAGTCGCTGCACTTCCACGGCCTGCGCCACGGCTACCACCACGAGCGCTACTTCGAGGACCTGGGCCCCGTCGCCGAGGCCCTGCTCGGGGTCTGCTTCTGCGACCACTGCCGCGCGGCCGCCGGCCGCGCGGGCGTACCGGCCGACGAGGTGGCCGCCGCCGTCCGCACCGAGCTACGCCGCCGGCTGGCCGACGACGCGGCCGCCGCCGAGCCGGGAGCCCATGGGGGTACCTCCCGCCCGGAGGGTGGGGGAGAACTGGCCGGCGGCGCGTTCGCCGCCTACGTGGACGCCTCCGCCGCGACGGTGACCTCGCTCGCCGCCGAGGTGGCCGCGGAGGCGCGGCGGCACGGCATGCGGCTGAGCTTCATGGACGGCGGCGGCCCGGGGAAGGGCTGGCTCTCCGGCATCGACCTGCCCGCGCTCACCAAGGCTGCCGACCAGATCGAGACGCTCGGCTACGCGAAGACCCCGGAGGCCGTCCGCGAGAAGATCGCCGCGTTCGCCCTGCACGGCGTCCGCCCCCGGGAGATGGCGGTGATCCTGCGCCCGATGGCCTCGGACTGCGACGGCCCGGCCAACCTCGCCGCCAAGATCGCCACCCTGCGCGAGCTGGGCGTGCCGGAGGTCGAGTTCTACAACTACGGCCTGATGCGGCTCTCCTCGCTGGACCGGATCGGCACCGCCCTGTCCGGCTGACGGCCGCCCGACCGGGCGAGGGGCGTCAGCGCCGCCGCCGGGACGTCCCGAACAGGCTGCGCGAGATCTCCCGCCCGAGCTGCGTCCCGGCCGAGCGGGCGAAGGACTTGAGCGCCGGGTTGCTCAGCAGCGACCCGAGCAGCCCGCCGCCGTCCTTCTCCTCCCGCTCCTGCCGACGCGACTCCGACGGCGCCCGCTCCTGCGAGGGCTCGGGAGCGGACCCCCGAGCAGTCTCCGGAGCAGGAGCCGGCACCGGCGCCGCCTCGGGCCGCGCCGCCCGGGCCGCCAGCTTCTCGTACGCCGACTCCCGGTCGACGGCGTCCCGGTACCGGGCCGTCAGGGCGGACGCGTCCACCGCGGCCCGCAACGCCCCCGCCTCGACGGGCCCCATCAGCGACTGCGGCGCCCGCAGCCTGGTCGCCGCCACCGGCGTCGGCGCGCCCTTCTCGGAGAGCACCGTCACCACCGCCTCGCCGGTGCCGAGCGAGGTCAGCACCTCCCCCAGGTCGTACGCGGGCGACTTGGGGAAGGTCGAGACCGTCGCCTTGAGCGCCTTGGCGTCGTCCGGGGTGAAGGCCCGCAGCGCGTGCTGCACCCGGTTGCCGAGCTGGGCCAGCACGTCCGGCGGCACGTCCTTCGGCGTCTGGGTGACGAAGAAGATCCCGACACCCTTGGAGCGGATCAGCCGGACGGTCTGGGTGATCGCCTCCAGGAAGGCCTTGGACGCGCCCTTGAACAGCAGGTGCGCCTCGTCGAAGAAGAAGACCAGCTTGGGCTTGTCCAGGTCCCCCACCTCGGGCAGCTCCTGGTAGAGGTCGGCCAGCAGCCACATCAGGAAGGTCGAGAAGAGCCGCGGCCGGTCCTGCACGGCGGGCAGCTCCAGCACCGAGACGACGCCCCTCCCTCCCCCGCCCTCCGGGTGGGAGGCGCCCCCGTCGGTCGTCCGCAGCAGCTCGGCGGTGTCGAACTCCGGCTCGCCGAAGAACGCCCCCGCGCCCTCGTTCTCCAGCAGGGTGAGCGACCGCAGGATCACCCCGGCGGTCGCCGCGGAGAGCCCGCCGATGCCCTTCAGCTCCTCCTTGCCCTCCGACGAGGCGAGGAAGGTGATGACGGCGGTGAGGTCCTTGAGGTCGTACAGCTCCAGGCCGCTCCGGTCGGCGTAGTGGAAGACCAGCCCGAGCGAGGCCTCCTGGGTCTCGTTCAGGTCCAGCACCTTGGCGAGCAGCAGCGGGCCGAAGCTGGTGACGGTGGCCCGGATCGGGATGCCCGTGCCGAGGCCGCCGAGTGCGTAGAACTCGCTCGGACAGCCCTGCGGCGACCAGCTCTGCCCGACCTCGGCCGCGCGGGCGGCCGTCCGCGCGCTCGGCGCGCCGGGCGCGCAGACGCCGGAGACGTCGCCCTTGATGTCGGCCAGGAACACCGGCACGCCCTGGGCGGAGAGCTGTTCGGCGATCAGCTGGAGGGTCTTGGTCTTGCCGGTGCCGGTGGCACCCGCCACCAGCCCGTGCCGGTTGAGCACTCCGAGCGGGATCCGCACCGGGGCAGCGGGGTAGGCGGTGCCGTCCAGCAGCACCGCGCCGAGGTCGAGGGCGGGCCCGGTGAAGGCGTATCCGTCGGCGATCTCCCGCACCTGATCGGGGACGACGGCGGAGGACGGCGGCTCGGCGGTGGACATCGGGCACACTCCAGAGGGGGAGCTGAGGAACGACGTTCGCGACATTTCCCATGAAACAGCCGCATTCGTCCGCCCGCAGCTCGCACCGGAGCGCGTGGCGGGGCCGCCGCTGCTGCGCCATCCGCCGCCCAAACGGTAGGCTTTCCGTGTGATCTTCAAGCGCATCGGCAATGGGCGGCCGTACCCGGATCACGGCCGGACCAGCACCCGCCAGTGGGCGGACGTCGCCCCGCGCCCGGTGCGGCTGGACCAGCTGGTGACCACCAAGGGCCAACTCGACCTGGAGACCCTCCTCGCGGAGGACTCCACCTTCTACGGCGATCTCTTCGCCCACGTCGTGAAATGGCACGGCGACCTCTACCTGGAGGACGGGCTGCACCGGGCCGTGCGCGCCGCGCTGCAACAGCGCCAGGTGCTGCACGCCCGCGTCCTCGAAATGGAGTGACGGGCCGCTCACGCGCGCCCTCGCACCGCCTTCCGGTCATCCGCCGGAGGGCGGTCCGTTCGTACCCGGGTACCTCCTTTCGGGTACCGGCATACTCCAGATGATGATCATTTAGTACCTTCGCAGCCGTCCGGCACTAGTCTGCTGACTACGGCCGCGACCACGGCGAACGCCAAACCCGGCCGACCCGTCACCCGATCCCCGCCCTGGCACGAGGGGGAGACAAACCGTGAGCATGTTGACTCCCCAAGGCCTGAAGGGGAAGCAGTACCGCGTCACCGGCAACAGCTATCCACGGCTGGGCCGGCCGCCCAAGAAGAGCCGCAAGGTCATGGCCCTCATCGGCTCGCTGCTCGCGCTGGCGCTGATCGCGCTCGGCGGCGTCCAGCTCTACGACATCTTCACCGGCAAGGGCAAGAACGCCTCCGCCCAGGCCTGTGCGTCCCCGTCCGGCAAACCGCTAGCCGCGCCCACCCCCACCCCGGACGCGTCCCCGGGCGCCCCGGGCGCCCCCGCCGGCGACCCGCACGCCATCCCGCAGCCGGCCGGCTTCAAGCTGAACGTCTTCAACGCCACCACCAAGTCCGGCCTGGCCGGGCGGACGGCCGACGAGTTCACGAAGCGCGGCTTCACCGTGGACAAGAAGGGCAACGCCCCGGCCGAGCTGGACAAGAAGGTGCCCGGCACCGCCGTGGTGATCGCCGGCCCGGCCGGCGCCGGCGCCGCCACCCTGATCAGCTCGCAGATCGCCGGAGCCACCGTCACCACGGACGCCCGCACCGACAACAGCGTGGACGTCGTCGTCGGCGACAGCTACAACACCCTGCTGGACGAGACCCAGGCCGCCGCCGCACTGGCCCTGGCCACCAAGCCCTCGCCCACCCCCAGCACCACCGGCAGCTGCTGAGCCGGCCGGCCGCCCGCGAGCGTACGAGAGCCCCCCGGCACGGTGCCGGGGGGCTCTCCTCGTCAGTACAGGGGTCAGCCGGCCGTGCCGTACAGACGGTCGCCCGCGTCGCCCAGGCCGGGGACGATGTAGCCGTTCTCGTTCAGCCGCTCGTCGACCGCGGCGGTGACGACGGTGACCGGCAGGCCGGCCAGCTCCTTCTCCATCACCGCGACGCCCTCGGGCGCGGCCAGCAGCACCACGGCGGTGACGTCGGTGGCGCCCCGCTCGATCAGCATCCGGATCGCCGCGACCAGCGTGCCGCCGGTGGCCAGCATCGGGTCGAGCACGTACACCTGGCGGCCGGAGAGGTCGTCCGGCATCCGGGTGGCGTAGGTGGAGGCCTCCAGGGTCTCCTCGTTGCGCACCATGCCGAGGAACCCCACCTCGGCGGTCGGCAGCAGCCGGGTCATCCCGTCCAGCATGCCGAGGCCGGCCCGGAGGATCGGCACCACCAGCGGGCGCGGGTAGCTGAGCCGGGTGCCGGTGGTGACCGCCACCGGCGTGGTGATCTCCACCTCCTCGGTGCGGACGTCCCGGGTGGCCTCGTACGCGAGGAGGGTCACCAGCTCGTCGGTCAGGCGACGGAAGGTCGGCGAGTCGGTGCGCTCGTCGCGCAGGGTGGAGAGCTTGTGGGCGACCAGGGGGTGGTCGACGACGTGGATCCGCATGCATCGAGGTTAGCCCGGCCCGGACGCCCGTACGACACGCCGCGACGGGCCGCGGTCACTCTGCCGTGACACGCCGTGACGCACCGCGAATGTCCGGACGGAACGGCCTCCTGTGGTATCAATCGGGCCGATCTGGGAAAGTCACGTCCTATGACGAGCAACCCGAGGACCGGGGACGGCTCGGCGGACGGGCTCGCGGGCCCGTCGGGCGGGCGCTCGGACCAACCCCCGGAGCATCCGGAGACCGAGGCGGAACGCCGTAAGCGGCGGGCCGTCTTCCTGCGCGAGCTCGCCGAGGCGCGCGAACTGCGGGAGCGGGTGCAGCCCCGCCGCACCAAGGAACGCCGGATGCGCGAAGCGATGCGGATGCGAACCTTCCGGATCTGACGGGCCTCCCACCCCCTCCCGGTGCCGTCCAGCCGCCGTTCGAGCGGTCCCGGACCGGCCCGGCGGCCCTTCACCGACCCCCGGCCAACCCTTCCGACACGACCTGCAAAGACGCGCTGCCGAACACCCCCCGCAAAGCCGGGCTTTCTGTCACGATTCCGATGGGACGGTCCGAACAGCGGACCGCCTCTGGCGCGGGGGCGGCCAGATTCCGCGTTGCCCGAGCGCGCCGACAGCCGAGACCGAGATCTTGGGAGTGTCCCTGGTGGCGTACTTCGCTGCAGTGCTTGCTCGCACCGAGGACGGGTGGGATGTGAGCGAGACGGAACTCGATGACGTCGAAACCCTGGCCGATCTGGCCGACCTGGCCCGCGAGGCCGCCCAGGACGACGACAGCGTCCTGGTCTTCATCGAACAGGAGGACGCCTGGTTCGCCGTCGTCCGGGTGGACGGTGAGGAGGACCCGCGGATCTTCGTGTCGGACGGCGCCGCCGCCGCCCGCAGCTCGTACGGCTCCGTCCTCACCGACGAGCTGGTCGACCAGGCCGGCGAGAGCGAGTTCGGCGACCTCGACAACCTCGTCGCCGAGCTGGAGGAAGAGGAGGAGGCACAGGAGCAGGAGGAGGACGACGCCGGCACCCGCGGCGGCGTCCCCGTCGGCCCGCTGGGCGACTCCCACCTGCTCTCCGAGTTCGGGCTGCCCTCCGAGGAGCTGCTCGCCCTCAGCGGCGAGGGCGCCGTTCCGGGCGACGCCCTGGAGGAGATCGCCGAGGCCCTCGGCTGCGGCGAGGTCCTGGAGTCGGTCCGGTAACGGCCGGCGGCGACCGGTGCCCGCCACCGGATGCCGGACACTGGATGCCATGCAGCCCGCGTCCGCCAGCCAGGCAGTCCCGCAGGAAGCCCCCCGGGCTGTCCCGCGGATAGCCCCGCTTCCCGCCCCCGTCCGCCCCGACCCGGTCCGCGACCGCTGGGCGGCGCCGATGCGCCTCGCCATCGCCGAGGCCGCACTGGCGCCGGCCACCGGGGACGTCCCGGTCGGGGCGCTCGTCCTGGGGCCGGACGGTCAGGTGATCGGACGCGGCCACAACGAGCGCGAGGCGGTCGGCGACCCGACCGCCCACGCCGAGGTGGTGGCGATCCGCGACGCCGCCGCGAATTTGCGGAGGGCCGCGCGAAGCGCGCCGAACACGGACGGTGGCGGGCGACGGGAGGGCGAGTGGCGGCTCAGCGGCTGCACCCTCGTCGTCACCCTGGAGCCCTGCACCATGTGCGCGGGCGCCATCGTCCTCTCCCGGATCGACCGGGTGGTCTACGGCGCCCTCGACGAGAAGGCCGGCGCCGCCGGCTCGCTCTTCGACGTGATGCGCGACCGCCGGCTCAACCACCGCCCCGAGGTCGTCTGGGGCGTCCTCGCCGACGACTGCGCCGAACAGCTCCGCGCGTTCTTCGACACCCACCGCTGAGCCCCGACCGCCCAACACCGAGCACCGAACCCCCACCGCTGAACCCCCACCGCTGAACCCCCACCGCTGACGCCCGGCCCGACACCCGGCCCCGACACCCGGCCCCGACACCCGCGGGACCGGCCGCCCCGATACGGATTTCGTGACGGCGCCACCCGTCCGGTAGAGTTCCCCTCGGTAGCGTGTCCGAGCGGCCAAAGGAGCACGCCTCGAAAGCGTGTGTGGGGGCAACTCCACCGTGGGTTCGAATCCCACCGCTACCGCCAGCAACACGAGGGCCCCGTCCGAACCGGACGGGGCCCTCGTCGTTTCCGCGCACCCTCATACGCGGAAAGGGCTCCGAACCCGGGGCCGATGACCACCAACGCCCTTCGAGTACGGAGCCTGGAAGGGGGGAGCGGTTCGGGGGGGAACAACCGCTCCCCCGGCGGAGTCCCACAACCGGGGCCGCGTCGGGGGAAGCCGCGGCACCGGTCCCACAGCGGGGAGCTCCGGATCCACCTACCGGGGATTCCTGCCAGATCCTCGGTACATCAACCATCCTGCTCGACGCCCCGCTCGCGGGCACCCGGAGAAAGGCCCCAGTCACGGGGACCTTCGTCCCGCCGGGTGAACGCGTCGCACACTTGATAGGCCGTCCGGTGGATAAGCTGCCCGATGCAGAGGGACGCTCGGGGACCGAATGGCGGCGGCCCACAGCAGGGAGGAAGGTCACCCGATGGCGCAGGCGAAGAAGATCGGCATGGTTCTCCTGCTCGTCTTCGTGCTCTACACGATCATCACCTCGCCGGCCCGCGCCGCCGAACTCGTCCAGCTGGGCTTCGAGGGCATCTCGAACGCCGCCAAGGCGATCGGCACCTTCATGACCGGGCTGGTGAAGTAGCTCCTCCGGCACCGGCTACGGTGGGCCCGTCCCTCAACCCCCGTCCGCGAGGAGCGGCATCGTGATCCGGCACCTGGTCCTGTTCAAGCTCAACGAAGGCGTCAGCAAGGACGACGAGCGCGCGCTCGCCGGCGCCAAGGCCTTCGAGGCACTCGGCCCGGTCATCCCCGAGCTGCGCGAGTGGGAGTGCGGCTGGAACACCACCGAGCGCGACATCGCCCACGACTACGCGATCAACAGCCTGGTCGAGGACCGCGACGCGCTGCAGGCCTACCTCACCCACCCGGCCCACCAGGCCGCGGCCGGCCAGTGGCGCGAGTTCGCCACCTGGGTGATCGCCGACATCGAGGTCTGATCCCGGGACATCCCCCGGACGGCCCCAGGCGCCCCTCCCGAGACCCGGGCGGGGCGCCTTGCCGTGTCCCGGAACGGTCCTTCCGCGCCCCCGCCGGGAGGCCTGGTGAAACGCCACCACACCACCAACACACCTCTGTGTGGTGCTTGCCCGACCTGCGCCCGCCTTGTGATGCTATGACCGGTTTTGCCGGACATGGCGAGGTGGTGCACCGAGACGCGACACCCGATCCGCAAGTCCCACCATTGTCGACTTTGGGAGGGGTGACGTGTCCGTGCGGACACCAGGGAGCGCGCCGGGAACCGATACCGGGCCGGGCGCTGCACAGACCAGTACGACGGCCGCCGCACCGGCGCCGGCACCACCCGCCCGAGGCCCGGCCCAGCCCCCGGACCACACGCCGACCCCGGCCCGGCCACCGGCCGGGACCCAGCCACCGCCCCGACCACCGGTCCGGACCCAGCCCCCGACCCAGAGTCAGCCCCCGGACCAGCCCCAGAGCCCGACCCGGCCCGCAGACCAGAGCCCGAGCCCGACTCAGAGCCCGACTCAGAGCCAGACCCTGAGCCAACCCCAGCCGCCGGCCCAGGCCATGCCGCCCGACGAGGTCCTGGCCGCCATCATCAGCCCGGCCGGCGAACTGCGCCCGGACAGCCTGCGCGGCCCCGGCGGCCGCCCCGTGGTGGACGTCCGGACCCTGACCCGGGTGCTCTTCGAGCGGCTCGCCGAACTGCCCCCGGACGCCCCCGAGCGGGAGCGGGTCCGGGCCGCCCTGATCGAGGTCAACATCCCGCTGGTCCGCTACGCGGCCACCCGCTTCCGCAGCCGCAGCGAGCCGATGGAGGACGTGGTCCAGGTCGGCACGATCGGCCTGATCAACGCGATCGACCGGTTCGACCCCACCCGCGGTGTCCAGTTCCCGACCTACGCCCTGCCCACCATCCTCGGCGAGATCAAGCGGTACTTCCGGGACAACGTCCGCACCATGCACGTCCCGCGCCGGCTCCAGGAGCTCTGGGTGCAGGTCAGCGGCGCGATGGAGGAGCTGACGGTGGTCCACGGCCGCACCCCCAAGGTGCCGGAGATCGCCGCCAGCCTGCGCATCCCCGAGGAGGACGTCCGGGCCTGCCTGGACGCCGGGCGGGCATACAACGCGGCCTCGCTGGAGGCCGCACAGGAGCACGAGGGCGGGCTCGCCCTGCTGGACCGGCTCGGCTACGAGGACTCGGCCCTCGCCGAGGTCGAACACCGGGACATGGTCCGCCACCTCCTGGTGCAGTTGCCGGAACGGGAACGGCGGATCGTCATGCTGCGGTTCTTCGCCAATCTGACGCAATCGCAGATCAGCACCGAGCTCGGAATGTCCCAGATGCATGTCTCGCGCCTGTTGTCCCGAATCCTGACCAGGCTTCGGACCGGCAATTCCTGGGAAGACTGACCATCACAATCCCGGCAGAACACCGCGAAAAGGCAATCGGCCCGAGATTGCTCCGCGTTACCGACGCGTGACGTCTTGCGACGTTCGGGTTTGCCGGGGACCGTGTTCCGGTATGGAGGGGGAGGGCGTCGCCGGGAACCTCCGCGCGACAGCGCCCGTTCACGTGTCAGTCACAAGGGGGTGGGTGCATGTCCGGAGATCTGGGCGCTGCGGAGATCCACGGTGGTCAGGCCAGTGGCACGACGGTCGCCGTCGACCTGATCCCGGTCCAGCGGGGCCCGGCCGAAGCCCCGCCCGCCCCCGACGCCCCGCCGGGATCGGCGGAGCGGGCCCCGACGGCGGCCCAGCCGCCCGCGGAGGCCGCCTCCGGTGCCGGGCTGGACACCCGGACGCTCTCCCGCTCGCTCTTCCTGCGGCTGGCCGCCCTGGAGGCCGGCAGCGCCGAGCACACGTACGTCCGCGACACCCTGATCGAGCTCAACCTGCCGCTGGTCCGGTACGCCTCGGCCCGGTTCCGCAGCCGCAACGAGCCGATGGAGGACATCGTCCAGGTCGGCACGATCGGCCTGATCAAGGCGATCGACCGGTTCGACCCGGAGCGCGGGGTGGAGTTCCCCACCTTCGCGATGCCGACCGTCGTCGGCGAGATCAAGCGCTTCTTCCGGGACACCAGCTGGTCGGTCCGGGTGCCCCGGCGGCTCCAGGAGCTGCGGCTGGCGCTCACCAAGGCCGGCGACGAGCTGGCCCAGCGGCTGGACCGCTCCCCCACCGTCGCCGAGCTGGCCACCTGCCTGGGCGTCAGCGAGGAGGACGTGGTCGAGGGCCTCGCGGTGGGCAACGCGTACACCGCCAGCTCGCTGGACTCCAGTCCCGGCGAGGAGGACGGCGACGGCCCGCTGGCCGAGCGGCTCGGCTACGAGGACCTCGCGCTGGAGGGCGTCGAGTACCGCGAGTCGCTGAAGCCGCTGCTGGCCAAGCTGCCGCCGCGCGAGCGCCGGATCATCATGCTGCGGTTCTTCGGCAACCTCACCCAGTCGCAGATCGGCGACGAGATCGGCATCTCGCAGATGCACGTCTCCCGGCTGCTGACCAAGACCCTCACGCAGCTGCGCGAGGGCCTGATCAGCGAGGGCTGAGCGGCCGGGCCCCGGCCGGACCGGACGAGGGGCCGGGAGGGGCCTGAGGGCCGGGCGGGGCCGCAGGGTCAGTGCGCCGTCAGCAGGTTGGCCCGCAGGCCCGCCAGCACCTCGTCGTCCAGCCCCAGGCCGTCCTGCCAGAACTTCTCGAAGGTGACCCAGCCGGCCGCGACCTCCTCGAAGGCCGCCTCCAGGTAGGCGCGCTCCGCCCGGAAGACCGGGAGCAGCAGCTCCGGCTCCTGCATCAGACCGCGGGTGAAGAAGCTGTCGACGATGGTCTCGACGATTGCGGCGGAGCGCTCGTTGGTGAGCAGGTAGTCGGCGAAGACCGTCTCCCGGTCCACCCCGAGGGCGGTCAGCAGCACCGCGGCCGTCCAGCCGGTGCGGTCCTTGCCGGCCGAGCAGTGGAAGAGCAGCGGCGGGCCGTCCGGCGCGGCCAGCAGGCGCAGCACGGTGGCGAAGCGCTCGCGGGCGACCGGGTCGGTGACGAACCAGCGGTAGAGCCCGGTCATCATCGCGGTAGCCCTGCCGCCGCCGAGCAGGGCGCGCTGCTTCTCCGGGCTGCGGTCGGCCAGGGCGTCGCGCAGGGCGACGTAGATGTCGAAATCGGCGGCGAAGACCGGCAGGTGGTGCAGGGTCACGCCGTCCGGGGTGGTGCGCTCCACGGTGATCGGGGCGGCGGAGAGCTCGGCGGCGGCGATCTCGGCGACCGGCAGGCCGGGAACGCGGTCGGGGCCGGCCTCGCGGACCTCGTCGAGGCTGCGCAGGTCGACCACCTGGCGCAGGCCGAGCGAGCCGAGCAGGCCGAGGTCCTCGTCGGTGAGCCGGTTGAGGCCGTCGCTACGGAGCGCGACGCCGTGCCGCAGCACCCGGCCGTCGGCCGTCCGGTAACCGCCGAGATCGCGGGCGTTGGCGGCGCCGCGCAGGCCGAGACTCCGGGCCTGTGCGGCGGCCTCCCGGGCGCCCTGCGCCAAGGTCTGAGCCGCTTTCCCGGTGGCCTGGATAGCGGCGGTCTCGGTCTGCTGCTCGGTCACGCGGTGGCCTCCATTGGATATTCGGACTGTGACATGGCACAACCCAGCGCGATATTGCATGAACCTGCCCGGCGGAACGCGGCATGTGCGAGAGTGTCATGCGCAACGCCGCCAGTGTAGGGCGCGGCGGCCCCACCCCCGCTACACGGTCGGTGAGCAGCAGTAACGCTCAGGTTCCGGTTTTTAATTTTCAATTCATTATTTGCGTCGAGGGTGCAGTTCCGGCCACAATCAGCGCCTTCATGGCATCGCCATGAACGTTGGTAACAGATTCGCTGCACTCCCGCCCATTTGGTCCCAATCGGTGCGGAGTATCCACCAGGATGGGCGCCGGGCAGCCTGCTGCCCGCGAACAGCGACAGGGCAGGAGAGCGCCGAGCAGCGGAGCGCCCTGCCCAGGGGAGGAACACCACATGGGTCGAGCGACCCGAAGAGTTGCCGCGTGCGCGGCAGCAGTCCTGCTGGCCGGCGGCCTGCAGTCGTCCCTCGCACACGGTGCCGGCACGGCCCCCAGGATCGACCTCACGGTCCTGGTGATCAGTGACGGCGGGCCCGCGACGGCGGCCGTCGCCGCCGAGCTGAAGAGCCAGGGCACCCCGTACAAGCTCGTCGACCTCAACGACGCCAACCGCCCGGTCATCGACGCCGCCTTCCTCAGCGACACGGTCAACGGGCAGCCCCGGGGCAAGTACCAGGGCATCGTGATGCCCAACAACAACCCGTTCGCGGCGGGCTCCGCCGAGATGACGGCCCTCGCCACCTACGAGGCCGCGTTCGGCGTCCGCCAGGTCGACGCCTACACCTACGCCCAGCCGGACGTCGGCCTGAACTGGGCGGCCGACCCGGGCTACATGGGCAAGCTGGACGGCGTCCAGGGCCAGGTCACCGGTGCCGGCCTGGCCGGCCCGTTCGGCTACCTCAAGGGCGCCGTCCCGTTCGAGGACAACGACCCGTCGGTGGACGAGAGCTACGGCTACCTGGCCACCCCCCTGGCCTCCCTGCCGGCCGGTGCCTCGTTCACGCCGCTGGTGGACGCCCCGATCCCGGGCTCCACCGCGCGCGGCTCGCTGGTCGGCGAGTACAGCCACGACGGCCGCAAGGAACTGGTCGTCACCTTCGTCTACAACCAGTACCAGCAGCAGTACCGGCTGCTGGCCCGCGGCATCGTCGACTGGATCACCCAGGGCGTCCACCTCGGCTACGACCGCAACTACTTCGCGGCCCACGTGGACGACGTCTTCCTGGCCGACGACCGCTGGGACACGGTGCTCAAGTGCACCCCTGGCGACGTCACCTGCCCGCCCGGCACCCCCGAGACGGCCAACCCGATCCGGATGACGGTCGCCGACGCGCAGTACGCGAAGCAGTGGCAGACCGCCAACAACTTCACCATGGACATGGTGTTCAACGGCGGCGGCAGCGAGGACTGGAAGGCCGACCACACGGCCACCACCGACCCGGTGGCGGACCAGATGATCGCCGACCAGGCCAGCTACCGGTGGGTCAACCACACCTACACGCACCCGTACCTGGGCTGCCTGCAGGACGTCTCGGTGGTGCCGTGGAAGTGCACCAAGGACGCCACCGGCAACACCGTCTGGGTCGACCAGGCCACCATCACGTCCCAGGTCAAGAACAACCTCGACTGGGCCGCGGCGCACCACCTGACCGTCGACAAGACCGAGCTGGTCACCGGTGAGCACTCCGGCCTGCTGACCGCCCCGCAGGAGACCAGCGACAACCCGTACCTGGCGCCCTCGCTGGCCGCCAACGGGGTCAAGTGGACCGCGAGCGACGCCTCCCGCGAGCCCGCCCAGCGGGCCGTCGGCTCGTCCACGCTGACCGTGCCGCGGTACCCGATGAACGTCTTCTACAACGCCGCCACGGCGAAGGAGGAGACCGACGAGTACAACTGGATCTACACCAGCGCGGCCAACGGCGGCAGCGGCGTCTGCGAGAACAACGCCAACTCCACCTGCCTGCCGGCGCCGCTGGACGTCAACACCGGCTACCAGTCGTACATCGTGCCGCTGGAGGCCCGGATCGACCTCGGCCACATGCTGAGCAACGACCCGCGGCCGCACTTCATCCACCAGTCGAACCTGTCCGAGGACCGGATCGTCTACCCGGTGCTGGAGAAGGTCCTCTCGACCTACCGCTCGCTGCACGCCGACAACGCCCCGGTCGTGAACCTGGCGCAGAAGGACATCGGCGTCGAGTTCCAGCGCCGGGCGGCCTGGAACGCGGCCGTCGCCGCCGGCCAGGTCACCGCGTACCGGGTCGGCGACACCGTGACGGTGTCCGCCCCGGCAGGCGTCCAGATCCAGGCCACCATGCCCACCGGCACCACCCAGAAGCTGTCCATCGGCTCGACCGCGTTCGGCACCGCCTACGCCGGTACGCTGTCCGGCTGGGTGAAGCCCGCGGCGCTGCAGAGCACCGTCACGCTGAAGCTGGCCGCTGCCCCGGCCGCGGCCCCGGCCGTCGCGCCGAGCATCGCCGCCAAGTCGGTGACCGCCCCGGCGCCGGCCGACAAGAAGGTCGTGCCGCAGGGCACCGCCGACGCCGTCCCGGCCGGTCCCGGCGACACCGCCCGGACCGACGCGCCGGTGCTGGTCCCCGGCAGCGGGGCACCGGTGGCCGGAAAGGGCGTCACCACCGGCACCGCCGGCAAGGGCGCCGCCGGAAAGAGCACCACCCAGGGCAACGCCAAGGGCGGCGCCCAGAACGGCAAGGCCTCCGGGGGGAAGGCCGACCCCGCCAAGAAGACCGCCGACCAGACCGGCACCCGCTGAACAGGTGATACCGGTGGTGGGGCCGGGCCGTCCCCCGGCCCCACCACCGGCACCCGACCCGGCCGCCAGGCCGGGCGCTTGACGCAAGGACAGGAGGGGGGAAGACCATGCGCGTCACCCTGCTCACCGAGGGGACGTACCCGCACCAGCACGGCGGCGTGAGCGTCTGGTGCGACCAGCTCGTCCAGGGCATGCCGGACGTCGACTTCGACGTCATCGCCGTCACCGGAACCGGCCACGAACCGCTGGCCTGGGAGCTGCCCGCCAACGTGCGCTCCGTCACGACCGCACCACTCTGGGGCCCGGCCACCGAGGGCAGAGCCCCGCGCGGCAAGGAGATGCGCCGCTTCCTCAACGCGTACGAGCGCTTCCTGCACTCCATCCTGGACCCGGTCTACACCACCCACTTCGGCACCGAGCTGTACGGCTTCGCCGACCTCGCCCGGCGCGGGCTGCTCAGCCCGGCGCTGCGCAGCGAGCGCGCCCTGCGCACCCTCCAGCACGTCTGGACCCGCGACTACCTCTCCACCGCCGTCTCCCGGCCGACCCTGCACGACGCGCTCAACGCCACCGACCTGCTGGAGCACGCGCTGCGCCCGCTGTCGGTCGAACCGCCCAAGGAGGGCGTCGCACACGCGGCCAGCGGCGGCCTGGCGACCCTGCCGGGGCTGATCGCCTCCCAGCAGTACGGCGTACCGTTCCTCCTCACCGAGCACGGCATCTACCTGCGCGAGCGCTACCTCGGCTACCGCACCGGCCCGTACCGCTGGCCGGTCAAGGCGCTGCTGCTGGGCTTCTACCGGATGCTCGCCGAGGAGAGCTACCGGCGGGCCGCGCTGGTCACCCCCGGCAACCGGTACAACCGGCGCTGGGAGGAGCGCGGCGGCACGCCGTCCGCGCACATCCGCACCGTCTACAACGGCGTCGACCCGGCGGCCTTCCCGCCCGCCGGGCCCGAGCCCGAGACGCCCACGCTCAGCTGGGCCGGCCGGGTCGACCCGATCAAGGACCTCGAGACGCTGATCCGGGCCTTCGCCATCGTCCGCCGCGAGATACCCGACGCCCGGCTGCGGCTCTTCGGCGGCACGCCCAAGGGCGGCGAGGCCTACCGTGACGGCTGCATAGCCCTGGCCGCCGAGCTCGGCATAGCCGACTCGGTGGCCTTCGAGGGCCGCGTCGCCGACATCACCGACGCGTACGCGGCGGGCAACGTGGTGATGCTCTCCAGCATCAGCGAGGGCTTCCCGTTCACCCTGATCGAGGCGATGTCCTGCGGCCGCTCCACCGTCTCGACCGACGTCGGCGGCGTGCGCGAGGCCGTCGGTGACACCGGCCTGGTCGTCCCGCCGCGCGAACCCGAACCCATGGCCGCCGCCGCCGTCGAGCTGCTGCGCGACCCGGAGCGCCGCGCCCGGCTGGGCGAGCAGGCCCGGCTGCGGGTGATCGAGCAGTTCACGCTCCGCCAGAACATCGACGGCTTCCGCGGCATCTACACCGAGCTGCTGGGCACCGCCCGCTGGCTGCCGAACGGCGTCGTCGCGGTGACGGACGCGGTCCCCGACGCGTGGGAGCCCGTGGCCGCCGCCGAGCGCAGCGAGGTGGGCGCGTGAGCGGTCCCCTCCGCCTCGTCCCGGACGAGGCCGGCCCCGACTGGGCCGAGCAGACCGTGCAGCTTCGCACCCTCCCCCGCAGGAACCGCCGTCCGGCGGTGCCCGTGCAGCCGGCCGCGCCGGAGGAGCAGCTCGACCTCTCCCCCGACCCGTTGGACGAACTCGCCGAGCGGCTGGCCGACGTCTGCGCGGACGCCGTCCACCCCTACGAGATCGCGGCCTTCCTGGAGTCGGACGGCCTCTCCGACGAGCAGGCCGGGCTGCTGTACGGCCGCCCCGACGCGTTCACCGTCGCCGAGGAGCTGTTCGAGCGGGTCGAGCGCCGCTACCCGGGCCCGAGCGCCGAGTTCGCCAACCCCTGGCGGGCCGATCCCTGGCGCTGCGTGGTGCGCGGCCTGGTCTTCGCCCTGCCCGGCCTCGGCTACCTGCTCGGCGCCAACCTGTTCGCGGCCACCCGGATGCGCTTCGGCCTCCCCTCGGGGATGCTCGCGCTCTCCCTGTCCACCCTGGTCAGCTGGTCCTGGAACCAGGCGCTGGCGCACCGCTCGTACGCCTGGCTGGGCCGCGGCCGGCGCCGTGCGGCCGGGCGCTGCCTGGCCGTCGGCGCACCGGTGGGGGCGCTGGTCGCGGCCACCACCGGGTACGTGGTCGGCGGCCCGCTCGGCGCGCTCTGTTTCGCCGCCGGGCAGTCCGGCTACCTGGCGGCGGCCACCGTACTGCTGGTGCTCGGGCGGGAGAAGTTCCTGCTGGTCGCACTGGCGCCGTCGGCCGTCGGAGCCGGTGTGGTGCTGGCCGTGGACGTGCCGCAACTGGCCCGGACGGTCGTCCTGCTGGCCTCGCTCGGGCTGGCGGTCGGGCTGGCCGCCCGGGAGATCCTCCGCTGCCTGCGCAGCGAGCAGGACGCCACCGAGCTGAAGCTGCCGGTCCTGCACGAGCTGCCGCACCTGCTGTTCGGGCTGGCGGTCGGCGCGCTCACCCTGATCGCCGGTCTGGGCGCCACCGTCCACCAGGCGGTCCGGACCGGGGCCGCCGAAGGCGCGTCCGCCAGCCCGACGGGGCCGGCCATGATCGCGCTGACGCTGAGTCTCGGACTCGCCGAGTGGCTGCTCTTCCGCTACCGGGCGATGGCCGTGGCCGCACTGCGGACCACTCACACGGCCGCCGCGTTCACCCGCCGCACCGGCGGCATCCTGCTGGGCTGCCTGTTCATCTACCTCACCACCGTGGCCGCGCTGGACGCCGCCGCCACCGTGCTCTGGCCCGGCGCCCCGGCGCTCGGCGTCCCGGAGCTCGGTGCGCTGCTGCTGCTGGGCGGCTCGCTCTGGCTGGCGCTGCTGCTGAACGCCTTCGGGCTCAGCTGGAGCACCGCCCTGATCTGTCTGGCAGCCGCCGGCGCCGAGTGCGCCGGGCTGCTGACCGGTGTGGATCCGACCGTCCTGCAGCTGATCGGCTGCGGGGGCGCGGCGGCCCTCCTCACCGCCATCGCCGGGCCCGTGCTCGGCCGCACCACCAAGCACCGCTGAACCGTCGGACACCACTGACACAGCGCCGGGCCACCACGCACCGTCCCCGCCCGGCCGTCCCGAAGAACAGAAAGCGATTCACGTATGAGCAGCGTCGCCGTCACCGGAGCCGAGGGCTTCATCGGCTCCCACCTCGTCGAAACCCTGGTCGCCGACGGCCACCAGGTCCGCGCCATGGTCCAGTACAACTCCTTCTCGTCCTTCGGCTGGCTGGAGACCCTCTCCAAGGACGTGCTGGAGTCGGTCGAGATCGTCCTCGGCGACGTCCGCGACCCGGGCTCGGTCAACGGCCTGGTCAAGGGCACCGAGGCGGTCTACCACCTGGCCGCCCTGATCGCGATCCCGTACTCGTACCGGGCCCCGCACTCGTACATCGAGACCAACGTCACCGGCACCCTGAACGTGCTGGAGGCCGTGCGCCACCTGGACATCCCCCGTCTGGTGCACACCTCCACCAGCGAGACCTACGGCACCGCGCAGACCGTGCCGATCACCGAGGACCACCCGATCAACACCCAGTCCCCGTACGCCGCCTCCAAGGCCGGCGGGGACCGGCTGGCCGACAGCTACCACGCCAGCTTCGAGACCCCGGTCGTCACGCTGCGCCCGTTCAACACCTTCGGCCCGCGCCAGTCGATGCGCGCCGTCATCCCCACCGTGATCGCCCAGCTGGCGGCCGGCGAGACCGAGATCACCCTCGGCGACCTGCGCCCCACCCGCGACTTCACCTTCGTCAAGGACACCGCCAACGCCTTCCGCACGGTCGGCACCGCCCCGGCGGAGGCCGTGGTCGGCAAGACCTTCAACGCCGGCACCGGCGGCGAGATCTCGGTCGGCGACCTGGTCACCCTGGTCGGCAAGCTGATGGGCGTGGACGTCGCGGTGAAGGAGGACGAGCAGCGCATCCGCCCGGCCAACTCCGAGGTGATGCGCCTGGTCGCCGACGCCACCCGGCTGCGCGCCGCCACCGGCTGGGCCCCCGCCTTCTCCCTGGAGCAGGGCCTGGAGCAGACCATCGAGTTCTTCCGCGACCCGGCCAACCTGGCCCGCTACAAGACGGACATCTACAACGTCTGACCCTCGTACACCTGCCAGTCCTGGCTCCAAGGCTCCTGTCGCACTATTTCCGTGGGGGAAACACCATGCATGCAGTGATCCTGGCCGGCGGTAAGGGCGTTCGCCTCCGTCCCTACACCACCGCGCTCCCCAAGCCGCTCGTCCCGATCGGCGACCAGCACGCGATCCTCGAGATCGTGATGCGCCAGCTCGCCGCCGCGGGCTTCAAGACCGTCACCCTGGCCATCGGCCACCTCGGCCACATCATCCGCGCCTACGTCGGCAACGGCTCCCAGTGGGGCCTGCGGGTCGGCTACGCCGTCGAGGACAGCCCGCTCGGCACCATGGGCCCCCTGCTCACCATGCAGGACCGGCTGCCCGAGCACTTCCTGGTGATGAACGGCGACATCCTCACCGACCTGGACTTCGCCGGGGTGCTCAAGCACCACGAGGCCTCCGGGGCGCCGCTCACCATCGCCACCTACGCCCGCCAGGTGAAGATCGACTTCGGCGTGCTGACCACCGAGTCCGGCTCCATCACCGGCTTCCAGGAGAAGCCGAGCATCGACTACCGGGTCTCGATGGGCGTCTACGGCGTCTCCCGCTCGGCACTCGCCAAGTACACCCCCGGCCTGCCGCTCGGCTTCGACGAGCTGGTGCTGGACCTGCTGGCCGCCCAGACCCCGCCGTCCGCCTACGAGTTCGGCGGCTACTGGCTGGACATCGGCCGCCCGGACGACTACGACCGGGCCAACGCCGAGTTCGCGCTCATCCGCTCGCAGCTGATGCCGGGCGAGCCCGAGGGCCTGTACGCCGTCCCCGGCGGGCCGGAGCTGCCGGTCCCGGCCGCCCGCACCGCACCGGACGACGCCGACCGGCCCGCCGTGGCCGCCACCGGCCCCGAGAACGACGGACGGGCCGCGTGAGAATCCTGCTGCTCGGCGCGGACGGCTTCCTCGGCCGGCACGCCGCCACCGTCCTGCGGTCGGTGCCCGGCGCCACGGTGCTGACCGCCGGACGCCGGCCCGACCACGACCTGCGTCTCGACCTGGCCACCGCCCAGGCCGGCCCGCTCGGCGAGGAACTGGCCGCGCTCGCCCCCGACGCCGTGGTCAACTTCGCCGGCGCGGTGGCCGGCAGCGCGGTCACGCTCGCCGAGGTCAACGCCCGCGGCCCGGCCGTGCTCTGCGAGGCGCTCCACCAGGGCGCCCCGAAGGCCCGGCTGGTGCACATCGGCTCGGCCGGCGAGTACGGCGTCTGCGCCCCCGGCAGCTCGCTCGCCGAGGACGCCGACGCCCGCCCGGTCGGTGTCTACGGCGCCACCAAGCTGGCCGGCTCCCTCGCGGTGGCCGGCTCGCCACTGGACGCCGTGGTGCTGCGGGTGTTCAACCCGGTCGGCCCGGGCGCCCCGGCCGGCTCGCTGCCCGGCCGGCTCGCCGCCGAGCTGCGCCGGGCCGCGCCCGAGGGTGCCGACGGCGTCGTGAAGGTCGGGGACCTCTCGGCCCACCGCGACTTCGTCGACGCCCGGGACGTCGCCCGCGCGGTCGGCCTGGCCGTCGCCGCCGAGCGCCCGCTGCCGCGGGTGCTCAACCTGGCCTCCGGCCGGGCCCAGCCGGTCCGGGCGATCGCCGACGGACTGGTCGCGGCGGCCGGCTTCACCGGCCGGATCGACGAGAGCGGCGCCGGCTCCGAGCGCTCGGCCGCCGTCTCCTGGCAGCAGGCCGACGTCTCGGCCGCCGCCCGGGAGCTCGGCTGGAACCCGGAGACCGGCCTCGCCGACACCCTGCGCGACCTCTGGCTCAGCACCGAACCACTGGTCACCGCATGACCGGCGCGAGCCTGCCCGACGGCCGCCTGCTGGTGCCGCTGTACGTCCACCCCGCGGTGGACCCGGCGGCCTGGCAGGCGGTCGCCGCCGCCGACCCCGACCGGATCGCCGCCGTCGTGCTCAACCTCGCCGACGGCCCCGGCGACACCCCCGACAACGTCTTCGCCGAGGCCGCCGACGAGCTGCGCAAGGCCGGCCTCCCCCTGCTCGGCTACGCCGACACCGACTACGGACGCCGGCCGCACGCCGCCGTGGTGAACGACATCCTGACCTACCGCCAGCGCCACGGCATCACCGGTGTCTACCTCGACCAGGTCGCCACCCACCCGGGCGCGCTGGCCCACTACCGGCGCCTCGCCACCGCGGCCCGCGCCGCCGGCTGCGCCACCGTGGTGTTCGGCCACGGCGACCACCCCGACCCCGGCTACGCCGAGGTCGGCCTCGCCGACCTGTTGGTCACCTTCGAGGGCGACTGGACGGCGTACCGGGAGATGACCCTGCCGCTCTGGACCGGGCGCCATGCCGCCGCCCGGTTCTGCCACCTCGTGTACGACGTGCCCGCCGACCAGGCCCGGGACGCCGTCGCCCTGATCGCCGCCCGGCGGGCCGGTGTCGGCTGCGCCGTGCCGGGTGCCGGGGAGAACCCCTGGAGCACCCTGCCGCACGGCCTGGCCGTCTGACCGCCCGGCCGTCCGGCGACCGCCCGACCGCTCCCCGTACCGTCGCCCCAAGCACCACCGCCGCACGCACCGTCGCCGCACGCACCGTCGCCGAGCCGACCTGATCCGACCCGGAGTTCGACTACCGTGACCCGCCGCACCCGGCCCCTGCTGGCCGCCCTCGCCCTGACCACCGCCCTGCTGGCCACCTCGTGCAGCAGCTCGGGTTCGGAGGACGAGGACGACCCCTCGGCCGACGCCACCGGCGCCCAGCCGCCCGCGGCCACCGCCGCCCCCGTCCCGGGCACCCCGTCCGCACCCGGGACGACCACCCCCGGGACCACGCCAGGCACGCCCGGCACACCGTCCGCGCCCGGCACCCCCGGCACACCGTCCGCGCCCGGGACCCCCGGTACGCCGTCCGCGCCCGGTACGACGGCGCAGCCCGCCGGCGCCCGGTGGCAGCCCACCCCGGGCCTCGCCTGGCAGTGGCAACTCGGCGGCGGCGTCGACCAGTCGGTGGACGTCCCGGTCTACGACATCGACGGCTTCGAGACCGACGCCGCGACCGTCGCCGCCCTGCACGCCAAGGGCCGCAAGGTGATCTGCTACATCAACGCCGGCTCCTGGGAGGACTTCCGCCCCGACTCCAAGGCCTTCGCCAAGGCCCTCCAGGGCGACAGCAACGGCTGGAAGGGCGAGAAGTGGTTCGACATCCGCAAGCTCGACCAGCTGAAGCCGCTGATGGCGGCCCGCTTCGACATGTGCCGGACCAAGGGCTTCGACGCGGTCGAGCCGGACACCATCGAGGCCTACAACCAGAACAGCGGCTTCCCGCTCACCGCCGACGACCAGCTCAGGTACAACCGCATGCTGGCCGGGCTCGCGCACGAGCGCGGCATGGCGATCGGCCTGAAGAACGACCTGGAGCAGATTCCCGCCCTGCTGCCCGACTTCGACTTCGCCGTGAACGAGGAGTGCGCCCAGTTCGACGAGTGCGCCCGGCTCTCGCCGTTCGTCCAGGCGGGCAAGGCGGTCTTCCATGTCGAGTACAAGCTCGGCACGGAGAAGTTCTGCGAGCGGACCAAAGCCCTCGGCTTCAGCTCGATGCAGAAGAAGCTCGAACTGGACGCCTGGCGGAAGCCCTGCTGAACCAGCAGAGCGGGCAGTCCGCCAGGCACTCGGTCGAGAGGGTTACTTGACCGCCAGCCAGATGACGGCACCCAGAACGGCCAGCGCGACGACGGCGATCACCGCGATCATGCCGGTCCGGCTGCTGCCGCCACTGCTGCCGTAGGTGGAGACGGAGCCCGGTGCCTGCGGTGCCGGGCTCTCGTCGACGAACGCCCGGAACATCTGGGTGCTGCCGGCGGGGTCGTAGTCGTTGTCAGCCATGGCACGGACTCTAACGAATCCACGGACCCCGCCGACACCCCGGACCCTCCTCCGGTCCGTTCCCCCCACCAGTGCGACACAGGTGCGACAGGCGTGTGAAGTCCGTCCGGATCATGGAATGCCCGCCCGCCCGATCCGGTTGACCCCGGGCATGACCGGAAACCGCAGTGACGCCCCCGGCCGGGTCCGGCTGGGCACCTCCGACCTCGCCGTACACCCGCTCTCCCTCGGCGGCAACGTCTTCGGGTGGACGGCCGACGAGCAGCAGTCCTTCGCCGTCCTCGACGCCTACGCGGCCGCCGGCGGCAACTTCGTCGACACCGCCGACACCTACTCCTCCTGGGTGCCCGGCAACACCGGCGGCGAGTCCGAAACCATCATCGGCAACTGGATCCGCAGCCGGGGCAACCGCGACGACCTGGTGATCGCCACCAAGGTCGGCCTCCACCCCGATGCCCGCGGCCTGGGCGCGGCCACCATCAAGTCCTCGGTCGAGGGCTCGCTGCGCCGCCTGGGCACCGACCGCATCGACCTCTACTACACCCACCAGGACGACGACACCCCGGTCGAGGAGTTCGTCACCGCGCTGACCGAGCTGGTGAAGGAGGGCAAGGTCCGCGAGATCGCCGCCTCCAACATCGGCGCCGAGCGGCTCGCGGAGGCACTGGCCTTCGCCGAGCGCGAGGGCCTGGCCAAGTACGTAGCCGTCCAGCCGCACTACAACCTGGTCTCCCGCGCCACGTTCGAGGGCCCGCTGGCCGACGTGGTCGCCGACCACGGCCTCGCCACCGTCCCCTACTACGCGCTCGCCTCCGGGTTCCTCACCGGCAAGTACCGCCCCGGCGGCGGCGAGGTCGCGAGCGCCCGGTCCGAGGGCGCCTCCCGCTACCTGGCCGACCCGCGCGGCCCCAAGGTCCTGGAGGCGCTGGACAGCGTCGCCGCCGAGCACGGCGCCGAGCTCGCCACCGTCGCCCTGGCCTGGCTCAACACCCGCCCGACGGTCGCCGCCCCGATCGCCAGCGCCCGCACGGTCGAGCAGCTCCCCCCGCTGCTGGCCGCCGCCTCCCTGCGGCTCACCCCGGAGCAGCTCACCCTGCTGAACACCGCCTCCGCCTGAGCCCGGCCCGACCGGCAACCGCCGCACCACGGCAGCGGCCCCCGACGGATCCGATTCCGTCGGCGGCCGCTGTCCCCACCGCTGTCCCCCGCCGCGGGGCCGGCTGCTACGGGCGCCCGAAGTGGGTCGGGTAGAAGCCGCTGCTGATGGTCGAGACCCGGACCGTTTTGCCCGGCCGGGGCGCCTCGACGAACTTGCCGCCGCCCAGGTAGATCCCCACGTGGTGGATGCCGGAGGCGCGGCCGGTGTCCGACCAGAACAGCAGGTCACCGCGGCGCAGCTGCCCCACGCCGATCGGGGTGGTGGCCGCGTACTGGTCGTCGGCCACCCGCGGCAGGCTGATCCCGCTGCGCAGGTACGCCTGCTGGACCAGCCCCGAGCAGTCGTAGCCGGACGGGCCGTTGCCGCCCCAGACGTACGGCTTGCCGAGCTGGGCGAGTGCGTAGTCGACCGCCGCCCCGACACTGTCGGAGGCCGGCGTGCTGTCCGGCGCCGGGGCCGGCTCAGCGGGCGAGGCGCCGCCGCCGGACTGGCCGGTACGGCTCAGGTAGACGTCGTAGTGGCTGGTGTACCGCCACTCGCCGCCGCTGTTCCTGAACCAGTACCTGGAGCCGTCCCAGCCCTGCCGCATCCCCGAGGACGCGGCCGAGCCGTTGGAGGCGCCCGCCGTACCGGACGACGTGCCGGATCCGCCGGACTGGGCGGGCTTGGCCGGCTTGCCGGTGCGGCCGGCGTAGACGTCGTCGTGGGTGGTGTACCGCCACTGGCCCTTGGCGTTCTGGAACCAGTACTTCGACCCGTCCCAGCCCTGCTTGCCGGCCGCGGCGTGCGCGGACCCGGCTCCGGCCGTCAGGCCGACCACACCGGCACCGGCCAGCACGGTGGTGGCCAGGCAGGTATTTCGCATGGCGCGGTGTATTCGTCCGCCACCGGACGACGCGGAGGGGCGCGCGGTGCGTGGCCGGGCCGCGCAGGCCAGGCAGGCGCACCCCGAGACCGCGAGGATGCTGCCGAGGCTCTCCTCGAAGCCGATCAGCGCGGCGTCGGTGCCGAAGCCCGCGAACTCCGCATCGAAGGCGGCGAACTCCGCATCGAATCCCGCGCGCTCCGCATCGAAGGCGGCGAACTCCGCGTCGAGGTCGGTCCCGAAGTCGGCTTCCGAGCCGGTGGCTATCTTCATGCCGGTCGTCCTTCCTTCCGCCCGGCCCGGGCGGCCGGGGGCGGTACCGAGGCGGCCACTCCGGCCGGGGCGACGAAGGCGATCAGCAGCTGCTCCATCAGGGCGCTGCGGGCGGCCTCGTCCAGTTCGTGCGCGGTGGCGCGCTCCAGCCGGCGGACGGCGAGCGCCGCCGCCTCCACCGCGTCGTCCACCAGCACCGTGCGCAGGCCCGCGTCCAGATCGGCCAGCCGGCGGCGGCGCATCGACTCGGCGACCTCGGGCGCGTAGTCCAGCGACAGCGGCTGCACCGAGTACACCTCCAGGCCCGCCGGGGCGACCTCGGCGGCCAGCGCCCGGGTCAGCTCGTCGGCGAACCACTGGCCGTCGCGCAGCGCCGGACCGGGCGCCGCGTTGCTGTCGCACGGCAGGGTGGACGCGGTGCGGGTCAGCACGGCCTGCACCTGCTCGCGCAGGTAGGCCTCGTGGTCCGCGATCGCCAGCAGCGCCCGGGCGGTGTCCTTGACCCGCCAGACGATCAGCAGCCGGACGACGATCGGCGTGCCCGTCCGGTCGACCACCTTGACCGGCTCGCTGCGCCAGTGCCGCAGCCGGACGTCCACCCGGCGGCGGCTCAGCAGCGGGTTGACCCAGAGCAGACCGGTCCGCCGGACGGTGCCGCGGTAGCTGCCCCAGCGGCTGAGCACCCGGGTCTCGCCGCCCGCGTTGGCCAGCAGCCCGGCCAGCGAGAAGACGATCAGCAGGCCGGCGGCGGTGACGGCGGTGACCGACCGGGCGTCGACGTCGGCCCGGCCGCCCGCCCGGGCGGCGGTGCCGCGCAGGTCGGGCAACGCGTCCCAGTACGGGACGACGCCGTCGTGCAGCAGGACGAGCAGGACGGCCGCCAGGCCGACCAGCACCGCCAGCAGGGCGATCCAGCCGGGCAGCGCGGTGGCGCCGTGCTCGCGCAGCGCCTGATCGGCACGCGGGGGCCGGCGGGAGGGGGTCGCGATGACCGCGCCGGCCGGGGTGGGCTCCGGGACCTCCACGGTCTCCGGGCCCGCCGTTTCCAGCGGGTCCCGCAGGTCGACGGGCGAGACCGCCGGGCCGGGGACAACCGCCAGCGGCATGGTGGCCGGGCCGCCGTCGACCGGCTTGGCGGTCTTGGGCGCCGCGGTCGCCGGGGTCACCGGCGTCCTGGTGGCCGCCCGCCTGGCCAGCGGGCTGGAGCCGGAGGAGAAACGTTCCGGCACGGCCGGGGGCAGCACCTTGGGCGGGTTGTCGGGTCGCTGCGAAGAGTCGCGGGTGACGTCCATGCACGGATCCTCGGGTTCAGTGTGTCGCGCAACGGGCGGCCCGGATCTGACGGGCAGTGCCAGAGCCAGGCTAAGTTCATACGTCATCAAATGCGACATTTGCGATAGTGCGTGTCGACATTTCCTGACGAATCATCCGAAGCAGACCTGACGCGCAGGCACATGAGCGGATGGTCGGGGTGGTTCAGCGCCGCCGTGCGCCGGGGCCGCGGGTGAAGACCCGACGGGTGATCAGCCCGACCCCGGTGAGCAGCAGCAGGACACCGGCGAGGCCGCCGCGCCAGCCGTCCGACCGCGGCCGGTCGGACGCCGCCTGCGACGCCTCCGCCGCGGCCCCGACGGGCTGCTGGTCCGGCGGCGCGGCCGGTGCCCGGGAGGTCTCGGCGGACACCTGTCCGGGGGACACTGCCTCCGCCGTCCCGGGGGCGACCGCAGGGGCGGCAGCCACGGTGGCGGACGGGGACGGCGAGGCCAGGGACCTCGGGGACACCGCCGGGGCGGACAGGGACGGCGAGGCCAGGGACGACGGAGACACCGCCGGGGCGGACGGGGACGGGAACGGGGACGAACTGGCGGTCGGGCTCGGGCTCTGGCTCTGGCTCGGCTTTGCGCCGACCGAGGCGTTGGCCGGGGCCGCCGGCGCCGGCGGACCGGCGGCCGAGCCGGGGGCGGCCGGGACGACGATCGGCAACAGGCCGGGCAGGACGGGCTCCAGCGCGGCCTCAGGGCCGGGGACGGACGGGATCGCCTGAACAGCCGAGACAGACGGGGCGGCCGGAACGGACCGAGTCGGCGAGACCGTCGGCGCGTACGCCGAGGGCACCGAGGGCGCCGTCGCCGGGCTCGGGGACGCGGAGGGCGACGGAACAGCCGGCGAGGGACGCGTCGGCGCCGCCGATGCCGGGACGACGATCGGCAGCAGGCCGGGCAAGACGGGCTCCAGCGCGGCCTCAGGGCCGGGGACGGACGGGACCGCCTGAACAGCCGAGACGGACGGGGTCGGCGGGACCGGCACCGTGGACGAGACCGTCGGCAGGGACGCCGAGGGCGCCGTAGCCGGACTCGGGGACGCGGAGGGCGACGGAACAGCCGGCGAGGGACGCGTCGGCGCCGCCGATGCCGGCACGGCAGGTGACGGGAGAACAGGCGGCGCCGTGGATGCGGCAGGCGACGCCCCCGCCGAAGCCGCCACCGTCGGAACCGCCGGACTTTGTGTCACCGGAGTCGGCGTCACCGAACCCGGAGCCGCCGGACTCGGAGCCGCCGGGCTCGGCACCGTGGGGCTTGGCGTCACCGGAGCCGCCCCCGGCGACGCCGCCGGAGCCCCGGCCGCCGCGACCCGGACGGTGACCGCGTCGGCCGCCGTCCCGTTGCCCGCCCGGTCGGTCGCCGTGACGACCAGCCACTGCTCGCCGTCCGCCAGGTCCCGGCCGGCCGTGCAGCTCCAGCTGCCGTCCGCGGCGGCGGTGACCCCGCAGGCGACGATCCGCTCGGCCGAGGCCGCGCTGCCCGACCGGGCGGTGACGGTCACCCTGGCCCCCGGCTCCGCCCGCCCGGCGAGCTTCGGCCGGGCGGTCCGGACGGTCTCGCCGGCGGCGGGCGTCGTCAGCACCGGCCGGTCCGGCGGGGCGGTGTCCACGATGAGCGCCACCGGCCGCCCCGGCGTCCGGTTCCCGGCGGCGTCGACGGCGGCCGGGGTGAGCTGGTGCCGCCCGTCCGGCAGGTTCTCGACCGGCAGGCAGGACCAGCCGCCGTCCGGCCGCACCGCCGTGCTGCACAGCTCGGCGGTGGCGCCGCCGCCGGCCCCGGCCGGCTGGTCCGTGACCGAGACGGTGCTGCCCGGCTCCCCGGCACCGGTCAGCTGGAGGCCCGGGTCGTTGGTGTACTCGGGGAGGCTGAGCACAGGGACGGCCGGCGGCGCGGTCTTCACGGTGATCCGGACCGGTTCGCCGCGCAGCACCACCCCGCCGCTGGTGGTCTCGACCGGGGTGAGGCTGTGCGCCCCCGCGCCGAGCGGGCCGTCCGGCCGGCAGGACCAGTCGCCGCCCCTTTCGACCCGGGCCTTGCAGACCACCGCGTCGCCGTCCCGGACCTCGACCGTCGCACCCGCCACCGCGCCCTCGCCCCGCACCTGCGGGCGGGCGTCGGAGACGATGGTGCCGTCGACCGGGGTGGCGATCTCGGGCCGGGAGGCGCCGACGGTCAGCCGGATCCGCTGGTCGGAGACCTGCCCGGAGTCGGCGAAGCCGTCGGCCGGCACCAACTGCGCCGCGTCCCGGCCGATCCGCAGCCGGGCCCAGGTCTCCCCGGACGCGGCGTCGGCGGGGACGGTCCACTCCAGGGTCGCGCTGTCGGCGCCCGCCGCGATCTCGGTCTGCACCCGCTCGACGGGGTCGAAGTGCCCGTTGCGGTCGAAGTCGACCCAGCCGGCCAGGGTGGCGGGCGCGCCGCTCACCGCGACTGGGACGGTGAGCCGGTAGTAGCGGCCGATCGCCGCCTCCGCCGGGTAGCTGACGGCCGGGTCGGCACCCTGGTACTCGCCGCGCCCGGGCTGGAGCTTCGGCGGCACCGGGTTGGACCAGACGCTGCGCCGCGCGGCGCCGTGGTCGAGCTGGACCAACGGCTCGTCGGCCGCCCCCCGCGCGACGGTGGCGGGTCGCCGGGCGAGCCGGGTCGCGTCGGTGGCGTCCGCACCGAGGAAGAGGTCGGAGAGCACGTGGGAGGCGTTGCCGTAGAGCTGCGGGGCGGTCCCGACGCCCTCGTCCAGGGTGATGGTGGCCGCCAGGTCCAGCGGCTGCGGTGCGGTGGTGGAGCCGGCCCGGGCGGTGGAGCGCTGCTCGACCCGGAAGACGGCGGTACGGAAGGTGCCGGCCAGCTCCAGGCTGCCCTCGGCGGCGGCCCCGGCCTCGGCGCTGCCGTCCGCACCGTCGGGGGCGAGGGTGTTGCCGTCGACCGTCCAGCCGGGCCAGTCGGTGCGGTTGACCAGGGTCGGGGCGCTCGGCGAGCCGCCGGTGAGCGTCAGCCGGGTCGCGGTGCTGGTGGCGCCGCCCTTCCCGGTCGCCGTTCCCGCGAGTCCGCTGAGATGCAGCCGGGGATTCCGGACCGGCCGGGAAAAGCCGAGCTGAAGTGTTCCGACCGTGTGCCAGGAACCATCGGTCTGCGGACGGTCCTCCGCGATCCGGAAGATCTGCGCGGGATCTCCGGGCCGAACTCCGTCCGTATAGAGAGCGGCCGCCCGGCCGCCTCCGGCCCGGTCGGCCAATTCACCCGGTTCGGCCGCGGCGGCCGAACCGGGTGCGGCGGAGAAGTCGAGCCGGACGACGAGACCGGAGGGCAGGACCGCGCGGTGATCTCCCGACCAGGTGTCAGGGGACTGCTGAGCCGAGGAGAGCGGCGGGTTCCAGGCGATCAGCAGGCCGGCCGCCAGGGCCGCCGAAGCGCCGGCCGCCGCCAGCCGGAGCCTTCGCACCCCTCCTGCCCGGGCGCCACGCCGGTGCGGGGCCGGGGCGGACAGGGCGGCGTCGTAAGGAAACTGTCGGCTCATCCGGCTCTCCTTCGGTATCGGCTGCCGGGGGCCGGTGGCCAGTGACCGAGGGCCAGTGATCATCGGCCGGCAGTCTGGGCACAAGATCCGACAAAACGGAATCACGATCCTGAGCCGGTCATACCGCGACACCTGCACTCATGGTCGAATGCCACCCGATCGGCGGTCATCCGACCGGCAGGACAGGATGTACCCGAAAGGGATGTATTTCATCCGTTAGGCGGCGCATCGAGGCGAATCCCGGAGAATCCCGGAGAATCCCGGTGATTCCAACCAGGCGCCGCCGTCCGGCACCTGACTATTCACCGGGCTGCTCTGTTCGAATTACCGGACCGCTCAGTAGAGTCGGAGCCCGTGACTATTGACCCCGTTCTCGTCAAGAGCAGTTTCGCGGTCGTCGAACCCCATGGCCCCGCCGTCGCCGGGTACTTCTACCAGCATCTGTTCGAGCACAATCCCGGTGTCCGCGGCCTCTTCGCCGAGCACCTGGACGAACAGCAGGACCGGCTCTGGGCCGCCCTCGGCGCGCTGGTCACCCATCTGGAGGACACCGACACGCTGGTCGGCATCCTGCGGAACCTCGGCGCCCGGCACTCCGGGTACGGGGCGGTCACCGACCACTTCCCCGCCGTCGGCGCGAGCCTGCTGGCCACCCTCGCCCACTTCGCCGGGGACGCCTGGACCCCGCAGGCCGAGGCCTCCTGGACCGCCGTCTACGGCGTGGTCGCCGACACCATGGGCGAGGCCCTCACCGCCGCGCGGTCCGCCTAGCCGGGTCGCGGTGCCCTTCGACCCCGCGGTCATCCGCGCCGGCTTCGCCGTCGTCGAGCGCCGCGCCGACCACGTGGCCAAGTACTTCTACGCCCACCTGTTCACCCACAACCCGGGGTTACGGGCGTACTTCCCCGCCGAGATGGCCGAGCAGCGGGACCGGTTCTTCGCCGCACTCACCCGGATCGTGCTGCGACTGGAGAGCGCCGAACAGCTCACCGGATACCTCCGGGCGCTCGGGCGCGACCACCGCAAGTTCCAGGCCGCGCCCGAGCACTACCCCGCCGTCGGGGCCAGCCTGATCGCCGCGGTGCGGCACTTCTCCGGCCACTCGTGGACGCCCGAGACCGAGAAGGCGTGGACCGAGGCGTTCACGGTGATCGCCCAGGTGATGACCGAGGCCGCCGCCGACGTCCCGGCCGACACCCCCGCCTGGTGGGAGGCCGAGGTGGCCGTCCGGCGCCGCGCCGCCGCCGACATCACCGTGCTCACCCTCGCCCCGATGCGCCCGTACCCGTTCGTCCCCGGCCAGTACCTCACCCTCAGCAGCCGCCGGGCACCGAAGGTCTGGCGCCCGTACTCGATCGCCAACGCCCCGCGGCCGGACGGCAGCCTCGACGTGCACGTCCGCCGGGTGGCCGGCGGGCTGCTCAGTACCGCGCTGGTCGACGACGTCGTCCCGGGCGAACTGCTGCGGCTCGGGCCCGCGCTCGGCGACGCGGTGCTCGACCCGGGCTCGCGCCGGCCGCTGCTGGCGGTGGCCGGCGGCACCGGCTGGGGGCAGATCCTGGCGCTGCTGGAACAGCTCGCCGCCGAACGGGCCACCCGCCACGTCACCGTGGTGCTCGCCGCCCGCTCGGAGGCCGAGCAGTACGACCTGGCCGCCGCCGAGCGGCAGCTCGCCCGGAACAACCGGCTCCGGGTGCTGCTCGCCGCCCCCGCGCCGGGGAACCGGCGGGACGAAGCGGTCGGGATGGTCCGCGACGTGCTGCTGCGGCACGGCGACTGGTCCGGCTGGGACGTCCACCTCAGCGGACCGCCGGACCTCGCCCCGGCACTCGCCGAGCTGCTGGCCGGCCTCGGCGCCGACCCCGGCCGGATCATGCACGACCCGGTGCCGGTGACCTTCAACCGGACCCGGCCGCTGACCTCCTCCGACTGGTTCCTGGACCAGCGGGACGTGCCCTGGATCAACCGCACCGACCTGGGATGAGCCCGGCCGGCGCCGGAAACGGGAGAAGCCCCCGGCCGGTGGCCGGGGGCTTCTCGCTGGTGCGCTCAGCAGGATTCGAACCTGCAACCTCTTGATCCGTAGTCAAGTGCTCTATCCGTTGAGCTATGAGCGCAAGTGCCGGGCGGACCCGGTCTTGCGGGGTTTGGTGCGCTCAGCAGGATTCGAACCTGCAACCTCTTGATCCGTAGTCAAGTGCTCTATCCGTTGAGCTATGAGCGCTCGCCCTGGTGAACGTGCCACCGGGGCGGTGCGGGGACAACATTACATGACCTGCGACGCGGGGCGAAATCGATTGATCCGGGCACCCCCGGGCGCCGTCCCGGGCCCTCACCGGCCCCCTCCGGCCGCCTGCCGCGAGCCGCCCGGCGCATCGGGCCCGGACATGCGAAAAGCCCCGCCGACGTGATCGTCGACGGGGCTCCCGGCTGGCGGAGGCTGAGGGATTTGAACCCTCGATGGGCTTTAAGACCCAAACCGCATTAGCAGTGCGGCGCCATAGACCGGACTAGGCGAAGCCTCCCCACATGAAACGCGCCCGCGTGGCGGACCCGCTCCGTGTGCCAGTGATGATGCCACAACCCGGGGGCTCGGCACCAACCACCGACAACGTTACTAGGCGGGTCGTCCCCGCCGCAAAGAAGAATGAGATACTGCCGTCTCCGGAGGAGCTGCCCTGAGCCGAGGAGACCTGTCGACGTGAGCAGCAGGCCGATCCGAGGCGCTGCTCGCCTCGCCGCCATACTCGACGCCCTGCCCGACGCGTTGCTGCTGGTGAACAGCAACGGCACCGTCGTCGATGCCAACAACGCAGCCGTCCAGGCGCTCCAGACGCCCGGCACCTCGCTGGTCGGCATGGGCGTCCTCGACCTCTTGCCGGAGTTCGACCCGAGCCGGATCCCCGGCTCGATGCGGCCGACCCCGCGCGAGGACGACGCCCTCGACCGCCCGGTGCGGATGACCGCCCGTCGCACCGACGGCACGACCTTCCCGGTCGAGGTCTCCGGCAACGACTTCGCCGACGACGGCGCCTCCGGCGAGGGCCGCGGCTACGCGCTCTCGCCGCTCGTCCCCTACGACCCGTACCGTGAGAGTTCCCGGTCCTCCGGCAGCGACCTGCTCCTGCTGCTGGTCCGCGACCTCTCCAGCCGGCTCGGCGTCGAGGCGGAGCTGCGACGCCAGCACAAGCAGACCGAGATGATCCTGCGCGCCGCCGCCGAGGGCGTGCTCGGCGTGGACCTCGAAGGCCGCTGCGTGCTGGTCAACCCGGCCGCCGCGCACATCCTGGAGTACCGGGCGAGCGAGCTCGGCGGTCGCGAGCTGCACCCGCTGATCCAGCACTCCCGGGCCGACGGAACCCCGCTGGCGCTGGAGGAGTCCGCACTGCTGGACACCCTCACCTCCGGACGCAAGCACCGGGTGCGCGGCACCGTGCTCTGGCGCAAGGACGGCCGGCCGGTCACCGTCGACCTCACCACCGCCCCCGTCCGGGACGGCGACCAGTTGGTCGGCGCGGTGATGACCTTCACCGACCGCAGCCGCGAGCTGGCCCTCGTCGCCCGCAACGAGCACCTCACCGCCGTCCTGGAGAGCGAGCTGGGCGGCGCGCTGACGGCGCTGCACCGCCGGATCGACGCACTCGCCGCCGACCCGGCCGGCCAGCTCTGGCCCGAGGCCAACTGGACACTGCGCCGGCTGGCCGACGAGTGCCGCCGGTTCGGCAAGCTGATCGACGGCGTGCTCGCCCACCAGCGCTCCGAGGCGGGCGAGGCCTCGGCCGGCTCCGGACCGGGCGACGCCGGGGACGAGGGCAAGGGAGACGGCAAGGCCGGCCGGAAGGCCCCCGAGCGCGTCCCGGTCGCCCTGGACAAGGTGGTCCGGCAGGCCGTCGAGCACGCGGGCGAGCTGGTCGGCTCCGGCCGGGTGCGGTTCTCCGTCCACGCCGCCGCCGTCGAGGTGATCGCCGACGAGCAGCGGCTCGCCCAGGCGCTGGCCCACCTGGTCGCCGACGTCAGCGGGGTCGCGCTCTCGCTGGACGCTCCGCCCGCCCTCTCCTCCCCCGGTCTGGCCGCCCCCGGTCCGGGCATCGCCGCCGGGGCGACCCTGCCGCCCACCGGCGGCGACGCGCCGATGGTGGTGCTCGCCGCCGCCCAGCGCGGCGACGTCGCGCGGGTGGAGATCCGCGGCCCCGGCCGCGGCGGCAGCCCCGTCCACCTGCCGATCGCCCGCGCAGTGGTCGAGCGGCACGGCGGCGTGCTCCAGCCGCACGAACTGCCCGGCAAGGCCGGCACCACGTACGTCGTCGAGCTGCCGCTGGACCCGGTCGCGGCGAAGGCCGCCGCCGAGCGCGCGGCGGCCGAGGGGCGGTCGGACCGTCCCAAGGAGACCGACTCCGCCGTCCTGCCCGACCTGCCGGGTATCCCGCAGCTGCCCACCGCGCACCACCCCGAGGACGACGCCGACGCGGCGTCCAGCGGTGAGAGCCCGAAGCCGGTGACGGAGCAGCGGGCGGACGAGCAGCCCGCCGAGGAGCCGGTCGCCGAGCGGCGCGGACGCCGCGGCCGGCCGGCCGTCGAACAGCCGCCGGCTCCCCCCGCCGCGCCCCCCGCTCCGGCGGCTGACGCTCCCGCCGGGGCCGCCGACCAGTGGCCGCACGCCCCCGCGCGGGTCGAGCGGGCCGTCCCCGAGCAGTGGCACGGCACCGGCAACGACCCCGCGTACGGGCGGCAGGGCCTCGGCGGTCCGACCGCCCAGCCGACCGACCCGTGGGGCAAGGACGACGGCCGGTCCGGCACCGCGTACGCCGTGCCGGTCGACGGTCTCGACGGCGCCGACGGCCGCCCGGAGGACCACCGCGCCCAGGCCGGCACGGCAGGCCCGCGCGGCCCGCTCGCGCTCGGGCCGGCGCCCGCGCCCGCTGCCGAGGCCCCCGGCACGCCGGCGGGCGGGACTCCCGTGGACGGCACCCCGGCCGCCGGCACCCCCGCCCACGGCACGCCGACCGGTGGCACCCCCGCCCGGGGGATCCAGGCCGACGGCACCCCCGCCGACGGCACGCCGGTCGGCCCGGACAGCGGCCGGGCCGACGACGGGCAGGCCCCCAAGCCGTCCCGGCGGCGCCGGGCGCTGCCGGCCAACGAGGACTCCTCCGGCGGGTTCGCGCTCCCCGGCGTCCCCGACCCCGCCACCGTCTACCCCGGCCTGGAGCACGCGCTGCCGGCCGGGCCCGCACCCGCGCTGCCCGAACCGGCCGCCGCCGCACCGACCGGCCGCCGCCGCCGGCTGGCCGTCCCGCCCGGCCCCGGCGCCGAGGCCCAGGAGCCTTCCGCCCCCGACGCCGTCCTCACCGCGCCGGCCCCCGCCCGGCCCGCGCTGCCCGCCCCCGGGTCGGACGGTCCGGCCGCGGCCGGCCAGGCCGACGGCCCGCAGCCCGTCGGCACCGGGCTCGCCGAGCTGGCGCCGCCGCGTCCGCTCCAGGCTCCGGGTGCACCGGGCGGCCCGGCCGCCCTCGCCCCGGAGGCCCCCGCCCCGGCCCGGCCTGCCGGTGCGCCGCAACTGCCCGCCGTACCGGAGGCCCGGACCGCGCCGCGGCCGATGGCCGAGCTGCCCGCCGCCGGCCACGACGACCCCGCCGAGCACCCCGCGCTGCCCGCCCCCGGCGGGGACGGCGGCCCGCGCCGCCTGCTGGTCTGGCCCGAGCCCGACCCGGCCACCAAGCAGGCCCTCCAGGACCGCGGCTACCGCCCGGTGATCGTCCGCTCCCGCGAGGAGGTGGACGCCCAGGTCTCCGGCTTCCCCGCCGCGCTCTTCGTCGACCCGCTGACCGGCCCGATCACCCGGACCGCACTGCAGTCGCTGCGCACCGCCGCGCTCAACAGCCGGGTCCCGGTGCTGGTCACCGCCGGCCTCGGCCAGGCCACCCGGGACGCCGCGTACGGCGCCGACCCGGCCGTCCTGCTGCGCGCGCTCGCCCCGCGCGACGGCGAGCACCACGCCCCGCGCGTCCTGCTGGTCGAGGGCGACCCGGACATCGCCGCCGCCATGATCAGCAGCCTGGAACGGCGCGGCATGCACGTCGAGCACGCGGTGGACGAGAACGACGCCGTCTCCCGGGCCAGCAGCGTGCAGCCGAACCTGGTGGTGATGGACCTCTTCCAGATCCGCCGCCGCCGGGTCGGCCTGCTCGACTGGCTGCGCACCAACGACCGGCTGCACCGCACCCCGCTGGTCGTCTACACCTCGGTGGACCTCGACCCTCGCGAACTGCCCCGGCTGCGCACCGGAGAGACGGTGCTCTTCCTCGCCGAGCGCTCGACCAGCGCGGACGTGCAGTCGCGGATCGTCGACCTGCTCGGGCGGATCGGCGCCATGGGCGAGGCGGGCGTCCCGGCCGCCGGGTGACCTCGGACGGACACGGCTGAGGGCCGGTCACCCCGTGCGGGGTGACCGGCCCTCAGCCGTGGTCCCGGCCGGCCCGTCGGCTACTCCTTGCCGAGCACCGTGACGTCCAGCTCGTCCGCGGCGTACTGGGCGCGGATCACCTTCTTGTCGAACTTGCCGACCGAGGTCTTCGGCACCGACTCGACGATCGCCCAGCGCTCCGGCAGCTGCCAGGAGGCGATCCGCCCGGCGAGGAAGGCGCGCAGCTCCTTCAGGCCGGCCGCGGCCCCCGGCCGCAGCACGACGGTGGCCAGCGGCCGCTCGCCCCACTTCTCGTCCGGCACGGCCACCACGGCCGCCTCGGCGACCTCCGGGTGGGCCATCAGCTGGTTCTCCAGGTCCACCGAGGAGATCCACTCCCCGCCGGACTTGATCACGTCCTTGGCCCGGTCGGTCAGGGTCAGGTAGCCGTCCGCAGTGATGGTGCCGACGTCACCGGTGCGCAGCCAGCCGTCCTCGGAGAACTTGTCCTCCGGGCGCTCCGGGTCGTGGCCGGCGCCGCCGTAGTAGGCGCCGGCGATCCACGGCCCGCGCACCTCCAGCTCGCCCGCCGAGACGCCGTCGTGCGGCATCCGCTCGCCGGCCGGGCCGATCAGCCGGGCCTCGACCGAGGCCGGGAAGATGCCCTGGGTGACCCGGTACGGCCACTCCTCCTCGGGGGTGAGCCCGCCGGGCGGCTGGGCGAAGCAGCCGAGCGGCGAGGTCTCCGTCATCCCCCAGGCGTGCACGACCCGGATGCCGTGGCGCTCGTCGAACCCCTGCATCAGCGACGGCGGGCAGGCCGAGCCGCCGATGACCACCATCCGCAGGCTGGAGGTGTCGTAGTCGCCCGCGTCCAGCTCGTCCAGCAGGCCGCTCCAGATCGTCGGCACGGCGGCGCTGACGGTGGGCCTCACCCGGGCGATCATCTCGGCCATCGGCTTCGGCTGGAGGAACCGGTCGGGCATCAGCAGGCCGGCGCCGGACATGAAGGCGGCGTGCGGGATGCCCCAGGCGTTCA
Organism: Kitasatospora sp. NPDC022785; assembly: GCF_055561295.1. Taxonomy (NCBI): domain Bacteria; kingdom Bacillati; phylum Actinomycetota; class Actinomycetes; order Kitasatosporales; family Streptomycetaceae; genus Kitasatospora; species Kitasatospora sp. NPDC022785. Next base: position 171,972 of record NZ_JBVHHB010000012.1, on the reverse strand, counting down.
CGTGGAACATCGGGACGACCGGCAGCGCGATGTCACGCGGGGTGAAGGCGAAGTTGTCGCCGGTGTTGACCTGGAGACAGTGCAGGTAGACCGAACGGTGGCTGTAGAGCACGCCCTTCGGGTCGCCGGTGGTGCCGGAGGTGTAGCAGAGCACGGCGGCCTGGCGCTCGTCGATGTCGGTCAGCCAGGGGTACTCGGCCGGCCGGCCGGCGAGCAGCTCCTCGTAGTCGTGCACGGTGCCCGCGAAGCCGGCCAGCACGGACCGGTCGCCGGGGCCGCTGACCACGATGTGCCTGAGCGTCGGGCCGAGCTCCGGGAGGACGGCGGCCAGCAGGGGCAGCACGGTGCCGTTGACGATGATCACGCGGTCGGCGGCGTGGTTGATGATGAACGACAGCTGGTGCGCCGGGAGCCGCAGGTTCAGCGTGTGCAGCACCGCGCCCATCGACGGCACCGCGAGGTACGCCTCCAGGTGCTCGGCGTTGTTCCACATCAAGGTCGCGACCCGGTCGTCCCCGGTCACCCCGAGCTCATCCCGCAGCGCGCACGCCAGCTGTGCGGCCCGCGCCCCGACCTCGGCGTACGTCCGGACCACCGGCCCGGTGCCGTCCCAGGTGGTGACCGTCGACCGCCCGTGGATGGTGGCCCCGTGGGTGAGGATCCGGGCGACGGTGAGCGGTACGTCCTGCATCGTGCTGAACACGGGTCCTCCTTGACCGGGCGGCACTGCGGCTGCGACCGCACCGCCTCTACTCGTCGGTAACGCGGGCGGTCGAGCCCGATTGTGCCTCTCCGCCCACCCGATGTCAGCATTCCGACCCCGTTGCACGGATCACGGATTCACCGCGGATGCCGCACTCCGCGCCCGCCGGGACGCCCGGACGCACCCGGCTGCGGCGCCCGGGGGTGGCAGGGGCGGGCGATACTGATGGGCATGAGTGGCAGAGATGGGGATCGCCGGGCCGACCGGGGGGCGGGCGGGTTCCGGGTGCCCTGTCCGTGCTGTTCCGGCGGGGTGCGGATGCGGGCGCGGCTGGGGGTACGGGCGGACCGGTCGGGGACGGGGCACATCTCGGAGACCTGCCAGGACTGCGGGGGCCTCGGCTGGCTGACGCTCGCTCTGAAGGAGTAGGAACCACCGCGGGGTGACGCCGGGTCAGCCCTGCTCCGGGCGGTGGAGGCGGACGCAGTGCTCGGGCTCCGGCGTGTAGGCCGGGTCGAGGACGTAGCCCTGTTCGGCGGCGATGCGCAGGACCGCCTGAGCCCCGGCGCCGCGGTAGGTGGCCAGATTGATCCGGATGCGCCGCGGAAGGCCCGCACCCGGGGAGTCGGACCGTTGGCGGGTCCCGCGGGCCAGGACACGGCGGATGTGGCGGTCCCAGGCGGCGGCACTGCCGGACAGCTCGGCCCAGAAGGCGCACGGGCCCACCGCCCAGCGGGCACCCCAGCGGTCCCAGTGGTCCGGCTCCGGGTGGTTCACCCAGAAGGCCAGCAGGCTGAGCACCCCGTAGACGGGGACGTAGACGATCTGCAGGACGAACATGAACGGCAGCAGGAGGGCGAACCGGCCCGGACGCGGCCCCCACGGCGTGCCGGGGGCGGCGGGCGGGTCCTGCGGGCCCGGAGCGGGCACCCGCGGCGGGGCGGGGAACACGCGGCGGATCCAGACGCTGCCCTCGCCGGCGCCGACGGATCCGCGCTCCCAGCCGTACCGCTCGGCGAGCCGCACCACGCCGGCCGCGCCGAGGCCCCGGTAGAGGCGGACCGAGAACTTGACGTGCATCACGCGGGTGAGGTCGTCGCCGACCTCACCGCCGCCGGCGGCGTGCGTCTCCTCGGCCGCGCGGATCCGCCGTTGGAGGATCGGCGTGAGGTACCGCTCCCAGACCTCCGGCCGGCCGGTGAGCTCCGCCTTGAGGCGGCGCGGCGGGATGAAGGTGCGGTTGACCTTCAGCCAGGAGTCGGAGCCGGACGGGCCGCTCGCACCGCTCCAGAGCAGGGCCACGAACAGGGCCGCCAGGGCGGCGATCCAGAGCGGCGCGTAGATCCACTGGAGGGTGAACTGGAGCAGCACGCCGACCCGGCTGCGGCGCGGCCCCGGGCCGGGGAGGCCGGTGCCCAGGGGTGCGGCGGGCGCGGGCGCGGGCGCGGGCCGTGCGGGCGTCGGCTGCGGGGTGCCCTGCGGGTACGGGGCAGGCTGGGCGTACGGGCCGGGCTGGGGGCCGGGCTGGGCGTACGGGTTCGGCTGGGCGTACGGGCCGGGCTGGGGGCCGGGCTGGGCGTACGGGTTCGGCTGCGCGTACGGGCCCGGCTGGGGGCCGGGCTGGGCGTACGGGTTCGGCTGCGCGTACGGGTTCGCCCCGCCCGGCCCGTACGGGCCGGGCTGCTGACCCCCCTGCGCGTACGGGTTCGGCTGCGGCGCGGCGCCGTGCCCGCCCGCGCCGCCGTAGTACCCCTGGCCTTCCGACACGCTCGTCCCCCTCCGCGTGATCGAGCTCTGCCTGCTCGAGTCGACGGGACACCCTATCCGCCCACGGGTGCCGGACCGTCAGCCCGCCAGCGGGGCGTCGACCTGATTGCGGTCGATGGTGAGCGTGGCGCCGCCGTACGTCTCCTCGACGTTGCCGTGGTACTGGTGGACGCGCTGGCGGTCGGCCCAGAGCTCGGGGGTGAGGGCGCCGCCGCCGGCCGTGTCCGCCTCGTCGTTCCAGCGGGCGTACCAGAGGGTGTCGGGCAGCGGGGAGCTGCCGGCGCGGGCGGCGGCGGCGAGGTCGGCGATGCCGGAGTCGAGGCTGGAGTAGAAGCCGGACCGGTAGCCGGCGTTGTGCAGGCCCTGGGTCCAGCCGAGGGCGAAGTCGACGACGGCCTGACCGCAGGCCGGGTCGCGCATGGGGTAGGCCTCGATGTCGAGGAAGACCGGGCTGCCCTTGCCCAGGCCGACGGCCTTGAGGCCGCGGACCGCGTCCGCCGCCTCGTCCCGGCCCTGCTGGGCGGCCCGGGCCGGGTCGATGCGGCTCGGCTTGCCCTTGAGTTCGCTGCACGGCGCCTGGAGGCCGACGTGGACCGGGAGGAACCGCCAGCCCATCGCCCGCGCCTGGCGGACCCAGTCGGCGGTGAGCCTCGGCTGGGCGCAACCGCGCTGGGCGCCGCTGGTGTAGATGCCGAGCGCACCGTACGGCGAGGCGCCGCGCCAGGCACGGAGGGCGTCGAGCGGCGGCGCGGTGCAGGCGTCGAAGGCGGCGCCGCTGTAGAGGTCGCGGACGCGGACGCCGGGGGGACCGGCCCGGTCCGGGAGGACGGAGGCCCGGATGCGGGGGACGGCGGCGGCCACCGGGGCGGTCGCCTCGGCGCTCACGTCCGTCCCGTCGGTGGCCAGCAGGAGGACGAGGGAGGCGGCGGCCACGGCCGCCGGGCGGAGATAGCGCACCCGGCCTTGATACTGACGGACCATCGGACGAATCCGGCAGCCGCGCCGCGTACGCCGGAGAACCCCACCCTTTCGGTGGTACACGTCCGCATCCGTCCCGATTTTTGTAACGAGCTTGCCCCTACCTGACTCCTTACGGCAAACTCGCCAGCATGCCCACGCCCAACCCCAGCGAAACCGTTGCCCCGACGCCGGCCTCCGTCGTCGCCGAGGCCCTTGCCATGCCGCCCGCCCCCAAGGGCGAGCCGGCCGGCGAGCGGGGCGGCTGGCGACGAGGCGGGGCGCCCGGTACCGGGACGCCACCGGACACGGTCTCCGGCCGGCCCGCCGGCCGGCGGTTCCCGAAGTTCCTGCGGCGCCCGATGGGGGACCCCCCGGCCGAAGGCTGGGGGAGGATCCCGGCGCCGCTCTTCTGTCTGGTCGCGATGTTCCTGGTCCAGCTCGGCATCGCGTTCTCCAAGCCGCTGTTCGGCCCGCTCGGGGTCAGCGGCACGACCTTCCTCCGGCTGAGCTTCGCAGCGGCGATCCTGCTCGCCGTCACCCGGCCCCGGCTGCGCGGTCGCCGTCCGCGCGACCTGGCCGCCGCCGGCCTGCTCGGCATGGCCTCCGCCGGGATGACACTGCTGTTCGCCGGGGCGATCGACCGGCTGCCGATGGGCACCGCCGCGACCATCGAGTTCCTCGGGCCGCTCGCGGTGGCGCTCGTCTTCGCGCGCCGGGCCAGCCACCTGGTCTGGGCACTGCTGGCGGCCGGCGGCGTGGCACTGCTGACGCTGCTCGGCGAGGGCGGTGGCGGATCCTCGCTGGACCCGGTCGGCCTGATGTACGCCTTCGGGGCCGCCGCCTGCTACGCCGCGTACATCCTGTTCACGGACAAGGTAGGCGCCGCCTTCCAGGGCTTCCAGGGACTCGCCGTCTCGATGACGGTGGGCGCCCTGACGCTGGCGCCGTTCGGGCTCGGCCAGGCCTGGGACGGGCTGACCGCGCCCGGCGCCTCACCGCTGGCGCTGCTGCTCGCGGTGGCCGGGGTGTCGCTGCTGCTGCCGGTGATCCCGTACGCGCTGGAGATGACGGCGCTGCGACGGATGCCGCAGCGGGTGTTCAGCGTGATGGTCAGCCTGGAGCCGGCGGTCAGCGCGCTGGTCGGGTTGGTGGTGCTGGGCCAGCTGCTGGGTGCGGCGCAGGTGGCCGGGATCGGCTGCGTGGTGGCCGCCAGTGTCGGGGCCACGCTGACCGGTCGGCGCTGAGCCGCGCACGGCGGGCGGGCCGGCCGAGCGCACGGCGGGTGGGCCGGCCGAGTGCACGGCGGGCGGGCCGGTGGCCGGCGGGGCGCGGAGCGGCTACGGCCGGCGCCCCACCGGCGGACCGGCTACGGCCAGAGCAGCGTCCGCGACCACTCCGGGGTGCGGACCGGGCCGGTCCGGGTGTAGCGCAGCCGGACGTGGCGGCGGTCCGCGTCGCCCTGCCAGAACTCCACCTCGTGCGCCCAGAGCGTGTAGACGGCGTGCCCGGCGGCCACCGCGTCCGGGGTGGCCTCCAGGCGGCGGCGGGCGACCGCGACCGCCTCGTCGTACTCGGCCAGGGAGGCCAGCGGCTCGCTCTGCCGGCCGACCAGCGCGCCGACCCGGGCGGCCGGGGAGCGGGTGGCGAACTCGGCGCCGGCGACCTGGTCGGCGGCCCGCTCGACGGTGCCCCGGACCCGGACCTGCCGGCCCAGCGGCGGCCAGTACAGCGTGAGCGCGGCGGCCGGATGATCCGCGAGCTGGCGGCCCTTCGGGCTGTCGGCGGCGGCCGAGAACACCCAGCCGGTGCCGGCCGCGTCCACGTCGCGCAGCACCAGCACCCGGGCGTCCGGCAGGCCGTCGGCGTCGACCGTGGAGAGGGTGGCGACCTGCGGGTCCAGCACACCGGCCGCGAGGGCGGTGGCGAGCCAGTCAACGAAGAGCGGGCCGGGCTCGGCCGGGGCCGCCTCGGCGTCGAAGGACGGCAGTGGACGGGCCATCGGCGGGCGGCCGAGCAGCAGCTCGGGTACGGACCTGGGCTCGGGCCTGGTCTCGGGCCTCGGCGCCGGCCACGACTCGGGCCCCGACTCCGGTCCCGGTGCAGGCATGGCCTCGCCCGGACCGGTCAGGCCCTCCTCCTCCGCTGCCATCGCGCCCTTCCTTCCGGTTGCCGCGGTCGCAGCCCCTCGCCGGACGGGCCTCGGGGGCCCGGGCGCGGGGTGCGCTGTCGGAGCGCAACCGTACCGCCGAGGGGCGACGGCTCCGCGCGCGCCCTGGCTCGACGAGGGTCGGCGCGCGGCCGGGTCGGCGGTCGAGCCGGCGGCCGGTGACGCGGTCGCCCACGCGGTCGGGCGGCTGCCGGATCGGCGGGCGTATTGGCGGGCGGACCGGCGGGCGGGCACGCGTTCGCGTCGGCGCCCGCGCCTGCCCGGGGCGGGCGGCCCCGTTCCCGGGCGAGATGTCCCCGGCCCGGGCGGGCCGCCCCCGGCCGGCGCCGGTGCGTGCCGGAAGGACCCGCGCCCGGACGCACTCGTGGGCGGCGCCGTCGATCGGCACCGCCCACGAGGCCGGTTGGCGGTGACCCTTTCCGCTGCCCCGGTCGTTCCCTGCGATTTTCGCGTCGTGTCGCTTCGAGCCCCACCGCGAGTGCTCAGCTCACCCGCGGCCGACCACCCCCGGCGCCCCCGCCGGCGGTGGTACCCGTTCCGGTCAGTGGAAGACCGGGGCGAAGACGAGGTTGACGTTCTTGTTGGACTGGCCGGCCAGGATGACGCCCGAGTTGTCCTTCACCGCGAGGGTGTTGGCCTGGTTCGAGGCTCCGGAGCCGGTGGCCGTCTGCTGGGTGGAAACGTAGTTGCCGTCGACCGAGCCGAAGACGTTGCCCGTGCCGACGTTCGACACCACGCCACTGTTGGAGCCGTCGTTGGCCGCCGCGCCGTTGTCGGCGGCGGCGGAACCGGCGCCCGCGAGCAGCAGACCGGCCGCGAGCGGAGCGGCCAACAGAAGTCCGGCCAATCGGCGATTGCGGATGCGAGCCATGAGTTGCCTCCAAGAAAAAACTGTCAATCGGGTATTCGTGCATTGGTGCGGGAGTTCGCCGGCCAGACGAACACCTGCGGACTGCGACGCCGAGGGACAGACTTCCGCAACAAATCGACAAAGCACCACCTCGCACCGGCAGTTTCGCCCGTTAGCGTGATATCCAGGGCGGCAAGGAATAACGGACAGCCCAACGGAAAGCGCTCCGACACACCGCCATCAACCTGGGACTTCGCCCGATGGATGGCAGGATCCGGAGCCCTCGGGAGCCCTCGGGAACAGCGCATGGGGAGCACACGGAGAACTCAAGCGCGCCACCCTGGCGCGGGGATTCGCCGGTCACGCCCCATCAAGGTGGCGCGACCGACCCATGTCGATATATCCAGCCATCCTGCGACTATTCCAACAATCCTATTTAGCCGACGGCGACAGCCTTCGGCCTGCGGCAGTTTCCGTCGGGAAAAGCCTCCGGCCGGGGTCGGCAGAGCACGAAAAGCCGACCATCAGACCGCCTTCCCGGGATTGAGGATGCCCAACGGGTCGAAGACCGCCTTCACCTGCCGCTGCAGCTCCACCGCCACCGGCCCCAGCTCGCGCGCCAGCCACTCCCGCTTCAGCAGCCCGACCCCGTGCTCCCCGGTGATCGTGCCGCCCAACTCCAGCCCCAGCGCCATGATCTCGTCGAACGACCGCTGCGCCCGGGCCGTCTCCTCCGGATCGGCGGCGTCGAAGATGACGATCGGGTGCGTGTTGCCGTCCCCCGCGTGGCTCACCACCCCGATGGTCAGCTCGTGCCGTTCGGCGATTCCGGCCACGCCGTTCAGCATCTCGGCCAGCCGGGAGCGCGGCACCGCCACGTCGTCGATCATCGTGGTACCCAGCCGGTCCAGCGCCGGCAGCGCCAACCGCCTGGCCTCCAGCAGCATGTCCGACTCGGTCTGGTCCTCGGCCGGCACCACCTCCGTCGCGCCCGCCGCCCGGCAGATCTCCCCCACCACCGCCAGCTCGGCCGCCGGGTCCGTCCCGTCGAAGGCCACCAGCAGCAGCGCCTGCGTCGACTCCGGCAGCCCCATCTGCCCCAGCTCGTTGACCGCCCGCACGGCCACCGAGTCCATGAGCTCCATCAGCGACGGCGCGAGGCCGCGGGCCATCACCTCACAGACCGCGGCGCCCGCCGCGTCCGCGCTCGGGAACTCCGCCGCCAGCGCCAACTGCGGTGCGGGCGCGGGCCGCAGGGACACCACCGCCCGCACCACCACCCCCAGGGTGCCCTCCGAACCGACCAGCAGCCGGGTCAGGTCGTAGCCGGCGACGCCCTTGGCCGTCCGCCGCCCGGTGGAGAGCAGCCGCCCGTCCGCCAGCACCACGTCCAGCCCGAGCACGTACTCGCTGGTGACGCCGTACTTGACGCAGCAGAGCCCGCCCGCGCCGGTGCCGATGTTGCCGCCGATCGTGCAGGACTCCCAGCTGGACGGGTCCGGCGGGTAGGCGAGCCCCAACTCGCCTGCCGCCCGCGAGAGTTCCGCGTTCACCACACCCGGCTCGACCACCGCGATCCGGTTCACCGGGTCGATCTCCAGGATGCGGTTCATCCTGACCATCGACAGCACGATGCAGCCGTCGACGGCGTTGGCCGCGCCGGAGAGGCCCGTCCGGGCGCCCTGCGGCACCACCGGGACGCGCAGCTCGGTGGCGGTCCGCAGGACGTGCTGCACCTGCTCGACTGTCTCCGGGAAGACCACCACAGCCGGGGTTCCGGCCTCGCAGAACCCGGCCATGTCGTGGCTGTAGGCGGCCATCACGTCCGGGTCCACCGCCAGCGCGCCGGCCGGGAGCCCCTGTGCCAGCCGGTCCGTCAGATCACTCATCGCCGCCTCCGATCACCACCCGGCGCACGCCGTCCGGCGGTACGCCGCTCTGCCACGCGCGCCGCCCGACGCCGTACGCCGCCCGGCGGCCGCAGGTGCCCGGACGCGGGCCACGCGGTCGCACGCCGCCCGACGCCCCTGTCCGCACTCTGCCCGGCGGCCGGACGACCGGCAAGTACGCCGCTCCGGCGCGACCCCCGGCCCGGCCCCGCCCACCCACGACCGAGAGCGGCCCCCAGGGAGCCGTTCGGGGAGCTGCGCGGCGCGCCACGCAGCGGCATCCGTCAGACCCGGCGCAGTACGGCCGACGTCAGCGCGACGAACCCGGCCGCACCGGCCGCGAGCGCGCAGAGCACCATCGGCGTGCGTGCACCGGCCACGTCGGCGAGGACGCCGAGCAGGCCCGTCGACAGGACCAGCGCGGCGCTCTGCACCAGCGTCAGCAGGGCCTGCACCCGGGAGAGATGGCCGGCCGGGGCGCTCCCCAGGACCAGCGGTCCGAGGTGGCAGGCGAAGAGACCCGATCCGGCCCCGGCCACCACGCCGCCCGCGACCGCCGCCGGCACACCGGGTGACCAGGCCAGCACCGCGATCCCCGCCGAGGCCGTGCAGAGCCCGGCCGCCGCGCCGACCCCGGCCCGCCGCAGGGCACCCCGCCAGGAGATCAGACCGGCCACCACGAGCACCCCGGCCCCCTCCCCGCCGGCCACCAGCCCGGTGGCCCCGGCACCCCAGCCGTTGGCCCTGGCGAGCAGCGGCGCCAGCAGCGAGACCACCGGCAGCAGCGCCCCGGCAGCCGCCCCGGTCAGCAGCAGCGCCGCGCGCAGCAGCGGATCGGCCGGCACCAGCCGGACCGCGTCGGCTGCCTCGCGCAGCAGCCCCGGGGCGGCCGCGGAACGGCCCGGCTCCCGCTCCCCGCGCCGCTCTCCCTCCCGTTCCTCCGACGGCCGGACCCGCAGCAGCACCAGCAGGACGATGCCGAAGCTCACCGCGTCCGCCAGCGCTGCCCCGGGCAGCCCGCCCACCGCGACCAGCGCCCCACCGACCGGCGCCCCGAGCAGCACGGCGATCTGCCCGCCCGCCTGCCGCAGCGCGAGCGCCCGGGGCAGCTGCTCGGCGGCCACCAGGCGGCGCGGCATCGAACCGCTCGCCGGGAGGTGGAACGCGTCCACCGTGCCGATCACGGCGGCCGCCGCAACCAGCAGCCAGAGCGGCGTGCCCCAGCCGGCCGCTGCCCACCCCAGCGCCACCGTGGCGGCCAGCATCACCGCGTCCCCGGCGAGCATGACCGGGCGGGCGCCGAACCGGTCCGCCACCGCGCCGCCCAGCAGCACCAGGGCGGTGCGCGGCAGCGTGATCGCGGTCAGCACCAGGCCCGCCGCGCCCCCGCCGTGGACGGACGCGGCCCAGCCCAGCGCGAAGTGGAGCGCGGCATCGCCCAGCAGGCCGGCCTGGGCACCGGCCAGCCAGAGCAGGTACGGGCCCGGGAGCGCGGTCCGCCGTACCGGTGCGGCGTCGGTGCCGGCGGGCGTGGTACCGCCGGGCGGGGCGCCGGCGGGCGTGGGTGTCGTCGTGCTCCCGGTGGCCGTGTTGTCCGTGGTCGTCGCCATAGCCGCCGACCGTAGGACCCTCGACCGGGTCGAGGGCAAGCCACCTCCACCGGCGCCGCTGAACTACCCCCGGACCACCGGCTCCTGGAGCTCCGTCACCCAGTCCGCCGGGGCGTCCGGGCACTCCAGGTACACCTCCCGGGCGTACCCCGCCGAGCGGTAGCCGTTCTCGTCGACGAAGCGGGCCAGCGTCTGGAAGGCACCCACCGTGTCGTCCATCGACCCGCGGTGCACGATGGTCGCCGCCTCCTCGATCTCCGGCAGGTCGACCACCGCGAAGCCGTACTCCCCCTCCCCCGCCGGGGACGCCGAAACAGGGACCGCGACCCGGATCAGCACCGCGCCGTCCCCGTCCGGCACGTCCTCGTACCGGGCGACCGACGGGCCGGCCTCCGCCACCCCGGCCTCCGCCAGCCGGTGGCAGAGCTCGGCGAACAGCGGGCCGATCACCGGCCCGATGTCCTCCGGCTCGTAACTCGCCGCGACGCCCGTCAGCTCCGCCACCCGGACCGACGGCACCCGCTTCACCACCACGTCGTGCGCAGACATCGTTCCCTCGCTCTCGATCGTCCGGAGCCTCGCCTCGACCCGGGCCAGCCGCTGGGCGTCCGCCGCCATCGCCGCGGCGAGTTCGGCCCGCCGCAGCCGCAGCATCCCGCGCAGCTCGGCCGCGTCCACCCGGTCGTCCAGGACCGCCAGCACCTGTTGGAGCGTGAAACCGAGGTCCTTGAGCGCGATGACGCGGTTGAGCCGGGCGAGTTGGGCGGCCTCGTAGAAGCGGTAGCCGCTGGCCGGGTCGACACGCGCCGGGCGCAGCAGCCCGATCGCGTCGTAGTGGCGCAGCATGCGGACCGACACCCGGCCGTGCTTGGCGAAGTCTCCGATGTTGAACATGATTCCTCCAGTGCAGGCCCTCACACCGTGTCATGGTCAAGCACCCGGTCTGTCCTCCCGGCCGCCGGCCCTCCGCCGCCCCTCAGTCGGTCACGTCGAACCCCCGCCGCTGCCCCAACTCCCGCAGGCTGCGCTGCCCCGGGATGCCGTTCGCGTCCGAGCCCGCGTAACCGAGGCTGCGCTGGAAGGCCGCGTACGCCTGCACCGTCCTGGTGCCGAGCGAGCCGTCGACCCAACGCTGCTCCAGGAACCCCTCGTCGGCGAGCGCCTGTTCGACGATCCGGACCTCGCCGCCGTAGGTCTGGTGCCCCTGCTCGGCACCGGGGTCGGTCCGCGCCGCCGTGACGATGTGGGCCAGCGAGACCCGGTGCGGCGAGGGCAGCCGGCCGAGCAGCCGGCGCAGCGAGTCCTCGCCCGGCACGCCGTCCGCGGCGGATCCCGAGTAGCCCAGACTGCGCTGGTAGTCCTGGTAGTTGAGGGTGTCGGCGTCCCGCCAGTCCTCGTCCGGCCCGGCCGTGTAGTGCGAGCCGTGCCCCGACGCCACCAGCGCCTCCCCCACCTCCCGGACCTGCGGGCCGTGGGCGCCGTAGCCGTACTCCAGGCCGTTGATGGTCACCCGGTACCGGGCCGGAGCGGTGTCCGACCGCGGCGGCGGCAGCGGTGTGCCCGCGCCGCCCGCACCCGCGGCGATACCGGGCAGCACCACGTCCCTGAACTGCTGCACCCGCGCATCGCCGGGGCAGGCGGTACCGCCGTCCGACCAGTCCGGGAAGAGCCGGTGGTACCCGAAGCCGGGGTCGTCCGCGCTGCGGCAGACCCGTACGGGGATCCCGTGCTCCCGGTGCAGCCAGACCCCGAGCGCGATCAGCGCCGCGACCTGCGCGCCCGTCCACGGATCGGTGTGCTGGTCGTTGCTGGCCGACTCGACACTCACCGCCCCCGTCCCGTCCGCCCGCCGGTTGGCCCGCATGTTGGCGTCCGCCCGGGTCTGCGTGCCGATGAACTGGCCCACGCACCCGTCGTAGCCGACCCCGAAGTGCGACTCCAGATTGGTCGAGTCCCGCCAGTACTCGTACATGCGCCGCGGCGTCCACGGCGCCGCGATGCTGTGGAAGATCACCTGCGTCGGCACGATCGCCGGCTGCTCGTCCGACTCGGGCTGAAGCTCCATCTTCTCAGCGCCGGGGTACCAGGCCATCCGTCTCTCCTCGCCGGGCCCAGGGCGGTCCGCCCCTTACCCCCGACTAACGAGACCTCCGCCCCCACAAGAGGACACCCCCTCCCCAAACCCCCCGTTCAGGTGAAACCGGACACCCCTCACGACCCCGGAAACGCAGAAGGCGGGTGCCGACTCGATGTCGGCACCCGCCTTGAGCAGGTGGTTCTCCTACCAGCGGAGAGCGTGGGATTCGAACCCACGGTACGGGGTCACCGCACGACAGTTTTCAAGACTGTTCCCTTAGGCCGCTCGGGCAGCTCTCCAGGCGGAGGTCAGCCTAACGGGTCCGGCGGGGTTCGGTGCACCGGGTTTCGGCGGTCGAGGGGGCCGGTCAGTCGCCGACGCGCTCGGCGAGGGTGACCTTGGTGGTGAAGGTCTGGCCGTTGCGGGTGTACTCGACGTCGACGGTCTCGCCGGGCTTGTGCGTCCAGATCTTGCTGACCAGGGCTGGGCCGTTCTCGATCGGGCTGCCGCCGAGCTTGGTGATGACGTCGCCGGGCTTGAGGCCGGCCTTGTCGGCGGCGCCGCCGGGGGTGACGGCGGGGGTGCCCTGGATGTCCCGGGTCTGGATCTGGGCGCCGTCGCCCTTGTAGTCGTCGTTGCGCAGGACGTCGAGCTTGGCGTAGACCGGCTTGCCGGTCTTGATCAGCGTCTCGGCGACCCACTTGGCCTGGTTGATCGGGATGGCGAAGCCGAGGCCGATGCTGCCGGCCCGGCCGGTGCTGGAGGTGTTGGACTGGATCGCCGAGTTGATGCCCATCACCGCGCCGCTGGAGTCCAGCAGCGGACCGCCGGAGTTGCCGGGGTTGATGGAGGCGTCGGTCTGCAGGGCGTTCATGTACGAGGACTGGGCGCCGGTCTCGTCGCCGGAGGCGACCGGGCGGTCCTTGGCACTGATGATGCCGGTGGTGACGGTGGACTCCAGGCCGTACGGCGCACCGATGGCGATGGTGGAGTCGCCGACGTTGACCTTGTCGGAGTCGGCCAGCGGAAGCGGCGTCAGCTTGCCCTTGGGCGGGCTGTCGAGCTTGATGACGGCGACGTCGTAGCCCTCGGCGCGGCCGAGCACGGACGCGTTGTAGGACGAGCCGTCGGCGAACTTGACGGTCAGTTTGCCGCCGCTGGAGGCGGGCGCGACCACGTGGTTGTTGGTGAGGATGTGGCCCTCGGTGTCGAAGACGAAGCCGGTGCCGGTGCCGGACTCGCCGTTGCCCTGCGCCTTGATGGTGACGACGCTGGGCAGCGCCTTCTGTGCGATGCCGGCGACCGAACCGGGGGCGGGCTCGTTCTTGCCCGGGTTGCTGGCCTGGACGGGGGTGCTCTTGTGGTCGTCCGCGGCGGAGATGCTGGTGTCGTTGCGGTCGGCGATGGTGACGCCGAGCGCGCCGCCGGCCACACCGGCGACCAGGGCGACGGCGGCGACCAGGGCGATCAGGCCGCCGCGCTTCTTGCGCGGGCCGCCGGGCTCGGGGGCGGCGGGGTACTCGCCCGGGTAGCCGAGCGGGCCGCCGGGGTAGCCGGGGCCACCGGGCGTGCCGGCACCGCCGGCGCCACCGGCGGTGGAGTCGTGCATGCCCCAGCCGCCGAGCGGCTGGCCGGCGCCGAACGGGTGGTGCTGGGCCGGCGCGGCGGGCGCGCCGGGAGCCGCCGGGGCGCCGTACGGGTCGTGGGCGGGGGTGGCCGCCGCGACCGGGGCGACGGGCGCGGCCGGGGTCGCGTACGGGTTGCCGGCCGGAGCGGCGGGCGCCGGGGCCGCGGGGGCCGCGTGGGCGGCGGGCGCGGGCGGGGCGGGCGGCAGGACCGGCGGCGGGGCGTCGATGTACCCGGCGTCGGTCACCGCGGGGGCGGCCGGGGCGGCCTCCGCAGCGGGCGCGGTGGCCGGCTCGGACGCGGCTGTCGGCTCGGGGGCGGTCACCTTGCTGAACGCCAGCGTCGGCGTCGACCGGCCGGCGGCCGGCGTACCCGCCGCGGCGTCGGTCAGGGTGTAGTCGGCCTCGGGCGCCTCTGCGGGGGCGGAACCGGCGGACGCGGACTGCGCCGGACCGTCAGGAGCGGGACCCACCACCCCCTGGCCACCGGAGGGCTGCTCCCCCTGCGGCCCGGTGGACCCAATCTCGCGCTCGGTGCTCACGGACGACCTCCATAGCTGACAGGACCAACAACCATAGTTTTTCGCACACTCGATTCGATTGCCGTAAGGACCCTTCTGAAGAACTCATAAGAATCCTTAGCCCGGTCCAACAGCAGCCCCGATACGACGTCCCCGACCGGCACCCCGACCGGCGGCCCCGCCGCCCTCCGCGGCGTCCCGCGATGCGGACCGCAGGCGCCTGGCCTTGGCGTACACCCCCGCGCCGGTTAGCCTGACGCTCCAAACTGACACGCGGGAGCTTGGACCCACCAGGCTGAGAGTGCGCCGGTCGACCGTACGCCACGGACTCCGTGGACGGATCGTCGAGGGGGCGCAGACCGCCGGAACCTGTCCGGGTAATGCCGGCGTAGGGAGTATCGGCCATGCCGCCTGCTTCGCCATCCTCTTCTTCGGGCGCGCCCGCGTCCAAGGATTTCCCCGGGTCGTCCCCGGACGTCCACCCCACGGCCGCTGATTCCGACGCGGCCGCCCCCGCCTCCGGTTCCACCGCCGTGCTGGACCGTCCGCAGCGGACCGAGCGGGTCGAGGCGCCGCTCGTCCTGGACACCGCGCCGCCGCGCACGCTCCGCTTCCGGGACCACTTCGCGCTCTGGATGAACCTCGGCGTCAGCCTCATCGGCTTCACCACCGCCGCCACCGTGCTCGGCGCGCAGGGCAGCGAGCTGTCGCTGGCCGCCGCCGTCACCGCGATCGTGGCCGGCACCGTGGCCGGCACGGCGATGCTCGGCGTGGCCGCGCTGATCGGGGCGCGCACCGGCGCGCCGGCGATGGCGAACCTGCGCGGGCTGTTCGGGACGCGGCTCTCGTACGTGCCGACCGTGCTGAACATCGTCCAGTGCATCGGCTGGGGCGTGTACGAGCTGCTGGTCATCGCGATGGGCGCGCAGACCGTGGCGCACACCGAGGGCTACCGCTGGGTGTTCGTCGTGCTGGCCGGTGCGGTGACGACCGCGCTGACCATCTGGCCGCTGGGCGCGATCGCGGTGCTGCGCCGTTTCGTCGCCGCGGCGGTGGCGGTCGCGATGGTGTACTTCACCGTCCAGCTGGGCCGCCACGGCGTGCCGGACCCGGGCGCGGGCAACTGGCACGGCTTCCTGAAGGCCACGGACGCGATGATCGCCGTCTCGATCTCGTTCGTGCCGCTGGCCGCCGACTACACCCGCCACTCGCGTACGCCGCGCGCCGCGTTCTGGGGCAGCTTCTCCGGCTACACCGTCGCCCAGGTCTGGTGCTACGTGCTCGGGCTGTTCGCGCTGCTGCAGTCCGACGGCGACGCCACCAGGATCTTCGACTCGTTCCTGGGCGTCTGGGCCGGCTGGTTCTTCCTGCTGGTCCTGGTGCTGCGCGAGACCGACCAGTCCTTCGCCAACGTGTACTCGACCGCGATGTCGGTCCACAACCTGCTGCCGAAGGTGGACCGCCGGGTGCTCACCGGCGGGACCGGTGTGCTGATCACCGTGCTGGCGCTGCAGATCACCGAGTTCACCGACTCCTACTACGCCTTCCTGGGCCTGATCGGCTCGGTGTTCGTGCCGATGTTCGCGGTGCTGGCGGTGGACTACTTCCTCGGCGCCGGCCGGCGTGGCTGGAACCTCGCCGACGACGCGCCGTCCCGCTGGCTGATGCTGCTGCCGTGGGCGCTCGGCTTCGCGGTGTACCAGCTGATCGCGCCGACCGCGATCGCCGGCTGGTGGACGGACTTCTGGACCTCCGTCCAGGAGGCGCTGCACTTCACGCCCCAGGAGTGGACCTCGGCGTCGCTGTTCGGCTTCCTGGTGCCGGCCCTGGCCACCTGGGCGCTCACCCCGCTGACCCGCCGGTCCGCACCGGCCGGGACCCCTACCGCCTGACCCCGGCCGCCCGAGCGGCGACGGCTCCACCGAAGACGGCCCCGCCGATTGGGGCCGTCTTCGCCTTCGCGTCACTTCCGCCACCTATCGTGGAGGGTGTGACCAGCCCAGACCTCTCCCCGGCAACGGCGCGCACCGCGCCGCCCGTCCAGGTGATCGCCCACCGTGGTTCCTCGCACGCGCTGCCCGAGCACACGCTCGCGGCCTACCGCCGGGCGCTCGAGGAGGGCGCGGACGCCGTCGAGTGCGACGTCCGGGTGACCGCCGACGGGGAGCTCGTCTGCGTCCACGACCGCCGGATCGGCCGGGTCTCGGACGGCCGCGGCACCGTCTCCGCGATGACGCTGGCGCAGCTGGAGGCGCACGACTTCGGCGCGTGGAAGACCGGCGTGCCGAGCGAGGACCCGGAGCTGCGCGGCGTGCTGCGGCTGGAGAGCCTGCTGGAGCTGGTCGCGGACTGCGGACGGCCGGTGGACCTGGCGATCGAGACCAAGCACCCGGTCCGTTTCCGGGGGCGGGTGGAGAGCGAGCTGCTGCGGCTGCTCGACCGGTTCAAGATCGGCGGGGCGCAGCAGGGCGAGGAGCCCCGTGAGGGCGACCGCCCGCAGGCCCGGATCATGAGCTTCTCCTCGCTGGCCCTGACCCGGGTGGCCGCCGCCGCGCCGGAGTACCCGCGGGTCTTCCTGTTCGAGCGGATGCTGGCACTCCAGGGCCGGCTGCGCCCGGGCGCGCCCCTGCCGGGCCGGGCCCGGATCGCCGGGCCGGGCATCGACCTGGTGCGGGCCAGGCCCCGGCTGGTGACGCGGCTGCGCGAGCTGGGCCACCAGGTGCACGTCTGGACCGTGGACGAGCCGGCCGACGTGGAGCTCTGTCTGGAGCTCGGGGTGTCGGCGATCATCACCAACCGCCCGGCGGAGGTGCTGGCCCAGCTCGGCCGGTGATCCCGTTCCGGTTCGTTCGCCCGGCCGCCCCCGCCCGTCGGTCCGCTAATCCCGCCCGCCGGTCGGTCCGCCCGGTCGCCCGCCCGTAAGTCCGCCCGGTCTCGCGCCCATCCGCCGGTCGGTTGATCGTTCCGGGAGGAACGCAAACCTTGCACGATCGTTTGTGCCGGAGATTATCCGTTTTAACGACGGAGGGTGAGCACCGAATCACCTGTCGCGCACCGAGGGTCGCGAGTCTTGAAATGTCCGCGCGGGATCGCCGCGCGGTCGTTTCCGACGCATTACCAAGGGGCATCCATCCCTCGGCATACGCTGAAGGAGGTCCGGGGGTGGCGTTGATGGTGGCGCGTGAAGTGCCGACTTCATCGACCATGGCAGTGCCGCACGGCCCAGCGAGTGTCGGGGTCGCACGGCGCCGACTGCGTCGAGATCTGGGTGACCGGGAGATACCGGAACCGGTCATTGATGATGCTGTTCTGATCCTTTCCGAACTGCTGAGCAATGCCTGTCGATACGCCCGGCCGCTCGGCCCGCTCCTCGCGCTCGGCCGCAGTGCCCGCGCCGAGGTGGTGGACCAGGTGCTGGTCGGCGTCCCCTCCGGGGCCGCCGGTGCAGCGGGCGCCAAGACCCGGGCGCAGGCCCAGCCGGCCGACGGAGAGGCCGACGGCGGCATCCTGGTCCGCTGGCAGATGCACGCGGACGGAATCCTCACCCTGGAGGTGACCGACGGCGGGTCGCAGACCCGGCCGTCCCCGGCCAGCCCGTCGCTGACCTCGCGCGGCGGCCGCGGGCTGGGCATCGTCGGCCGGCTGGCCAGCGACTGGGGCGTGCGCGACGCGCCCGGCGAGGTCACGGTGTGGGCGGCGCTGCCCGCCCGGGCCCGGCACGCCCGGCGCGCAGGCGGTGATGCCCGCAGCGCCTGACCGTCTGCGGACACCCCCGCCCCGCTCGGCGTCCCGGTGCGTGCCCATGTGCCGGGAGAACGTCAGTAGGCTGCCCGGAGCACAACACAACCGTCCCCGGGAGAGCCGCACCATGGGCAAGAAGGCCGCCAGGAAGGCGCCGCAGCGCAGCCAGTCCACCACCGCCGTCACGGGTGAGATCCCCGTGGTCGGGGCCCGCGAGAACTGCCCCTGCGGTTCGGGCCGCCGGTACAAGGCCTGCCACGGCCGGGAGGCCTCGCACGCCGTGCAGGAGCTGGTGCACCGCCCGTTCGAGGGCCTGCCGGGTGAGGCCGACTGGGTGGCGCTGCGCGAGCTGGTGCCGGCCGCGACGGCGCCGCTGACGCTCGCCGCAGGGGTGGCCGAGGCCGCCAACGGTGACGTCCCGTCGGTGACGCTGGCCACCGTCCTGCCGCTGGCCTGGCCGGCGCTGCGCCGCCAGGACGGCTCGATCCTGCTCGGCCTGCAGACCCAGTCCGCCTCCGGCGACCTGAGCCGCGACCTCGCGGACGCCCTGGAGCTGGCGCTGGCCACCGAGCCGGGCACCCCGGTGCCGGCCCGCCGCACCGTCCCGGGCGGCCGCCGCCTGCAGGACCTGCTGGACCTCGACGCCGCCTTCGCGCCCGCCGTGCACACCGGCTTCGAGTTCTGGCTGGAGGACGCCGAGACCGCCACCGGCGAGGTGGCCGCCTCGCTGGAGCGCGCCAACGCCTCGGCGATCCCCACCGAGAAGCTGGACAGCGTCGACTCGGCGTACTGGTGCGGCACCCCGGACAAGAACCACCTGCGCTGGGTGATGACCGTCCCGGAGGAGCAGCTGCTGGACGCGCTGGCCCGGCTGACCGCCGCCGACCGGTCCTCGATCGGCGAGGACACCCGCCTGGTCGGCTCGTTCCGCGCGCACGGCCTGACCGTCCCGGTCTGGGACCTGCCGCTCGCCATGACGGCGGCCGACTGCGAGAAGCCGGCCGCCGAGTTCGCCGAGCGGCTCGCCGCGACGCTGGCCGACGCCACGCCGCTGACCGCCGAGGAGCGGCGCGCCCGGGCGAACCTGGTGAACCGTCAGGTCACCCTGAACTAAAGGCACCCGGGATCCGGGTGATACGCGTCACATTGGCCGTCGGGACCGCAATTTCCGGGCTGTGAAGGCCTCTTGGAAATTGGCGTGGCCGCGGATCCTTGTTACTGTCTAAAGAGTCCGGTCGCTGGTGCATCCCCCGTCGCCAGCGGCCGGATCTTTGTTTTTCCGGATCATCCGGTTCGGCCGCGCCGAGGATCATCCGGTTCGAGCGTGCCCGATCAGTATGCCGAGCGCCCGCTGTCCAGCCGGACCGTCGCCTCGACCAACTCGCCCAGCAGCGGCCCGACCTGGGGCAGCCAGACCCCGCCGTCGGCCGCCGGGCGGGGCGCCAGCACCCAGCGCACCCGGCCGCCCGCCCCGCCGCCGGGCGGCAGCGGCAGGAAGCCGCCCGTCCCGTGGTAGCGCAACGAGCCCGGCACCCAAGGGAGTTGGGCGAGCATCTCGCCGAGCGCCTCAAGTGAGTAGGGGGCGACCAGCAGCGCGTAGCGTCCGGGCAGTGCCAGCACCGGGCCGAGCGGCAGGCGCAGCGCGCCGAGGTAGGCGAGTGCCCGGGCGCCGGCCGCCGCCGGCAGGCTGACCGCCGAGACGGTCCCACCGGTCGCGGCCAGGACGGGCGCGTCCGGGCTCTGCCGCTCCCACCACCACCGCACCATCCGGGCGTCGGTGGTGGCCGCGAGCAGCGGCGGGTCGTGCGGGTGGGCGCCGGGGACGGGGCACTCGGGGTTGCCGCAGGAGCAGGCGCCGCCCAGCACCAGCGTGCCGGGCACGACGGGCCAGCGGTGGTCGACGGCGGCCGCCAGGGCCTCGGCCAGCCGGGCGGCCCGGGCCTCCGAACGGCTGTTCCTCGGGTTCTCACGCATGGCGCTCGTTCCTTTCCGTGACCGCTCGGTTCGCTCCGGGCCCGCCGGCCCGCGTCGGGGTACGCCGCACCGGCCCGGAGAAAAGGGGGCGGGAGGGCACGACGAGCGGCGTGGCGGCGGTGGAGCACGGTGTGGAGCACGACCTGAAAGGACCGCGGATTAGAACAGCCCTTGGAACGAGAATCCCGTATGCGACCGGATGGACGCCGCCCGGGCGCGGTTGGTTCCACCGTACGAGTGAGTGACTTCCGGCCGACCCGGCTCACGGGCGGCGGAAGCATACGATCCGGACGGCCACCGGAGCCGTCCTCACGGTTCTGCCCGTTCTCGGCCGCTCCATGCCCTCGGCACCGACCGGCGCGCGCACAGACGGAACGCGCCCCCAGAGCGGGCTCCGGGGGAGGTGGAACCGGCCGCCCGCGTCGTCACGGATCTGGACATGCCCCGAATGGCCTGTGTAGAAGTGGTGGCATTGCTGTCGATTCAATGACGAGTAGTAGCGAATCGAGGCGAAACGCGCCCTGTGGCCGTCCTCGCTCCACCCGGCCGTACCTGGGGGTTCCGCATGACACGTACCACCGCGTCAGGAGTGGCGGCATGACCGAGTCCCACCCACCGTCGACGTCCTCCGAGCCGGGTGAGCCCTGCGGCGCCAGCGGGCTCTCGGTGCTCGACCATCCGGGCTTCCCCGCCCCCGCCGCCGGGGAGGCCGACGAGCACGCCGGACCGTCCGGGGAGCAGGACGGCCCCGTCGGCGACCAGGGCGGCGTCACCGAGGGCCGCACCGCGCCCCCGTCCGGCGTGCAGGACCGTTTGGCCGGACGGCTGTCCGATTTCACCAGCCTGCACGAGCACACCGAGCTGCTCGCTCGCGCCCGCGGCCTGACCGCCACCCTGGACACCGTGCTGGCCTCCGGCACCGCGCTGCTCGGCGCCCGCCGCGCCCTGCTGGTCACCGCGCTGCCCGGCGGCGGCCCCAGCCAGCCCGTCGGCCACGGCCTGGACCGCGCCAGCCTCGGCTCGCTGGAGACGGTGCCGCCGGACCAGAGCCTGGTCGCCCGGCTGCTGCGCGAACACGACCGCCCGGCCGAGTTGTCCTCCCAGGACCTCGCCGACGACCCCGCGGTCGGCGCCCGGCTGCGCGAGCTCGCCGCCCACCTCGGCCTCGGCGGCTGCTACGGCCTGCCGCTCGCCACCGAGGAGGAGGGCCCGCTGGCCGCCGCCCTCTGGTTCTACGACGAACCCGCCGGGCCCACCGAGCGCCAGCGCGAGCTGGCCCGCCGGTACTGCGAGGTCGCCGCCCCGCTGCTGGCCAAGCAGCTGGACGCGGAGAAGGTCCGGCGCACCACCGAGGCGCTGCGCCGCGGGCTGCTGCCCGACCGCCTCCCGCAGCCCGCCGGGCTCAGGCTGGCCGCCCGGCTGGTCCCGGCCGGCCTGGACCACTCGGCCGGCAGCGACTGGTACGACGCCATCCCGCTGCCGGACGGCACCGTCGGCCTGACCGTGGGCAGCGTCTCCGGCGACGGCCCCGGCGCCGGACCGGGCTCCGCCCCCGGCGCGGCCGCCGCGATGGGCCGGATCCGGGCGGCGCTGCGGGCGTACGCGGTGCTGGAGGGCGAGGACCCGGTCTCCGTCCTCGGGGACCTCGAACTGCTGCTCAAGACCACCGAACCGGCCCGCAGCGCCACCGCCGTCTACGCCTGGGTGGAGCCGGAGGACCGCCGGATCACCCTGGCCGGCGCCGGGCACTGCCCACCGGTGCTGGTCACCCGGTACGGCGCCGAGTTCGTGGAGACCTCGCTCTCCGCGCCGCTCGGCATGCTCTCCTGCTGGGAGGCGCCGGGCGTCGAGCTGACCGCCGAGCGCGGCGACACCCTGCTGCTCTACACCGAGGGCCTGGCCCGCCGCTGCGGCCCGACCCTGCACGCCGGGCAGGCCAACCTGCGCCGGGCCGCCGCCGACGCCCCGCGCGACGTGCGGATCGACCCGGACCGGCTCTGCGCCCACCTGCTGGCCGTCTGCCCCGACCCGGGCGCCGGGCCCGCCACCGACGACCTGATGCTGCTGGCCGCCCGCTTCACGTAGGCACCGGCTCCCGCTGTCATGACCCCGGACAGGCGAGCGGCCGGGCGTCCGTACCATGGACGCACGGCCGCCCACGCGCGTCGCGATCCGACGCGGCCCGGGCGGCACCACGCGCAAGGAGGCGACGTACGTGACCGAGGACCGCACCCCGGCGGTGGCCGAGAACCCCGAGGCCGCCGGCGGCGACGAGACGCCGAAGTTCAAGGGTGGCCGCAAGAACGGCCTCTACTCGGAGGTCTCCGACGAGCTGGCCGCCTCGATGAAGTCCGGCTGGGCCGACACCGAGCTGCACGGCCTCACCCCGGTCGCCCAGGCCCCGTACGCCGCCGAGCGCCGTGCCCGGCTCTCCGCCGCCTACCCCGGCGAGCGCCTCGTCGTCCCGGCCGGCAACCTGCGGGTGCGCGCCAACGACACCGACTACGGCTTCCGCGCCGCCAGCGAGTACGTGCACCTCACCGGTGACCAGACCGAGGACGCGGTGCTGGTCGCCGAGCCCACCGGCGACGCCGGCCACGAGTTCGGGCTCTACCTGCTGCCCCGCTCCGACAGGGAGAACGGCGAGTTCTGGCTGGACGGGTACGGCGAGCTCTGGGTCGGCCGCCGGCACAGCCTCACCGAGCAGCAGCAGCTGCTCGGCCTGCCCGCCCGCGACGTCCGCAAGGCCGCCGACGAGCTGGCCGAGCGGGCCAAGGGCGGCTCCGTCCCGACCCGCATCGTGCGCGGCTACGACGCCGGGCTGGAGGCCGCGCTCGCCGAGGTGCTGGACGCCGACAAGGACGCCGAGCTCAAGGAGTTCCTGAGCGGCCTGCGGCTGGTCAAGGACGAGTGGGAGGTCGGCGAGCTGCGCGCCGCCTGCACCGCCACCGTCAACGGCTTCACCGACGTGGTCCGCGAGCTGGGCCAGGCCGTCGCCACCTCGGAGCGCTGGATCGAGGGCACCTTCTGGCGCCGCGCCCGGGTCGAGGGCAACGACGTCGGCTACGGCTCCATCTGCGCCGCCGGCCCGCACGCCACCACCCTGCACTGGGTCCGCAACGACGGCGAGGTCCGCCCGGGCGAGCTGCTGCTGCTGGACGCCGGCGTGGAGACGCACACCCTCTACACCGCCGACGTCACCCGCACGCTGCCGATCGACGGCCGGTTCAACGAGCTCCAGCGCAAGATCTACGACGCGGTCTACGACGCGCAGGAGGCCGGCATCGCGGCCGTGAAGCCGGGCGCCCGGTTCCGCGACTTCCACGACGCCTCCCAGCGCGTGCTCGCCGAGCGCCTGCTCGCCTGGGGCCTGCTGGACGCCTCGGCGTACGACGTCGAGAAGGTCCTGGAGCTGGGCCTCCAGCGCCGCTGGACCCTGCACGGCACCGGCCACATGCTCGGCCTGGACGTCCACGACTGCGCGCACTCCCGCACCGAGGAGCACGTCGACGCGCTGCTGGTGCCCGGCATGGTGCTCACCGTCGAGCCCGGCCTGTACTTCCAGCAGGACGACCTGACGGTGCCCGAGGAGTACCGCGGCATCGGCGTCCGGATCGAGGACGACATCCTGGTCACCGCCGACGGCAACGAGAACCTCTCGGCCGGCCTCCCCCGGCGCGCCGAGGACGTCGAGGCGTGGATGGCCTCGCTCGCCTGAGCCCGTGGCGACGGTGGTGGCCCGGCTCCCCCGCCTCACGGGGAGCCGGGCCGTCACCGTCGTGGTCAGGACTTCACGGCGGGGTGCAGGACGACCGGCTCGGCGTACAGAGGTCTCCCACGGCACGCGAAAGGCGCCGCGACCGGGGAGAACCCTGCTCGCGGCGCCTCACCGGGCCGAACGGGCGCGCTACTTGACGACCACCCGGACCGGGATGCTGCGGGTGCCGAGCGTGGTGAACGGGCCCTGATCCGGGATCATCAGCGCGTTCGCGGTCACCGGCATCACCCCGGCGCCGTCCTCGCCGGTCAGCCTCATCCGGTACTTCACCGTCACGCTCTGCCCGGGAGCCAGTGCAATGGCACCGGCGGTGGTCGGCTTGCCCGCCGCCGGCTGGGCGATGTCCAGGGGGATCCAGGCGGCACCGTCCTGGCGCTCCATCGCCCCGTGCACGGCCGGCTGGCTTCCGGCGTAGGCCTCCGCGTACACCTGGGGAACGACCGAGCTGAAGTTGGTCTGGCCGGTGTTCTTGAAGGTGACCGAGAAGGCCACCGGGCTGCCGTCGTTCGGCACCTGCTGGCCCGTTCCGAGACCGTCGACGGTGACCGCGACGGCCTGGCCCGTTGCCGCCGGCGGGGCCTGGCGGCCGCTGAGGTCGATGGTGTCGAGGATCGACACCAGGGCCGACTGGTACTCCGGCTTGAGACCGTTCGCGGCGATGAAGACCTGATCGGTCTTCAGACCCCACAGCTGTGCGGTGAACTCGTCCCCGGGCTTGCAGGTGACCTGCCACTGGGTCTTGTTGATCGGCCGCCCGGCCACGATGTCGCGGCTGCGCACCGGCGTGCCGATCTTCATGGGGCCGTCGGGGACGTACGGGTGGCCCCAGACCGGGCAGTAGGGCTGGTGGCTGAAGCCGTCCGGTGCGTCCAGGTCGAACGCCGTGGGCCAGGTCGCGTGTTCGACCTCGTCCGCGGTGAGGTAGGACGCGATCAGCACGCCGTAGGGCGCGCACGTCTGCTCGGCGCCCGCGGGCGCCCCCGGGCTCAGGACGCACACCGAGGTCTGCGACGGGCCGGGCGGCACCACCTTCCACCCCGCCGGTACCTTGAACTTGACGCCACGGAAGGTGTACGGGACGGAGGCCGACTGCGGCGGTGCGCTGCTGGTCGGGGCGGCGGGCGACGTGGCGGTGCCGGCCGGCGTCGCGGGCTCGTCCCCCTCCCCCGGATCGGCCGCCGGGGGCGAGGTGGAGGTCGGGGTCGCGGTCGGGCTCTGCGAGGGCGTCGGCTCCGCCGTCGGGCTCGGGCTCGCCGTGACCGTTTCGGTGGCGGTGGCGCTGGCGGCCGGTCCCGGGTCCTGCTGCCCGGCGACGGAGTCGCCGCGGAATCCGAGCACGCCGAACGCCATCGCGGCGGCCAGGCCGAACAGCGGCACGGCGGCGATGTACGCCGGCCGCAGCCGGCGCACCCGGTTCTTCGGCGGGGCGGACGGGCGGAGGCTGTGCGCGGTGATCTGCGTCGCGCGGGCGTTCATCGCCTCGCGGAGCAGCAGTTCCATCGGGGTTTCGTCCGGCCCGCCACTGTCGCCGCCGGATAGGCGGGGAAGCTTGTCGGTCATCGAACCTTCTCCAGATGCTTTTCCAAGGCGTCCAATGCCCGGCTGGCGGTGGACTTCACGGCGCCCCGGGAGAGCCCCAGGGTCTCGGCTATCTGCGCCTCCGACAGGTCCGACCAGTAGCGCAGCACGAGTACCTCGCGCTGGCGTGGGGTCAGTTCCTGTAGGGCGACCAGGACCCGCCGGTGCTCGTCGTTGAGCACGGCGTGGTCCTCGGCCGACGGCGCATCGGCCTCGTGCGGAGGTACGTATTCGCGGGCCGTCTTCCGGCGCCGCAGCATCGACCGGGCACCGTTGACCACGGAGGTCCGCAGGTACCCGAGCGCGTTGTCCAAGTCCTCCAGCTGCTCCCCGTAGCGCTGGTAGAGCTGGGTGAAGGCCTCCTGGACCACGTCCTCGGCCAGGTCCTGATGGTCGACCAGGAGGACCGCCATCCGTACCAGGCCCAGCCGGTGCGCATGGTAGAGGTCGGTCAGGGTCGGCCGCTCCTCCTCGGCCGCCTGCTTGCGCCCCCCGCGAAGCAGTCGGAAGCCCGAACGGCGCTGCGCCGCCTCCTGCTCCGGGCCCGCGCCGACCGTCGCACCGGCGGCTTCCTGAGCTCCGAAGAAGAGAACGGCCAGCCCGGCGAAGGAGAAGCCGCGGCCCCTCCCGGGTCCCACAATCGGCCCGATGGCCATGGACATGTACGTTCTGCTTTCCCCCAGGACGGCATCCGGCACCAGCCAGCCCGTCAGGACCTGTGATCAAGATCGTGATCTGCGGGAATCCTGCCAGTACCGCTCTTCCGGCCCCGGATGCCCCCCCATATCGATGGACGCGCGGGGGCGCCCGAGGTTGCAGTCGTCCTCGGGGAAATTCCGCACTGGCCGGAACAGCTACACTCACCGCCATCCCGCCACCCGTCAGCAGGGGGTCCCCCATGGCCGAGCAGCAGCAGCCCGACCGGCAGACGACCGGGCCGGTGGCCGTCGCGATCGGGCGGCGGCCGGAGCCGGTCCACGATGTCGCGGTGTACGCCTTCGACGGCATGACACCGTTCGAACTCGGTGTGGTGGTCGAGGTGTTCGGGCTGGCCAGGCCGGAGCTCAGCGGACTGCTGGCGGCCCCCTGGTACGGGCTGAAGGTCTGCGCCGACCGGCCGGGCACCGCCCTGCGGGCCGTCGGCGGCTTCTCGCTCACCGCCCATCACGGCCTCGACGACCTCGCCGCCGCCGACACCGTGGTGATCCCCGGGGTGCCGAACGCCTTCAGCGGCGAGGTCTCCCCCGGCCTGGTCGCCGCGCTGCGCACGGCGCACGAACGCGGCGCCCGGATCGTCTCGATCTGCTCGGGCGCCTTCGCGCTGGCCGCCGCCGGCCTGCTGGACGGCCACGAGGCCACCACGCACTGGCGGTACGCCGAACTGCTCCAGCAGCGTCACCCGTCGGTGCGCGTCAACCCGGACGTCCTCTACGTGGACGGCGGCTCCGTGCTGACGAGCGCCGGCAGCGCCGCCGGCATCGACCTCTGCCTCCACCTGGTCCGCCGCGACCACGGCGCCAAGGTGGCCAACAGCGTCGCCCGCCGCTTCGTGGTGCCGCCCCACCGGGACGGCGGCCAGGCCCAGTTCATCGAGGCCGCGGTCCGGCCGGTCGAGGGGGAGGACGACGGCATCGCCCGCTCCATGCAGTGGGCGATGGACCACCTCTCCTCCCCGCTGACCATCTCCCTGCTGGCCCGCGCCGCCCGGATGTCGGACCGCTCCTACCTGCGCCACTTCACCGCCCGCAACGGCACCAGCCCGATGCGCTGGGTCGTCACCCAGCGCATCGCGGCCAGCCTGCCGCTGCTCGAATCCCCGGACGGCTCGGTGGAGGAGATCGCCACCGCCGTCGGCTTCGAGAGCGCCGCGACCTTCCGCCACCACTTCGGCCGCGTGATGCGCACCTCCCCCACGGCCTACCGCCGCAGCTTCGGCCGTGGGGTGGCCTGAGCGCCGGGACGTTACGCCGACTCGCCGGTTCGGAAGGCCGCGTTGGCGAGCATGGCGTCGTGCAGCCACTGGGCGAGGCCGGGGGCGAGCTGCTCGTAGGTGGCGGTGAACCGCGGGTCGGCGACGTACATCCCGGCGATGCCGCGGTGGATCTCGAAGGTGCAGTCGTAGAAGTTGTCGCAGATGTGCTGCCGGTGGACCTCGGCGAGGTCCATGGCCGGGCCGCCGTCGGCGGGCTCGCCGGCGGTGAAGACCTCGACCAGGCGGGCGTTGAGCGCGTCCGTCTCGGCCTTGATCCGCTCCCAGTCGGCCTTGGCGTAGCCACCGGTGCGCCGCTGGGACTGCGCCCAGGCCGCGGTGTCGCCCCAGCGCTGCTCGGCCTCGGTCTCCCACTCCTCCTTGTAGGACTCACCGAAGAGCTCGAACTTCTCCTCCGGGGTCAGCTGAATACCCATCTTCTCTGCCTCCATGGCGTGTTCGACGGCCGCGGCCAGTTCCTGGAGGTGGGCGATGCGGTCGGTCAGCAGCCGGTGCTGGCGCCGCAGGTGTTCGCTCGGGGTGACCGAGTGGTCGTCCAGGATGGCCGCGATCTCCTCCAGGGGGAACCCGAGTTCGCGGTAGAACAGGATCCGCTGCAGCCGGTCGAGGTCGGCGTCCTGGTACCGGCGGTAGCCGGCCGGGGTCCGGCCCTGGGGGGACAGCAGTCCGATCTCGTCGTAGTGGTGCAGGGCGCGGACGGTGACCCTGGCGATCTTCGCCACCTCACCGACCGAGTATCCGCCGCTCATGCGCCCACCTCGCTGCGCCCGGCAGCCGGTTCGCGAGACGCGCGCCGTGCACCGGCCCGCTCGTTGCGCCCGCTCATACGAGTTGCTCCCTTCTTGCTGACCACGACCCTCCCGCCTCCCGTTGCGTGAGGGTCAAGCCCAGTGTCACGGGCCCCGCGCGCACCGGGGCCGTCAGCCCCGTGCGACTCTCCGAGCAGAGGGCCGCAACCCGGCCCCAGGTTGGACGAAGCCGCCTATTGCCGGGCCAAGGCGGCGGCCGGGACCATGGGCGCCATGACCACCACCCCTGCGCCCCTGGTACGACGGCTGGCCGCGGAGGCGGTCGGCACGACGGCGCTGGCCGCCGTGGTGGTCGGCTCGGGCATCCAGGCCGCCGCACTCAGCTCCGACGGCGCCGTGCGCTTCCTCGCCAACGTCGGCGCCTCCGCGTTCGCCCTGGCGGTGCTGATCGAACTGCTCGGCCCGGTCTCCGGCGGGCACTTCAACCCGCTGGTGACGGCGGGTGCGTGGTGGGGCGGCCGGCGCGACGGCAGCGGGCCGGCGCCGACGCTGCGCGAGCTGGGCGCGTACGCGGCGGCGCAGACGGCCGGCGCGGTGACCGGGACGGGCCTGGCCAACATGATGTTCGGGCGGCCGTTCGCCGAGCCGTCCGGGCACGGCCGGGACGGGACGGCCCTCTGGCTGGGCGAGGTGGTGGCCACCGGAACGCTGATGCTGGTGGTCGTCGGGCTGGCCGGCAGCGGGCGCGGGCGGCTGGTGCCGGCGGCGGTCGGCCTCTGGGTCGGGGCGGCCTGCTGGGCCACCTCCTCGGGCGGGTTCGCCAACCCGGCGGTCACCCTCGGGCGGACGCTGACCGACAGCTACACCGGCATAGCGTTCGGCTCCGTGCCGGGCTTCGTGCTGGCCCAACTGACCGGGGCCGCGGTCGGCGTGGCGCTGGCGGCGGTGCTGTTCGGCCGGTCCCGGGCAGCCCGGCCCACCGCGGTGCCGGACGACGCGCGCCGCCTCGTCGCGGGCTGAGGAGGGCGCCGGACTCCGGCCTACGGAGCCGTCCCCACCAGCGTCCGTTCACGCCGCCGGGCCCCTCGGCCGCGGGCCGCCTCGCCGTCACCGCGGTGCGGACGGCGGCCCCGCCGGGTGGGCCAGAGCAGCACGTACCCGGCCGAGACCACCACGAACGCGAGCCGGACGAGGCCGCGCGCCGCGTCCGACGGGATCAGCAGCGTGCCCCCGTACAGCGCGGCCAGGGCGATCCAGCTCCACCAGGGCACCAGCCGCTTCTGTCCGACCGCGTCCCAGAGCAGGGTGCCGAGCAGGATCGAGGCGGTGTAGTAGGTGTAGACGCTGGGGTCGAGCAGGATCCGGGCGTCCGCCCCCAGCAGCACCACGGCCGGCCAGCGGCCGCGCCAGACGGCGATGGTGCCCAGCCCCAGGCCCAGCGCGAACTGGGTGGGCCGGTCCCACCACGGGGTGGTCGGGTCGGTGACCCCGAACCAGCGCAGCGCCGAGGCCGGCTGGTTGGGGATGGTGAACTTGGCGGCGGCCACCGTGTCCAGATTGCCCAGGTAGAACGGCAGCCAGGCGACGGCCACGAGACCGGCGAACCAGAGCGCGGTCCGCAGCCAGGCCGGCCGCGGCAGGGCGAGGACCAGCGGGGCGAAGGCCAGCGCCCACGGCTTGGAGTCCACCGCCAGCGCCAGGTAGACCGCCACCTGGACGGCCCTGCCGCGGCTCAGCGCGTGCGCGGCGAGCGTGGTGAAGAAGAGCGCCAGCACGTCGTCGAGGTGCGCGAAGCGGACCGAGACCTCCACCCACATCGGGATGAACGCCAGACCGGCTATCAGCAGCCGCTGCTGGAGCCGGCGGTGGTTGGTACCGGTGCCGAGGTAGTACCAGGCGGCGGTGCGGCCCACCAGGACCAGCATCACCAGGCCCAGCCCGGACATCGCGGCCTCGGCCAGCACCTGGCCGGTGTGCGCGGCGAACGGGTCGAAGAGCCGGGCCACGGCCAGGCTGACCGGGCCGATCTGCAGCTCGGGGTGGTGGGCGTAGAGCGAGAGCCCGCCGTCGGCCTGACCGCTGAAGAGCAGTTCTTCGCCCTGGCGCAGGTAGTGCCAGGAGAAGCCGCCGCTGGGCTCGACCAGCAGGAACCAGAGCACCGTCCAGGCGACCAGCAGGACGTGGTGTCTGCGGAGCGGCAGGCCCGCGATCCGCCCGGTGGCGGCCTCGTAGTCGGTCCTGACCCGTGCCGAACGTGCTCCCCGCACCCCTGTACCTCTCCGCGCCGCTCCGCCCCCCTCCGGCCGGTCATCCTATGCGACCCACCGGAAGCGGAAACGCCCCTCGGGTGTCCGGCTGACGGACACCCGAGGGGCGCTTGAGCAGTTCGCCCGGGCCCTGCCCGGTCAGACCAGCCCGGTCAGACCAGCCCGGTCAGACCAGCCCGGTCAGCCCTGCGAGGTGGACTTGCGGCGGCGCAGCACCACGAGGGTGCCGGCACCGGCCGCGAGGACGGCACCGCCGGCGATCGCGATGGCGG
The DNA here is from genome assembly GCF_055561295.1 of Kitasatospora sp. NPDC022785. NCBI lineage: Bacteria > Bacillati > Actinomycetota > Actinomycetes > Kitasatosporales > Streptomycetaceae > Kitasatospora > Kitasatospora sp. NPDC022785. The sequence goes on along the minus strand of NZ_JBVHHB010000012.1, from coordinate 141,454 downwards.
TGGTGTCGTCACCGCCACCGGTCTGGGCCAGCGCCTTGTCCGCGTTGTCGGCGGCGGCCTTGGCCTTGGTGACGGCGGCCGGGGTGAGCTTCGGCGCGGTCACGGCCGGAACCGCCACGGGGAAGTCGATCGGCTGCTGCACGTCGCTGCTGCTCGCGGCCGGGGCCGGGGCGGAGCTGGTGGCGGCCTCGCTCGGCGTGGTGGTGGCCGACGGCGAGGCGGTCGCGGTCGACGTGGCCGTCGCGGTGGCCGTTGCCGACGGCGAGGCGGTGGCGGTGGTGGTCGCGGACGGCGAGGCGGTCGCGGTCGTCGTCGCAGACGGCGACGCGGTGGTGGTCGCGGTCGCGGTGGCCGTCGCGGAGGGCGAGGCGGTGGCGGTCGCGGACGGCGAGTGGGTGGCCGTCGGGCTCGGCTTGCCGGTGGTCGGCTTCGCCGTGGTGGGCTTGCCGGTCGGGCTCGGCTTGGTGCCGCCGGCCTTGATGGTGAAGCCGGCGCCGCGGATGCCGTCGCAGCTGAAGTGCCCCTCGCCGACCGGCTCGTGGGTCTTGTCGTCGAGCTGGGCGGAGAACACCACCGGGACCACGCCGGCCTTGCCGAGCGGGGCGTCCTGGGTGAAGGAGACCCGGACCTTGATGGTGAGGTTCTTGCCCTGGTTGACGACCTGGAGGGCGTCATCGGCGACGTTCCCGTCCTGGCCCACGCCGCCGAGCAGGGTGAGCACCGCGTCGTCGTCGGAGTCCCCGCCGCCGGGGGCGACCGAGCCGGGCAGCCACTGGCCGCCGGGCAGCTGGTACTCGACCTTGAGGTCGCCCGCCTCCAGGCTGCCCTCGCGGTTCTTGAACTTGAGCAGCGGGATGAGGGCGAAGTCGTGCTTGGTCGAGTTGTCGATCTTGAACGTGAACTCGCGGGCGTCACCACCCGCGATGAAGGTGTCCGGCACGCCGTGCACGGACAGGTCGAGGCTCTGGTGCCCGGCCTTGTCGGCCTGCGGCACGGCCGCGGCGGACGGGGAGCCGGTGGTTCCGACGGCGGCGGCACCCTGGGCACCGGCCAGCACCATCGAGGAGGCGAGCGCGGCGGCGCCGGCGAGGGCAAGACTGCGACGTATGGACATGGGCAAGGAAGACCTCACGAGAGTGTCCGGGCGCGGCCCGGGGGCGCGGCAGGGTGGGCTGTCCGAACAGCGGTCCCCCCGCGAAGCTGAAAGTCCGACGGAGACTACCGAAGGACCGACCCGCCCCGGAAGGCGGGTGCCACGCTTCGTACACGCCTCCGGCCGTGCCCTGTCCAATTGGCCCAACTCCGTCACCTGACATGGCTTTTGCACCACCCTGCGGCATGGCCCCAGCGTGGCCGGCACACGCCCGGAGGGGCCGTCCCGAACGGCCGCCGGGCCGGGCGCGCGGCTCAGCCGGCGAAGAACGACTCGGCGGCGACCAGCGCCTGCTCGTCCTTCAGCACGTCCCCCGGGCGAGTGCCGTTGCCGAGCAGCGCGCCGCCCCAGCGCATGCCCATGTAGTCCGCGCAGAGCCGCAGGGTGCCGATCAGCGGGTCGGCCTTGTCGGGCTCGGTCGCGAGGGCGGTGACGGACCAGACGGTACCGCCGGCCATCCGGGCACGGAAGTCCGCGCCGGGCACCCGCAGCCAGGCCGACCAGTGGTCGAGGTAGAGCTTGGCGTTGGTCGGCAGCGAATACCAGTACAGCGGCGCGACGAAGACGAGGTCGGTCGCGGCCAGCGTGGCGTCCAGCAGGGTGCGCTCGTGCCCCGCCGCCTCGCGGAAGCCGCCGTCGCCGGTGTGCCGGCGGTCCTCGAACGGCGGCAGCGGGTGGTCGCTCAGCCGCAGCCAGCGCTGCTCCGCGCCGGCCGGCAGGCTCGCCTCGGCGGCGATCCGGGCGAGCTGCTCGGAGTTGCTGCCCGCCCGCGAGCCCGCGACCAGGAAGAGGAAGCTGCGCGGCACTTCGGCAGCGGCGTGCTGCTCGGACATCGGGACCCCCGTGGCTGTGTCGGTCGGCAAAGGGTTCGAGTCTACGACCGGGCCGACGGCACCTGCCGGTCGGTGTACAGGTGCAGCAGCTCCCCGAGCGTCGGGTCCCGGCGCAGGCCCTGGTCGGTCAGGCCGAGCCGGGCGGCGACCCCGCGGGAGCCGGCGTTGTGGGTGTGGATCCAGGCCGCCACCGGCACCTCCGGCGCGTGCCGGTGGGCGGCGTCGATCGCGGCCCGGGACAGCTCGGTGGCGTAGCCGCGGCCCCAGTGCGCCGGGTCCAGCCGGTAGTAGAGGTTCCAGAAACCGGAGTCGGGCTGGAAGGCGACGCCGCCGACGCCGACCACCGTGCCGTCGGCGGGCAGCCGGGCCGTCCAGTAGCCGAGTCCGCCCGACTCCCAGCGCCCGACGGCCCGTTCGATCCAGGCCCGGGTGGTCCCCTCGTCCCGGTGCCGCCCCTCGGGCACGTGGCTCCAGGTCCGGGGGTCGGTGTTGATCCGGAACAGCGCGGCGAGGTCGTCGGCGCAGACCGCGCGCAGCTCCAGCCGGCCGGTGCGGACCAGCCACGGCTCCTCGGAACGGGGTTCGTGTGTGAGCGTCACGCCGCGATCGTAGGCAGCCGGTACGGCGCCGGGCACCGGGATTTCGCGCCGGGTCCTGGCGCGGGGTCCTGGCGCGGAGTCTTGGCGCCGGGTTGTCGCACCGGGTCCTGGCACCGGCTTCGCACCGGCTCTTCGCACCGGCTCTTCGCCTTGTGGCCGATGAGGTCCGCTACTCCGGGAGCCCGGCCCGGCGGCGGGCGACGGCCGCGACGGCGGCCCAGTCCTTCTCGCCGTCCCCGTGCGCGAGCGCGTCGAGGAAGGCGTCCCGCAGGATGCTGCCGAAGGGCAGCGGCACGTGGGCGTCGGCACCCGCGGTGAGCGCGAGGTTGACGTCCTTGAGGCCGAGCGGCAGCCGGAAGCCGGCCGGTTCGTAGCGGCGCTCGGCGACCATCGCGCCGTAGCCGGAGTAGACCGGGCCGGGGAAGAGCGTGCCGCTGAGCATCTCGATCAGGTCGGCCGGCCGGACGCCGTTGGCCTCGGCCAGGCTGCACGCCTCGGCCATCGACTCGATCGCGCAGGCCAGGAGGAAGTTGGCGCTGATCTTGGCGGTGTTGGCCTGCGGCGGGCGCTCGCCGAAGTACCACGTCCGCCGGCCCATCGCGGCGAGCAGCGGCTCCGCGGCGGCGAGTGCCGCGGTGCTCCCGGCGGCCAGGACGTTGAGCTCGCCGGCCGCCGCCACCGGGGGCCGGCCGAGCACGGGTGCGGCGACGTAGCCGAGGCCGTGCTCGGCGTGCAGGGCCGCGGCGCGCTCGGCGAGCGCCACCGAGACCGTGGCCATGTTGACGTGGACGGACGCCGCGGCGCCGGCCAGCAGCGCCGGGTCGAGCAGCAGCCGCTCGACCGCCTCGTCGTTGGCGAGCATGGAGACCACCGCCTCGGCGGCGAAGGCGTCTGCCGGACCGTCGGCGGCCTCCGCGCCCTGGGCCACCAGCGCGGCCACCGGCCCGGGCGAACGGTTCCAGACCCGGACCACGTGGCCGGCCCGCAGCAGGCTGGCGGCCATGCCCTGCCCCATCGCGCCGAGCCCCACGAACCCGACCGTCATCCCGGACATCGCACACTCCCGTCATCGCCACGGCGCCCTGCCGCCCGTCGCCCGTTCACGATCCGACGCGCCCGACTGTACGTCAGGCCGGCCCCGCGCCGGGGTTCATGCGCGCCCGGGCGGGACGCACCGCCCGCTCAGGCGACCGCCCGCGCCGGCAGCGCGGAGACCGGGGACAGGCCCGCCTCCAGCTCGGCGATCACCCGGTGGCGCAGCAGCTCGTACTGGGCCTGGAGCCGGCCGGGGCGCTGCGGTCGGGCGACCGGTCGGCCAGGGCCGACCCGCTCGTCCGGGCCGAACTGCTCGCGGGTGAGGTCGATCTCGACGCCGGTGGCGAACCTGTTCCACCAGTGGAGGTCCGTCCGGACCCCGCCGACGTGCACCTCGCCCATCATCAGCTCGCCGCCCAGCAGGTCGTGCAGCACCATCGCCGTCACCCCGCACTGGCCGCGGGCGGGATTGTCGGGACGCCAGTGGGCCAAGTCCTCGGGCGCACAGGTGTCGACACCCCAGGAGGAGCGGATCGCACGTTCGATGTCGTTGAGGGTCCACGCCGTCATACCGGGAAGCCTGCCACGGGCCACTGACAGCGGCACCCGGCTTTTCAGTCGGCGACCCCCTGTTCTGCGCCGACTTTCTCGATCTTCACCCGTACGAGCAGTTCGCCCGGCACGCCGTTGCGGGCCCCGTACTGCTCGGCACGGTGCTCGCCCATGTACCGGGCGGCGATCCGGGTGGCCCAGCTGCGCACCTCGGCCAGGTCGTCGCTGAGCCGGGCGGTGCCCTGGACCAGGACGCGGGCGAACGGGGGCCGCTCGTCGTCTACGCAGATCATCACCCGGCCGTCGCGGGCCAGGGTCCGGCCCTTGACGGTGTCGGCACCGGTGTTGAAGAGGATCTCGTCGCCCTCCAGCAGGAACCAGACCGGCGCGACGTGCGGGCGGCCGTCGGCCCGGGTGGTGGCGATCTTGGCGGTTCGGGTGCCGGCGGAGAGGAAGGCGCGCCACTCGGCCTCGGTCATGTGTGCCATGCGGACATCCTGACCGCTCCGGTACGGCGCCGCACCGGTTTCCGGGCGGGTCCCGTGCACTCGGGGTCCCCCGTACGCGGGGTTCCCCCACTCGGGGTCCCCGCTACGGGGAGCTCCCGGTACCCGGGTGGCGGGCGAGGGGTCGCGGGCGGGCGACGACGCGGTGGCCGGTGCGCCGGGACGGTCGGGGGGCCGCCCCGGCGCACCGGCCGGCTGCTCACCGGCCTCGCGCCGGCCAGCCGCGCCGCCCGCGCCGCCCGCTGCTACTTGGCGAGCTCGGCCACGCCCGCCTGGGCGAACTGCTCGTCGAGGTCACCGCTGGGCGCGCCCGCGACCCCGATCGCCGCGATCGGCGCGCCCTTGGCCTGGACGGGGGCGCCGCCGGCCAGGAACAGCGTGCCGGGGATGTCCTTGAGGTTCGGCGCCTGGGCGAGGCGCTTGGCCAGCTCGGAGGTCGGCGCGTTCCAGGAGACGGCCGTGAACGCCTTGCGCTCGGCGGACTCCGGCGACTGCGGGCCGGCCCCGTCGCCCTTGAGCAGCACCCGGGTGACGCCGTCGCGGTCCACCACGGCGACGGAGACGTGCTGGCCGGCCTTGGTGGCCGCGTTCAGGGTGGCCTCGGCGGCCTTGGTGGCGGCCTCGATGGTCAGACCGGTGGTCTGGGTGAGGTTCTTGTTCTGGGTGTCGGCCGTCACCGCGGTGGCGGCGGCCGGGGCCTCGGTGGTCTCGGCGCTGGCCGAGACGGCACCGACGGTGGCGGCCGCCAGCGCGGCGACGGCGACGGTACCGGTCAGCACGCGGGTGCGCACGGAGGTCTTCTTCATGGTCCAGCTCCTCGTCGGATCGGTCGGGGGCCACGGCCGGAACCAGGGGACCGGATCGGGCTCGGCGGCTTCGGTACCGATCCTCCGGCCGCGGACTCCCTCCCCACATCGACGGTCCGGCCGCCGCCCGCGCGCATGATGGATGACGAACCCGTCAACCGATCGGCTGATGCGCGCCCCGGCCGGACGGGTCACCATCGAGGGATCGGCGCAGGTCAGCCGGCCCGTACGCGGCCCGGGAAGGTCCCCGCCGACCCTGGGACGGTCCCGGCCGACCCGGGCGGGGAAGGTCCCGCCGGCCCCGGGAAGGTCCCCGGCCGGCCCGGGTGGCGCGGCAACCGCCGCGTTCGGAAGCGGAGTGAGGAGCGAGCACGTGGAGCAGCCCGAGCCCGCCGCCGCGCCCGGAGCCGCCGCCGGTGATCCGGACGCCGGCCGGCTGGCCGTCCTGCTCGACTCCGCCTTCCTGCTGCTGCTCGCCACCTCGCTCGGCCGCTACCTCGGCCACCACCCCGGCAGCCCGCGCATCCCCTGGGTGATCGGCCTCGGCCTCGCCCTGGCCGTCGCCCAGCCGGCCGGCTCCTGGCTGGCGCACCGCCACCCGCCCGCCCCGGGGCAGCGCCGCCCGCTCTGGCCGCTGGCCCTGGTGGTGGCGCTCTGGGCGGTGCTGGTGCTGCTGGCGCCGAGCTTCGCCTGGTGCGCCGTCCCGCTCGTCTACACGGCCCTGCGCACCCTGCCCGCCCGGGCGGCGATCCCGCTGGTCGCGGCGCTCACGCTGCTGGTGGTGGTCGGCGAGGTCCGGCTGGGCGGTGTGGACGCCAACCTGATCCTGTTGCCGCCCGCCGTGGCCGCGCTGGCCACCGGCGTCTTCCTCTTCATGGAGCGGCAGGCCGAGCGGCAGCGCGCGCTGATCCGCGACCTGCGCCGCACCCGGCGCGAACTCGCCGCCACCGAGCGGCGGGAGGGCACCCTGGCCGAGCGCGAGCGGCTGGCCATGGAGATCCACGACACCCTGGCACAGGGCCTCTCCAGCCAGCAGATGCTGCTCCAGGCCGCCGACCGCACCTGGGACGCCGACCCGGCGACGGCCCGCACCCACGTCCGGACCGCCGCCGAGGTGGCGGCCCGCAACCTCGCCGAGGCCCGCCGCTTCGTCCACGACCTCGCGCCCGCCGAACTCGCCGACGGCCGCACGCTGGACCAGGCGCTGCGCGCGCTCGCCGAGCGGGAGTCCGCCGAGAGCGGCCTGCCGGTCCGCTTCCACCTGGACGGCGCCGCGGTGCCGCTGCCGGCCGCCGCCCAGTCCGCGCTGCTGCGGATCGCCCAGGGCGCGCTGGCCAACGTCCGTGAGCACGCGGGCGCCTCGGCCGTCGCGCTGACCCTCTCCTTCCTCGGCGACCAGGCCGTCCTGGACATCGCCGACAACGGCCGGGGCTTCCGGGCCGACGGGCCGGCCGGCGGTGCCCGGCCCGTCGCCCGGCCCGACAGCGGGCGCGGCCACGGACTTCCCGCGATGCGGGCCCGGCTGCGCCAGCTCGGTGGCACCCTGACCGTCGAGAGCACACCCGGCGAGGGCACCGTCGTCTCGGCCGCCATCCCGCTGGAGCCCCGACGAGCCCCCCTGGAGCCCCGATGAACGAGCGAGCGACCGGGAGGCGGCCATGAGTACCGCCCCCGCGACACCGCCGGTCCGCCTGCTGGTCTGCGACGACCACGCCGTGGTCCGGGCCGGCCTGCTGGCACTGCTGGCCAGCGCCGGGGACATCGAGGTAGTCGGCGAGGCGAGCGACGGGGAGGAGGCGGTCGCGCTGGCGGCCCGCCTCGCGCCACAGGTCGTGCTGATGGACCTCCAGCTCGGCGAGGGCATCGACGGTGTGGAGGCCACCCGCCGGATCACCGCCGCGCCCGGCGCCCCGCACGTCCTCGTCCTCACCACGTACGACACCGACGCCGACATCACCCGGGCGATCGGCGCGGGCGCCACCGGCTACCTGCTGAAGGCGGAGCGGCCGGAGGAGCTGTTCGCCGCGGTGCACGCGGCGGCGCGCGGCCGTACCGTCCTCTCCCCGCCGGTCGCCTCCCGGGTGATGGCCCAGATGCGGGCCCCGGCGCCGCAGCTCACCGAGCGGGAGCAGGAGATCCTGGCCCAGCTGGCGCAGGGCCTGGGCAACCGGGAGATCGCCCGCGCGCTGTTCATCAGCGAGGCGACGGTGAAGACCCATCTGGGCCGGATCTACGACAAGTTGGGCGTGGATACCCGGGCCGGAGCGGTGGCCGTGGCCAAGGAGCGCCGGCTGCTGCGCTGAGCCCGCGCCCCCTCCTGCGCGCCGGCCCGAACGAGCGAGCGGAATGTCGGATTCCGGCCACCCGAACGGGTGATGGCGGATGCGCTGCGACACGCCCCCGGTGCACTGTCGAGGCCTCCCGACGGGCCGGTGACGGCCGGTCAGGCGGCTGCGCCCCGACCCGGATCCCCGGCCCGCAGATGTGGATGTTTCGTGGATCCCGATATTGACAAACCAACCACTCGGTTTGTTAGCGTGGAGATCAACGACGCCTCCGCCGACAGGGGGCTCGCCGAGGCCTGTGCGGACGACCCTCGCCGGAGGGTGGAGCCAGGGGGGACGGCGAGAGGCCGGGGAGTCGGGGGGAGCGACGCGCGTCGAAGCCGTGCGACGAGGCGGTGCGGAGCGTGTCCGGGGGGACTCGCTCCGCGCCTCCCCTACCCCACCCCGCACCGTCGCCCCGCCTCACCCCATGGCACTCCAGAACGGGCAGCACACCTCTGGCAGCCGGGTCGAGCAGCCCGAGGATCCCGGCACTTCGACCCCGCCGTCCGACCACGGCTCCGAGCGGGCCACCCCCGGCGACAGCGCCGTCAGCCGGGCCTCGCCCAGTTCGCCGAACTCCAGCGCGAGCCGGTAGCCGTCCGGCGTGGTCGCGGCGAGGCCGGGCCACTCGCGCCCGGCGTTCACCGAGGTGACGGTCCATCCGCGCCGCCGCCACCGCGTCTCGACCATGCCCGGCAGCGCCGCCCGGCGGGCCGCCGAGACGATGGTGACGATGTCCCGGCTACGGCCGACGTACCAGTGCACGGCCGCGTCGTCCGGGCCGGACCCGGGCACCGGAAGCCGCGCGCCCGCCCGGGCGGCCCCGTGCCGCCAGGTGAGCTGCGGCCGGACGGCGTCCAGCGAGTCCTGCAACAGGAGTTCGCAGCGCACGGCCGCCGCCGCCTGGTCCACCGCCCCGGTGTGCGCGGACGGGGCGGACGGCGGGGCGGCCGCCGCCGGCCACGGCCCGGCGGGAGTCTCGACGTTCACTTCGGTACCACCTGGCTGCACCGGGACCTCCGTCTTCTCCCGGGGTTCAACCCGGGACGGGATTTCGTTCCTCCGCACTCCCCTGGACGGCCGCCGCGCCGCGCCAGTTCCACGGCCGGCGCACCGGCCGCACAGCACGCCCCCCAGGCGTAAACTGCACCGAGTAGTGCAATCTTTAGCGAAGGAGAGACCGCCCGATGACCCCTGGGACCTCAGCGACCTCCGGAGCGCCCGCTCCGGCCACGGGCTCGCGCCGGATGCCCGAGAAGCGGCAGGCCATCGCCCGCGCCGCGAGCACGGTGTTCGGCCGCGAGGGCTACACCCGGGCCAGCGTGGACGCGATCGCCGCCGAGGCCGGCGTATCCAAACGCACCATCTACAACCACTTCGGCGACAAGGAGAAGCTGTTCCTCTCCGTCGCCCTGGAGACTGCCGGCGAGCTGACCGAGATCATCGCCGGCCTGGCCGACCGGCACCTGCACAAGATCGTCGACCTGGAGGCCGACCTCACCGCCTTCGCCCTCGACCGCGCCCGCGCCGTCCTCGGAGCGGGCGACCACTACGCACTCGGCCGGACGATCCGCGCCGAGGCCGGCAACATCCCGGCCGAGGTCCTGAACGCCTGGCTGGACGCCGGCCCGCTCGCCTCCCAGCGTGACCTCGCCGCGCACTTCGGCCGCCTCGCCGACCAGGGGCTGCTGCAGGTCGAGGACACCGAGCTGGCCGCCACCCAGTTCACCCTGCTGACGTTCAGCGGCGCCGCCGACGCCACCTTCTACGGCGCGATCCACCTCCCCGAGGCCGAGCTGACGGCCGGCGTCACCGCCGGCATCCGGGCGTTCCTGCGCCTCTACGGCTGACGCGGCGCCACCGTCGCGGCGAGGGCCGGCCCCACCCCGGGACACCGTTGGCGAATCCCATCGTGCAGCGTGACGTTGGTCCGCACCACCGCGTTGGTGGTGCGGACCAACGCGCGTTTTGGGGGAGGGTGACGGTGTCCTTGCGTCCGGTGGAGCCGGGGGAAGTTCCCGAGGAGACGGCGAGGGTGGCCCATGCGGTCTTCCCGCACGGCTGTCTGGCAGTACGGCTGCGGGACGAGGTCGGGTCGCTGTTCAGCGACGAGGACTTTGCTGATCTGTTCTCGCGCCGGGGGCGGCCGGCGGCATCACCGGCCCGGCTCGCGCTGGTCTCGGTGCTCCAGTTCGCTGAGGGGCTGTCGGACCGGCAGGCGGCACACGCGGTGCGCTCGCGTATCGACTGGAAGTACGCCCTCGGCCTGGAGCTGACCGACGTCGGCTTCGACTTCTCAGTGCTCAGCGAGTTCCGCGACCGGCTCATAGCCGGAGGCGCCGAGGCTCGGGTTCTGGATGCCGTCCTGGACCGGGCGGCGGCACACGGGCTGCTCAAGGCCAGCGGTCGGCAGCGCAGTGACGCCACGCACGTACTGGCGGCGGTGCGAGACCTCAACCGGTTCGAATTCGTGGTGGAAACGCTGCGTGCGGCGCTGAATGCGCTGGCTGTGGCAGCCCCTCAATGGCTGGCGGAGTGGACCCCGCCGGAGTGGTTCGAGCGGTACTCTGCCAGGCCCGACGACACCAAGTCGAAGATGCCAGGTCGCTGGGCGGCCCGTGTCGAGCACGGCAACCAGGTCGGCCAGGACGGCATGGACCTGCTACGGGCGGTGCGCTCCTCCGCGGCCCCGGACTGGCTGCGGCACCTGCCCGCAGTCGAGTTCCTTCGGCAGACCTGGGTCCAGGAGTACGAGCTGGTCGAGGGCGAGGTGACCTGGCGCAAGCCCAGCAACCGGCCGACTGCTGCACAGCGCCCAGGCTCGCCATACGACCCCGATGCCCGGGTCGGGGTGAAGCGGGACCGTGTCTGGAGCGGCTACAAAGTCCATCTGACCGAGACCTGCGAGCCTACCGCTCCACACCTGATCACCAGCGTGGTGACCACTCCGGCCTCGGTGGACGACAGCACTCAGACCGAAGTGATCCATCAGAAGCTCTCCGGGCGGGGTCTCCTGCCCGATGTCCATCTGGTCGACAGCGGGTATGCCACCGCTGCCAACATGGTCGCGGCACGCCGGAACCATGGGGTGGAGCTATGCGGCCCGGTCCGGCCGAACACTGGGTGGCAGGCCACCAGCAAGAACGGTTACAGCATCGACGCCTTCACCGTCGACTGGGACCGACAGCAAGCCACCTGCCCGAACGGCGCGATCAGCCGTCAGTGGTACGACGATCACCGCGGCAAGGTGCCGGTGATCCGCGTTAAGTTCTCCCCGACGGACTGCCGGCCCTGTCCGACTCGCTCGCAGTGCACCCGGACCATCCCGAGCATCGGCCGGGAGATCACCCTGCGAACCCGACCGGAGCACGAAGCGATCCGGCAAGCCCGCATCAATCAGGAGGATGAAGCCTGGCAGCGGCGCTACGGTCACCGCGCCGGCGTCGAGGGAACCATCTCCCAGGCCTCCCGGGCTTTCGGCCTACGCAGATCCCGCTACCGAGGGCACAGCTGCAACATCTGCTCACCGCCGCCGGCATCAACTTGGTCCGCCTCGACGCCTGGCTCACCGACACCGCACTCGCCCCCACACGGACCAGCCACTTCGCAGCACTCCGCCCCACCGGATAACTCGGGTGGGGCGGAGAGTGCTTCACGAGCCGATTCGCCAACGGTATCGGTGCTGGTCGGCCCTGCGGGTGTGACGGGTAGGGCCGGTCAGTCGTCGCTGCGCGGCCCCACCGTGCGTCTCATGCCGGCCCGGTCCAGGTGATGACGACAGCTCCGTTGTGGCCGGCCGTCCCGGAAGCTCCGGGCCTGCCCCTGACTCCGAACCCACCGTCATCGCCCTTCTCGCAGTGGGCCCTGGCATTGCCGGCGTTGGGTTCGTAACAGCCGCCCGTGCCACCGATGCCGCCGGAGCCACCCTCACCGCCCCTGCCGCCGTTGCCGCCGGCGCCGTATGACCTGCCACCGGATACTGGGGCGCTGCCCTTGCCTCCCAGGCCGCCGTTCCCGTAGATTCCGCTGCTCCCGCCCTTCACCTTCCCGTTCTGGATCCCGTTCCCGCTCTTCCCATCGTGTCCTGCGGTGCCTGCGGTGCCGGCTGTGCCGGTGCCACCCGGGCTTCCCACACCCTGCACGTCGTTGTCATCGCACCAGCCGGTGCCGCCGCCTTCCTTCCCGCCCGTGCCCTGGGCGCCGGCGGTCTTCGCCCCGGCCCCGCCGGTTCCCGGCGCGCCCTTGCCGGTGATCCCGCCGCCCCAACCGCCTCCGCCGCCCGAGCCGCCGCTCCCGACCTGGCCAGCGGCACCACCCTCTCCGCCCGTCACGGAGATGTACGGAGCCTCGAAGCGGGAGTTGTGGAAGTCGAAGCCGGTGACGGACGTGCCGTCGGCCTTTTGAAGTGTGTTGTCGGCGGCCTTGGCGCCCGGGGTGCCCGGCTTACCACTCGACCCGTCCGGGCCGTTGCCGCCGGCGCTGGCATAGTCGCTGTCCTCGGTGCCGGCTCCACCGACACCTGCGGTGCCGCCCCTGCCCACCCTGACGATGAGCTTCGAGTGCACATGCACCGTGCAGGTGACGAAGCCGCCGGAGCCACCAGCGCCACCACCCCCACCCCCTGCTCCGCCGCCGCCACCGCCACCACCGCCACCGGCGTTTGCGGCTAGTGCGCCGCCACCGTTGCCGCCGCCTCCGCCACCTCCGCCGGTGGAGCCGCCGCCCCCGCCGCCCCCACCGCCGCCAGCACCCCAGACGGAGATCGTGACCTCCCAGTCGGACACCGGCGGCGTCCACTCGTACTGACCGGGGGTGTCGAATACTTTGATGTGCACTTTCTCAGCCGCCTGCGCGGGCCCTGCCAATCCCAGTGGCAGCAGCGAACCGGTGACCGCCATGGCCACCGCGGTGGCTCGGCCAGCGCACCGCAGGGAGCGCCCCCGGCATCGACTCCCCGCAGGGCCCTCCGGAGCGGGTGCGAACGATGGCACTCGTGATGGCCGTCTGCCGAACATGTCTCTCCCTCTTCAACAGGAAGCGAAGATCATCGCTCGGAGAGCTAACCGCGCAGCCAACCCGTGGAAGCGGCACATACATCGCTACCACCCGATCAGGTGGCAATCACGGAAGTGCCCATGCCTTCCGCCGTGGCGTGTGCCATGACCGTCGAGGCGCCGGAAGAGCGTGGAAGCACCCGCGGCACCGGCCGGATCGGACGACGCATGACCTTCCACCACCGCGGCGAGTTCGAGGCCCTGCGCAAGGCCCGAGCCGACCAGCAGACCGACGAATGGCGGCAGCGCTACCACGCGCGCGCCGGCATCGAAGGGACCATCGCCCAGGCCGTCCACGGGCGGGACATGCGCCGCGCGCGCTACCACGACCTCGCCAAGACGCAGCTGTAGCACCAGCTGACCGCCGCCGCGATCAACCTCGCGCGCGTCGACGCCTGGCTGGCCGAGATCCCGCGCGCGAAGACGCGCGCCTCGCACCTGCGGCGGCTCGAGCTCGCCGCCTGACGCGCGCGCCGCGCGCCTATGGACACGCGCGGCCGGACCCCCGCGCCCACCGCACGCCTATGGACAGACCCAGCAGACCGCGCCGCGCGCGATGGACACCCCGCGCCATCGCGCCTGCGCGGAAACGGCCCGGGCGCGACCGTCCGACGCGGAGCCGATGGACAACGTCTGCGGCCACGCTGGCGACCGCGCAAACTCCCTGGACAGAGCCGCGTTTCCCCTGGACAGAGGTTGGCGCGCGGTCCACGCCGGTGGATTCGCCAACAGCATCCCACCCCGGGCCGGCCCTCGCCGCACTCCCAGCCTTCGAGGTCGCGCGGCCGGGTCGGGACCACCCCGCACATTGCACTGCACGGTGTAGTTGAATCCATCGCCTACACCGTGTAGTTTACTTTTTGTCAGCGCAGCCCCCGCCCCACCGAAGGGACCACCCGCCATGCCCAGCGTCACCGTCGACACCGCCCGCATCCCCTACCGCATCGTGGGCGACGGCCCCGAGACCCTGATCCTCGTCCACGGCACCGGCCCCGGCTCCGCCATGTGGGACCAGCTGCTGGACGCCTTCACCGACCGCTACACCCTGCTCCTCCCCGACCTGTCCGGCAGCGAGGCCGCCGAGGACGACGGCGCCGAGCTGACCATCGACACCCTCGCCGCCCAGGTCAACGCCGTCATCGAGGACGCCGGCCGCGGCCCCGTCCACATGGTCGGCTTCTCGCTCGGCGCCGTCGTCGCCACCGCCGCCGCGGCCCGACGCCCCGAGCAGGTGCGCCGCCTGGTCGCCACCGCGGGCTGGATCAACGCGGACGACGAGTACGTGCGCAACATGATGATCGTCTGGCTCGCCCTCGCCGGCGACGCCGCCGCCTTCGGCCGCTACGCCACCCTGACCGCCTTCAGCCGCGGCTTCCTCAACCGGATCGGCCGCGAGGGCGTCGAGGCCAGCGCCGGCTTCATGCAGCCGACCCCCGGCACACTGCGGCACATCGCACTCGATCTCCACCTCGACATCACCGCCCTGCTCCCCCTCGTCCAGGCCCCGACCCTGGTGATCGGCTGCGCCCAGGACGCCACCATTCCGGTGGAGAACGCACGCCGCCTGCACGCGGCCATCGCCGGCAGCGAGTACGCCGAGTTCGACACCGGCCACGTCGTGATCGCCGAGCAGCCGGAGGCCTTCACCAAGACCGTCCGTGACTTCCTCGCCGCCGCCTGACCCGCCGCGGCCCGGGGCGCCGTACGGCCTGGGCTCCGCGCGCCCCGGCCCTACGACCCGGCCCCGCGCGACCCGGACTCATGTGATCTGCGTCACATTCACCGCCCCCGTCGTCACACTCCTGCCGTCCGATCCGCTCATAGGGTGTCGCCGCCGCACGCCACCCCTCGCAGACAGGAGGCAGCCCGATGAAACTCACCATCCTCGCCGCCACCGGCGGTATCGGACGGCAGCTCCTCGACCAGGCCCTCGCCGCCGGCCACGACGTCACCGCCGTGGTCCGCAACCCGGCCGGGCTGTCCGACACCGCCGGCCGCGCCCCGGCCCCACAGACCGTCCGGGTCGTCCAGGCCGACCTGGCCTCCGCCGAACCGGCCGCCCTGCGCACCGCGATCACCGGTGCGGACGCCGTCCTCTCGACCCTCGGCCCCCGCTCCGGCGCCGAGGCCGGGGTCGCCTGGCGCGGCACCCGGTCGGTGGCCGCCGCGATGCGCGAGGTCGGCGTCCGGCGCCTGATCGTGGTCAGTGCGGCCCCGATCGGCGCCGTCCCCTCCCCCGCCCGCCCGCGACCGCCCCGGCACGACCCGGGCGACGGGTTCTTCATGCGCCACCTCGCCGCGCCGCTCACCCGGGCCGCGCTGCGCCGGCACTACGCCGACCTGGCCCACATGGAGGACGTGGTCCGCGACAGCGGACTCGACTGGACGATCGTCCGCCCGCCCCGCCTCACCGACAAGCCGCTCACCCGCGACTACCGGACGGCGTACGGGCGCAACGTGCGCCGCGGCCTCTCGGTCGCCCGCGCCGACGTCGCCCACTGCATGCTCGCCCTGCTGGAGCGGCCGGACTCGGTCCACCGGACCGTCGGCGTCGCCACCTGACGGCCGCGCCGCCATGGCCGACCTATCGTCACATGCCAGACAGAGTCCAGCCCGTCACGACCGGACGGGCCCGACACCGATTGCGACGGCGCCCGATGAACGAAACCGACTCCCTGGCCCGGCAGTTCGAGCAGCAGCGCCCCCGGCTCCGGTCGGTGGCCTACCGGATGCTCGGCTCACTGAGCGAGGCCGAGGACGCCGTCCAGGAGGCCTGGTTCCGGCTCAGCCGCGCCGACGCCTCCCGGGTCGACAACCTGGCCGGCTGGCTGACCACCGTCGTCGGCCGGGTCTGCCTGGACCAGCTCCGCTCCCGCGCCGCCCGGCGCGAGGAGCCGCTGGACACCCATGTGCCCGACCCGGTGATCGGCCGCGTCGACGCCGCCGACCCCGAGCAGGCCGCGCTGCTGGCCGACTCGCTCGGGCTGGCCATGATGGTCGTCCTGGACACCCTGCCGCCGGCCGAACGTCTCGCCTTCGTGCTGCACGACATGTTCGCCGTGCCCTTCGACGACCTCGCCCCGATCGTGGACCGCACCCCCACCGCCACCCGGCAGCTGGCCAGCCGGGCCCGCCGCCGGGTCCGGGGCGCGGCCACCCCGGAGACCGACCTCACCCGCCAGCGCGTCGTCGTGGACGCCTTCCTCGCCGCCTCCCGCACCGGCGACTTCGAGGCCCTGGTCACCCTGCTCGACCCGGACGTCACCCTCCGCGCCGACGTCGGCGCCACCCGCTTCGGCACCCTGCCCCGCCTCGTCCACGGCGCCTCGGCCGTCGCCCAGCAGGCCCTGCTCTTCCGCGGCCTCGCCCCGCTCGCCCGCCCGGTCCTGATCAACGGCACCCTCGGCCTGGCCACCGCCCCCGACGGCCGGTTGTTCTCCGTCCTGTCGCTCACCGTCGTCAACGGCCTGATCACCGAGATCAACCTCCTCGCCGACCCCGACCGGCTCCGGGCCCTCCCCCTCCCGCCGCTCTGAGCGGCCGCTACGAACGGCCGCCCCGACCCCGCCGCTCCTCCGGCCACTCCCGCCGCCGCCCGCCCCACCGCGGAGCACACCGCCTCCCGGCCGGCAAGGCCGGCAGCAGAACGTCCGATTATCGATCCCCTGGGGAACATGAGTTGACCATTCGTCAGTTCCGATAGGGAGGAGGTGCGGGCGCACCGAACGACCCGCACCAGTCCGGCGACCGCCCGACCGGCCGACGGACCGGCCCGCCCGGCCGGCCCGCCTGCCGAATGATCAGGAGACACCCGTGCGCATACTCTTCACCGGCCCGCCCGCGGCCGGCCACCTCTTCCCGATGATCCCGACCGCCCAGGCCCTGCGGGCCGCCGGGCACGAGGTCCTCTTCGCCGGATCGAGGCCCCTGGAACCACTCCGGGCGGCGGGCTTCCCGATCATCGAGATCGGCGACGGCCGCAGCATCCGGGAGACCATCGAGCAGTCCACCGGCGAGAAGATCCGCTACGTCGCACTGGACCTGACCCAGGATCAGATCCTCGACAGGGCGGCCAAGGGCTTCGCCCTCGCCTCCCGCTCCACCGTCGACGGCCTGCTGGCCACGGCCGGCGACTGGGGCGCCGACCTGGTGGTCCACGACTCCTTCCAGGCCGCCGCCCCGCTGGTCGCCGCCAAGCTCAAGATCCCCTCGGTGATCCAGAACTTCGGCGTGGCCTCGGGCCTCGGCATGGCCGTGCGGATCGCCGCCAACTTCACCGAGGCCTACGAGACACACGGTGTGGCAGGCCCCGCCAAGGCCACCCCGCTGAACGTCGTCCCCGCCTCGCTCGGCGGCGACCCGGACGGCCTGCGGATGCGCTACCTGCCCTTCAACGGCGGCGGCGTGGTCCCCGCGGACCTGCTCCGCCGCGGCACCCGCCCGCGCGTCGCCGTCACCCTGGGCACCATCCTCACCGAAATGGACGGCGTCCGCGCGATCGTCCGCCTCATCGAGGCCGCCGCCTCGGTGGACGCCGAGTTCCTGCTGGCCGTCGGCGACGCCGACCTCGCCCCGCTCGGCACCCTGCCGGACAACGTCCGCCCGCTCCCCTGGGTCCCGCTCGCCGAACTGCTGACCACCTCCGACGCGCTGATCCACCACGGCGGCTCCGGCACCATGCTCACCGCCCTCCAGGCCGGCCTGCCCCAACTCGTGCTCCCCCAGGGCGCCGACCACTTCATCAACGCCGACGCCCTCACCGCCGCCGGCGCCGCCCTGCGCTCCGCCTCCCCCGACGTCGACACCACGCTCCTCGACCGTCTCCTCACCGACCCGGGCCTCCGCGAGGGAGCCGCCCGACTCCGGGCCGAGAACGCGGCCCTGCCCTCCCCCGCCGCCCTCGTCCCCGCCCTCGAAGCCCTCGCCGCCGGCACCCACTGACCCCGGCACCCCCGAGCCGCCGGAGTCGCAGGTCCGCTGACCTGCGACTCCGGCGTTTGCGCCGCCCGGAAAGTCGGACGCCCGACACTGACCGCCGGCCGGCCGGGTTCTGTCGGGCCTGGTCAGAGCCAGCCCGTTTCCTTCGCGCGCTGGTAGGCGGCGAGCTTGTTGTCGACGCCGAATTTGGCGAGCACCGAGGACATGTAGTTGCGGACGGTGCCCTCGGCAAGGTGCACGCGGGCCGCGATGCGGGCCGTGGACAGGCCGTCGCCGGCCAGGCCGAGGACCTCGCGCTCGCGGGCGGTGAGAGGGTTGTCCCCGAGGGTGAGGGCATCGGTCGCGATCTCCGGGTCGACGTACCGCCCGCCGCCGTGCACGGTGCGGACGACCTCGGCGAGCCGAGCAGCCGGGGTGTCCTTGGTGACGAAGCCTCGGACGCCGAGGCTCAGTGCGCGCTGGAGATGGCCGGGACGGCCGTGACTGGTCAGGACGACGATCGCGCACGCGGCCGAACCCTTCCGGATGGCCTCGGCGGCGGCGAGTCCGTTCATGACCGGCATGTCGAGGTCGAGAACGGCCACGTCGACGCCGCCCGCGAGGACGGCCCGGACGGCGCCGGTGCCGTCTGCCGCGGTGGCCACGACCTCGAGGTCGTCGTGCGCGGAGAGCAGCACGGACAGCGAGTCGCGGATGAAGGCCTCGTCGTCGGCGACGGCGATGCGGATCGTCATGTGGGTCCCCTCTGCGCGGTGCGGTCATGCGTGGCCCGGTCGCGGGCCGCCGGAACGGGTGCGGTGTGGTGCAGCGGGGCGTGGGCCAGCAGCCGGAAGCCCCCGGTGCCGTCCGGTCCGGCGGTCAGTTCGCCGCCGATGTCGGCGAGGCGCTCGCGCAGGCCGCGCAGGCCGTTACCGTCGGACAGGCCCACCGGCCGGGCCCGGTCGTTGGCGACCTCGACGAGCAGGCGGCCGTCGTCGACACGGAGTTTGATACGGCACTCGGTGGCCGCGCTGTGCCGCAGTACGTTGGTGACGCCTTCCCGCACGACCCAGCCGGCGACGTCCTGCAGAGACTGCGGGACGCCCGGGGGCACCTGGTCGGTGCAGCAGGTGATGCTCGCGGACTGCAGGACCGAGCGGACACCGTTCAGTTCGGACTCCAGGGACGGCTGACGGTAGCCTCGGACCAGGGAGCGCAGGTCGGACACGGACTCGCGGGAGACACCGAGAGCCTGCTCGATCTCGGTGCGGGCGCGCTCGGGATCGTTACGCAGCAGTAGCAGCGCCACCTCCAGCTTCATACCGACGACCGACAGGCCGTGGCCGAGCACGTCGTGAAGGTCGCGGGCGAAACGCAGCCGCTCCTCGAGGACCGCCAGCCGGGCCAGCTCGGCGCGGTGGTCGTGGATCTCGCGCGCGAAGGACGGCAGCAGGCCGAGGGCTCCGACGACCACCACGGTGACCGCGCTGCGTACGACGACGTCGACGAGGACGTCCGCGGGCATGCCGAGAAGCAGACAGGACGGGATCGTACCGAGGAGGATGCCCGTGGCGGCCCAGACCGAGCGGCGGGCGTTCAGGGAGACGACGGCGGCGCAGGCGGCGAGGGAGGGCAGAGCGCCCCAGGCGCCGCCCAGCAGGAGCAGCAGGGCGAAGGCGACGCTGGTGCAGATCGCCGCGTCCAGCAGGTGCCGGTCGCGGGCGCCACCGCGGGCGACGACGTCGTAGACGGTGCGGGAGAAAGTGAGGCAGAAGGCCGGCAGCCCGACGGCGGCGAGGCAGACCGGGCCGAGCGACGGGCGGTGGCGCAGCCACAGCGCCAGCCCCTCGGCGAGGAAGACGGCCGCGGTCAGCAGGATGAGCCACGCCACGATGCGGGCCACCGCGGCCGGAGTGCGAGCTCCCACCTGCTGGTCCCCCTCCGCGGTTCGGCTTGCTGTCCTTCGACCCTATCGACACGTTTCGGCGCCCGACGGTTCAGGCGGACCGGCGCGGGTCCCAGCGGAAGAACCGCTTGCCCAGGGAGAAGGACAGGCCGGCCCAGGCGCACAGGATGCCGATCGGCTGGGCGCAGGCGCGGAAGGAGCCGGCGAGGCCGACGGCGGCCGGGACGCCGGTCACCGTCGGGTCGCTCGCGAAATCGCGGCCGAGCCAGGCGGTGCGGACGATCTCCACGACCGGGCTGGACGGCAGATACGGCGCCAGATGCTGGGCCCATCCGGGAAGGTCGCTGATCGGCATGGCAATCCCGGACGTCATCATCATCGCCAGGATCACCGGGGTCACGATCCAGGTGGAGACCTCGCCGGAGGGCAGCAGCCCGGACAGTCCGATGGCCAGCAGCGAGAAGGCGACGGCGCCGAGCAGGATGCCGAGGAGCAGCAGCAGCGGGTTGTGCGGGGCAGGAGCGTCGATGGCGAGGGTGCCCACCACCAGCAGGATCACCACGTGCAGGAGACTGGTGACACTGCCGCTGGCCGCCTCTCCGGCCAGGATCGCGGTGTCGGGCAGCGCGGTACCGCGCAGCCGCTTGTAGACGAGCCGGTCTCGGCGGGAGGCCGCGGAGTTGATGACGTTGTAGACGATCCACAGCAGGACGAACCCGGCGAACCCTGGCAGCAGGTAGACGCCGGTGTCGTATCCGGCGATCTCGCCCTTGCCGTGCCGGCTGATCGAGTAGGCGAGGCTCAGCCCGAGTGGCAGCAGTGCCCCGGTGAGGGCGAAGCCGAGATCGCGCCAGTACACGCTCTGGGAGAGCAGGAACTGAGAGGAGGTGAGACGCAGCCAGGTCATGCTCGTCCCCTTCCGGTCGCGGCGAGGTCGAGGAAGACGTCCTCCAGGGATGCGGTGCGCACTTCGAGGCCGCGCAGGCGGACCGCGTTGTCGTCGGCCCAGTTCAGTACCATCCGCAGGACGGACTGCGGGTCGGCGGTGACGAGGGTGAGGCGCCCGTCGGCCTCGTGCACCTCGGCGTCGGGGAACGGCGGCAGGGTGCGGGCGTTGACGGCGGCGTCGGCCGTCACCGAGATCCGGGTGCTCGCCTCCCGGGCGAGGACGTCGCCCACCGTGCCGTGCCGCACGATCCGGCCGCGGTCCATGATGGCGACCCGGTCGGCCAGGAACTCGGCCTCTTCCATGTAGTGCGTCGTCAGCAGCATGGTCATGCCGTCGTCGACCATCCTCTTGAGGAATCGCCAGGTCTCCCGGCGCGACTCGGGGTCGAGACCGGTGGTGGGTTCGTCGAGGAACAGCAGCCGGGGCCTGCCGAGGACGGAAAGGGTGAGGTCGAGCCGGCGCCGCTCGCCACCGGAGAGCCGGCCGACCTTAGTCCGGGCCCGGTCCTCCAGGTCGACCAGGCGCAGCGCGTCCTGGACGGAGGCGGCGGACGGGGTGAAGCGTCGCCAGGCACGGACCGTTTCGGCGACGGTCAGTTCACCGAAGAAGCCGGCCTCCTGGAGCATGATCCCGATCTGCGGGGCGATGCGGGCGCGCTCGGTGTACGGGTCGTGGCCGAGGACCGTGACGCTGCCCGAGGTGGGCCGCAGATAGCCCTCCAGCACGTCCATGGTGGTCGTCTTGCCCGCGCCGTTGGTGCCGAGCAGCGCGACCACCTCGCCAGGACGCACGTCGAGACGGATGCCGGCCACGGCGGTCCTGGCTCCGTAGTCGACACGCAGGTCGGCGACCTGGATCACGGATTCGGTGTTCATGGTTCGACCCTAGGAATCCGGGGGCCGTGGCAGTAGAGCGGACTTCACGGGTTCCGGAGGCGTTCCGCACGACGGTGACCATGACTTTCGTCATGCCGTACGCGCAGGCCTCGGCGATCGGTGCAGCCACAGCAGCTGGGCGATCCCGAACGCCTCGCCTGGACGACACCGAGCCGGCGCCCGAGCTGGCGCGATCCGGCACGGCGGGCGCGGATCGGCCCCGACACGTCAGCTCCACTGGCCCCCGAGTGCTCGCACCTCGTCGGCGTAGAGCTCGGTGGGGTCGAATCCCATGCCGGTGAAGTGTCCGGCGAGTTCGAGCGAGAGGACGCCGTGCAGGCGGGTCCAGAAGGCGAGGGCCCGGCCGAGCGCCGATGACGGGGCCGGGTGCTCTCCGGCCCAGGCGCGGTGCTCGGCGAGGTGGGTGTCGAGCGGGCGCGGCGTGGCGGGCGGTTGCACGGCGGCGCAGGCGTCGAGGAGGTGCGCCATGATCTCGGAGGCGATGCGCGTGGTGTCCTCGGGTGCCCGGTACCCGGGCACGGGGGTGCCATAGACGAGGAAGTACCGCTGGGGGTCGTCCAGAGCCCACCGGCGCAGCGCGTCCGCCAGGCCGCCGAGGTCGGTGCCGGCCTCGGCGCGGGCGGCGAAGGTGTCGGCCAGGCTGCGGTACGCATCCCTGACGAGCGCGGTGATCAGCTCGTCGCGGTTGGCGAAGTAGCGATAGAGGGCCGGCCCGCTCATGCCCATCTGCTTGGCGATGGCGTTGAGGGACAACGCCGAGGCCCCGGCGGTGGCGATCTGCCCCCAAGCGTGCCGCTTGATCTCCTCCTGCACCTGTACCCGGTAGCGCTCCCTCGGTGTCCTCGTACCCGATTCGCCCATGACCCGCCTTCCTCTCTCCAGCCGTTGCTAGTTAGAGGGTATCACCATCGCTCTTGACTATTACGTTCAGATAGAGCTATAACTTCTAACGAACGCGAAAGCATCTACGAGAAGAGGCGATCATGAGCACCCAACGTCGTATCGAGGTCGTCCTGCCGGGCATCGTGGCGCCGGAGGGCCTGGAGATCCGCGAGAGCGCCGTTCCGGAGGCGGGCCGGGGGCAGATCGTGGTCGCCATGGAGGCGACCGGCGTCTCGTTCGCCGAGCAGCAGATGCGCCGCGGGCGGTACTACGACCAGCCGGCCTTCCCGTTCGTGCCCGGCTACGACCTGGTCGGCCGGGTGCTGGCAACCGGCGCGGGTGTCGACCCGGCCCTGGCCGGGCAGCGGGTGGCCGCACTGGTGAAGGTCGGCGGGTGGGCCAGCCATGTCGTCCTCGACGCCGACGACGCGGTCCGAGTCCCGGAGGGCCTCACGGCGGCGGAGGCCGAGACCGTCGTGGTCAACGGCATCACGGCCTGGCAGATGCTGCACCGCAAGGCCCGGGTGCGCACCGGACAGACCGTCCTGGTGCACGGCGCCGGCGGCGGCGTCGGCTCGGTCCTGGTCCAACTCGCCCGCGCGGCGGGCGTGAAGGTGATCGGCACGGCCTCCCCCCGGCACCACGACGCCCTGCGGGAACTGGGCGTCGTCCCGGTCGACTACCGCGCCGGCGACGTGCCCGCCCAGGTCCGCGAACTGGCACCCGGCGGGGTGAACGCCGTCTTCGACCACGTCGGCGGCCGGAGCGTCGTCGACTCCTGGCACCTGCTCGCCCCCGGCGGCACCCTCATCTCCTACGGCAGCGCCTCCACCCGCGACGACACCGGCTCCAAGCAGTGGCCCGTCCTGAAGATCCTCGCCCGCACCTGGCTCTGGAACACCCTGCCCAACGGCCGCCGTGCCCACTTCTACAACATCTGGGCCGGTCGGCCGCTGAACAAGGACCGCTTCCGGGCCCGGCTGCGCGCCGACCTCACCGAGGTCTTCGCCGCCGTCCGCCGCGGCGAGGTCACCGCCCGCATCGCCGCCCAACTGCCGCTCGCCGAGGCCGCCGAAGCCCTGCGCCTGGCCGAGTCGGGCACCGTCTCCGGCAAGGTCGTCCTGACTCCCTGACCCCTGACGCGCACCCGCCCCACGCACCCACCTCTCGACCCGCCCCCACCCGAAGGAGTCCCGCCGTGAAGTCCACCCCGCGCCGCACCCCGACCGCACTGATCGGCGCCACGGCCGTCTGCGCCGTACTCGGCACCACCGCCGCGGCCGCGCAGCCCACCGGGCAGCACCTCCCCAAGGCCGTCGCCGGATGGGCCGCCGCATGGAACGGTGCCGACCCCCGGGCGCTCGGCGCCCTGTTCACCGCGGACGGCACCTACACCGACCAGGGCCTGGGCGTCACCTTCCACGGCCGCCAGGAGATCGCGGGGTGGAAGGCCCGCACCGACAGCCTCATCGACGACGTCCACGTCACGGTGAAGGCCACCCACCAGGACGGTTCCCACATCACCGTCGAAGCCGTCTACTCCGGCCACCTCAAGGGTGCGCCCAAGCCGTTCGCCGTGCCGATGGCCACCCTCCTCGACCTCGGCGAGCACCACCGGATCGCTTCCGACCAGGACTACTACAGCCTCGACTCCGTCCTCGCCCAGTCCGGCCTGCCCGCCGACTGGACCCCGCCCACCCACTGAGCCGACGCGCCGACCACCCACCGGTTCGGCTCGACCCTGTCGAGGATCCTCGAAATCCCCGGCGGAGCAGCAGGATCAGCAGACAGACCCGCGGCTGCGGCTCAGGCCGACCGAGTGCCGTGATCACTTGCTGCT
Source organism: Kitasatospora sp. NPDC022785 (assembly GCF_055561295.1). Lineage (NCBI taxonomy): Bacteria > Bacillati > Actinomycetota > Actinomycetes > Kitasatosporales > Streptomycetaceae > Kitasatospora > Kitasatospora sp. NPDC022785. The sequence goes on along the minus strand of NZ_JBVHHB010000012.1, from coordinate 117,199 downwards.
TCTTCGGCGGCAGTGATTACCGATACTGCGGAAACCCGGCTCCCCCTAGGATCTCCCGCCTGCGACTCCTGTTGCCCGTCCTCGGCGACGCCGACCTGCCGGCCGATGCCACCGCGACCGTCGCCCGCACCCTTGCCTCCATCGGCACTCCGCCCGAGGCCGCGGCCACCCTCGCCGAGGCCCTGCTCGACCACCCCTTCTGGGACGGCGAGACGTGGTACTTCCAAGGAGACGGGTCTCCTCTCAGCGGCACCAACAGCGCCGCCCACACCAGCCGCGTACGGCTCTTCGGCGGCTGCTACAGCCCCCGCAGCATCCGCTTCGAGCTCTCGCCCGACCAGGCCGCCCGCCTCGCCGAAGCCCTCGGTACCGCCGGCTGAGGACGGCTCCTGGCGCCCCCACCGGGCACACCCTGCCCGGGGGGCGACTGCTGTTCCAGGAGCGTTCTGGCACGGATCTGGCACGGCGGGGGAGTTGGTCCAGACAACACAAAAGCCGCAAGTCAGCTGACCTGCGGCTTTCGGCATGGAGCGGGCGACGAGAATCGAACTCGCGCTATAAGCTTGGGAAGCTCATGTTCTACCATTAAACTACGCCCGCCTGATGAGCCGTCAGAGACCGCTCGATCCGCCATCACTGTACCCCATCCGTGACGCCGGTTGCACAGGTGGCAGGAGGTCGTGGCGGAGGCGGCCGGGAGCGGGGCGGAGGCGTACTGTGTGGGCCGCGTGAGAGTGCTCCGGCGGGGTGGGTTTCGGGGCGGCGAGCCGTGGTGTGGAATGTCCGGAACTTCCCCTAATGTGACGCTGTCCCGGGGCCCCGGCCCGTCCGGGGCGCGATGAGTACGGGTGAGTACTGGGGTAAGGATGGGAAGGGGACCGATGGAGCAGCGCGCCGTCGTTCGTTGTGCCGAGGGGCACCTGTTCAGCACCACCACGTTCCCGATGCAGAACCTCGGGCCCGGCCGGCTGGGGCCCGGCCGGTTGATCCGCTGTCCGCAGTGCGGACGGCTGCGGAGTTCGGTGCTGGCCGACGTGCAGGAGCTGTCCGCTCCGCAACTGGCCCGGGCGATGCGGCTGGAGGCCGCGGAGTTCCTGGCCTGACCGAGGCGGAAGCGGCGCGGAAGCGCGGCGGGAGTGACGGGTGCGGCCCCGGGCGATTCGTCCGGGGCCGTGTCGTGCACGTAACCTCGAAGCGTGCTGCTCTCTGACAAGGACATCCGGACCGAAATCGACAAGGGCCGGGTCGCGATCGACCCGTTCGACCCTGCGATGATCCAGCCCTCCAGTATCGATGTGCGACTGGACCGCTTCTTCCGGGTCTTCGAGAACCACCGTTACCCGCACATCGACCCCTCCGAGGAGCAGCCGGACCTGACCCGGCTGGTCGAGCCGGAGGGCGACGACGCGTTCATCCTGCACCCGGGTGAGTTCGTGCTGGCGTCGACGTACGAGGTCATCACGCTGCCCGAGGACGTCGCCTCGCGACTGGAGGGCAAGTCCAGCCTGGGCCGGCTCGGCCTGCTGACGCACTCCACGGCCGGCTTCATCGACCCCGGTTTCAGCGGGCACGTCACGCTGGAGCTGTCGAACGTCGCGACGCTGCCGATCAAGCTCTTCCCGGGGATGAAGATCGGGCAGCTCTGCCTGTTCCGGCTCTCCTCGCCGTCCGAGCACCCGTACGGCTCCGCGCGCTACGGCTCTCGTTACCAGGGCCAGCGCGGCCCGACGCCGTCCCGCTCGTTCCTGAACTTCCACCGTACGAAGATCTGATCCGGGGGTCCGAGAAGGATCCCGGGAGGATCCGGGACGAGGACCACGGAGAGCGCACGCACAGCGGGCGGCCACCCCGGACGACGGGGGTGGCCGCCCGCGGCGTTACGGGCCCGGCTCAGGGCTGCCAGGGCTACCAGGGCTGCTTCAGAGCCCGCTCAGGGCCCGCTCAGCCGCGCTTCGGGCGGGTGACGGCGACCAGCTCGCTGCCGTCCTCGGAGAGGCGCAGCTCGGTGCGGAGCTCGGCCAGCTCGCCGAGGTGGTGCAGGTGGGTGCCGCCGCAGAAGATCTGCGCGGGCCCCTCGGGCAGCTCGCAGTGCCACTGGCGGCGGGCGGTCAGCTCGGGACCGGGGACGTCGATGCGGACGGCGGCGTCGGCGGCGACCCAGGCGGCCAGCTGCCGGTTGACGGCCTCGGTGAGGGCGGGCAGGGCCTCGGCGAGGGCCGGGAAGTCCTCGGTCGCCTCGGTGGTGAAGCCCTTCTTGCGCAGCGACTTGCCGAGCCGGTAGGTGTCGGTGCTCGCCTCGGTGTCCATCACGGAGGTGGCCATCGCCAGGCTGTCGAAGTCCGGGTGACCGAAGGCGTCGGCGCGGCCCGGGTCCTTGCGCCAGCGCGGGGCCAGGGCGGCGTTCAGGGCGAGGGCGAGCAGGTGGCAGCCGCTGTGCGAGGCGCAGAGGGCGGCACGGCGTTCGGCGTCCACGGCGAGCACCGCGACCTTGCCGGCCAGGGCGCCCGGGTCTCCGTCGACCACGTGCAGGACCAGCCAGGACCACTCCTCGTCGCCGCGGCGGACCGGGATGTCGGCGCCGACCAGCGGCGCGCCACCGTCCGGGCCGACCGCCCCGGTCAGGCAGTCGACGACGGCGAGCTCGGTGCCGTCGACGGTGAGGGTGCCGAGGTCGGCGGGCTGGTCGGGCCAGGTGTGGTCGAGCGGGTGGAACGGGGTCGCCTCGGTGACGACCGCGTACCGTCCGCCGTCCAGCGGGTGCACCGCGAGCACCGGGGACTCGCCGGTCACCGCCCCGGCCGGGAAGCTGACGTGGGTGGTGGGGAGGGTCATTCCTGGCTCCGTGCGCGTGAGGGTGGTGGAAGCGGAACGGGCCCCGCAGGCGGGGCCCGTCGTCCATTCTCTCCCGGCACGGCGCCGCGCGGGCAGCGCCCGGCCCCCGGCCGACGGGCTCAGCCCAGGGTCGGCAGCTTGATCAGTACCAGCAGCGCCAGGAGCTGCAGCGCGGCCGCGCCGGCCGCCTTGCCCCAGGGCAGGTCGTGCAGCCGGCGGACCATGGTGGTCAGCAGCACGGCGCAGAGCACCCAGGTCGCCCAGCCGACGACCTGGACCACCATGTTGTCGGAGGGCAGCACCAGGGCCAGCAGCAGCCGGGGCGCGTCCGTCGTCCAGCCGATCAGCACGGCCAGGCCGACCGTCGACTTCCACGGGCCGTCCCCGCCGAACTGGCGGGCCAGTGCGTACGTCACCGCCCCGAGCGTGGCGCCGGCCAGGGTGAAGCCGATCGCGGCCACGAGCATGGCGGTGAGTGCGACGGTGAAGGTCGAGTTGACCACGTCGTCGTGGGTCAGGCCGATGCCGAGCACGGCCAGCGCGCCGTACAGCAGCGAGACGGTGAGCGCGGGGAGCCAGACCTGGTGGTCGCGGGTGCGGTCGAAGGTCGCGGTCGGGTGGCGGAAGAGGCCGACCAGCAGCTCGCGCCAGGTCGGGCGCGGGCCGGAGACGTGCGGGGCCGACTGGCCGCCGGCCCGGTAGACGCCCACGTTGTCCTGGGCGTAGCCCTGCTCCTGGCCGTAGCCCTGGTCCTGGCCGTACGCCTGCTCCTGGCCGTAGCCGTGGGGGCCGCCCTGGTCGTAGGCGCCGTCCGGATAGGGCTGCCCGTACTCCTGCGGGTACCCCTGCCCCTGGTACGGGTACGGCTCGCCCGCGTACGGGTCGCCGCCGGTCGGGAACGCCCGGGTGTGGCCGGGCTGGTCGGCGGCGTACGGGTCGTACCCGCCCTGGCCGCCGTGGGCCTGACCGCCCCCGTGCCCCTGGCCGCCTTGGGCCTGGGCGCCGTGTCCCTGGCCGCCCCCCGGCGCCCCCCGGTGCGGGGCCGTGAAGTACTCCGGCCCGTCCACCTGCCCGTACCCCCCGGGCGCCCCCGCCGAGGGCGGAGGAGCCGACCACCCGCCGTGGGGGTCGGCGCCCTGACCGCTGTCGTATCGATTACCAGCCACGTTCCGAAGGTACCCGTCCGGCTGACCCCGCGTCGGCCGTGCACCCGGGCCGGGGCACGTTTGCAGCGAGCCTGTGACGGCCGGGCGGCCCGCTCGCGCTCAGCGCTGCGCGGACACCTTGGGCGCGTGCACGGCCGCGGCGGCCGTGGTCCCGGCCGGGCATCCGCCCGGGCCGGCCGAGGTGCGGACGGCGCCGACCGGCAGCAGCGTGCCGCAGGCGATCCGGACGCCGCTCGGCAGCTCGTTGTCGGCCTCGACGATCGCGCCGTCGCCGATCACCGCGCCGTCCAGCGCCGTCCGGTCGCCGATGGAGGCGTACGCGCCCACGATCGAGTCCTTGACCAGGCTGTCCGGGCCGATCACCGCGCCGGGCAGGATGACGCTGCCCTCGACGATCGCGCCGGCGTCGACCACCGCGCCCTCGGCGACGACGCTGCCGCCGCTCAGCACCGCGCTCGGGTGGACGGTCGCGCCGGGCAGCAGCAGGGCGTCGCCGGTCGGGCCGGGGACGGCCGGGGAGTCGACCTTGCCGAGCACCAGGTCGGCCGAGCCGCGGACGAAGGCGGCCGGGGTGCCGAGGTCCAGCCAGTACGAGGTGTCCACGACGCCGCGCAGCAGGGCACCGGTGGCCAGCAGCTCGGGGAAGGTCTCGCGCTCGACGGAGACCTCCCGGCCGGCCGGGATGCGGTCGATCACGGACCGGGTGAAGACGTAGCAGCCGGCGTTGATCTGGTCGGTGACGATCTGCTCCGGCGTCTCCGGCTTCTCCAGGAACTCCAGCACCCGGCCGTTCTCGTCGGTCGGGACCAGCCCGAACGCGCGCGGGTCCTCGACCCGGGTGAGGTGCAGGGTGACGTCGGCCCCGGCGGCCACGTGGCCGTCGCGCAGGGCGGCGATGTCGACGCCCGACAGGATGTCGCCGTTGAAGACCAGGACCGGCTCGTCGGGGCCGCAGGTGAGCCCCGAGGCGGCGTTGCGGATGGCGCCGCCGGTGCCGAGCGGCTCGCGCTCGGTCAGGTAGACGAGCTCGATGCCGTACGGGGTGCCGTCCTGGAAGTGGTCCTCGAAGACCTCGGCCAGGTAGGAGGTGGCCAGCACCACGCGGGTCACCCCGGCGGCGGCCGCGCGGGCCAGCTGGTGCGCGATGAACGGGACGCCTGCCACGGGCAGCATGGGCTTCGGGGTGTGGGTGGTCAGCGGACGCAGTCGCGTGCCCTTACCACCGACCAGCATGATCGCCTCGGTCATGGTCTGCGCTGTTCCCCTTGTGGTCTCTGCGGCCCGGCCCGGCGGGCCGATACCTCCGTCGGTGGTCTGGACACCCGTCCGGTGGGCCGGAACGGGTCGACCGGCACAGGGCCGGTCAGGCGCCTACTGTATTTCCTTCCAACCGGGATGCCTCCCGGTGGTCCGGCGGTTGGCGCCCCGGCCGGACCGGTCCGGCCTGCGACGCAGGGCGGAAAACCGGGCGAGGGCCCGGTGAAACCCGGTGGAATGCCCGCCGCCGGGCCCGGCGAAAAGCCCGGCCCGGCGGGCGCTCGTGGCACCCACCGGGCCGGGCAGTTGTAACAGAACTGTCGAACACCGGGACGGTCGCCCGCCCTGTGCGGGCGTCGGCCGTCCCCGTCCGTGGGGCCTCAGGCCTCCGACCTCGGACCTCAGGCGTCGACCGTCTCCGCCTCCGCCGCGGCCGGCGGGGTCGCCTTGACGGAGTCGAGCAGCAGCTGGGCGACGTCGACCACCTTCAGGTGCTCCTTGGCCGCGCCCTCGTTCTTCTTCCCGTTGACCGAGTCGGAGAGCATCACCAGGCAGAACGGGCAGGCGGTGGAGACGATGTCCGGGTTGAGGGACAGCGCCTCGTCCACGCGCTCGGTGTTGATCCGCTTGCCGATCCGCTCCTCCATCCACATCCGCGCGCCGCCGGCGCCGCAGCAGAAGCCGCGCTCCTTGTGGCGGTGCATCTCCTGCTGGCGCAGACCGGGGACCTTGTCCATGATCTCGCGCGGCGGGCTGTAGACCTTGTTGTGGCGGCCCAGGTAGCAGGGGTCGTGGTAGGTGATGAGGCCCTCGACCGGGTTGACCGGGACGAGCTTGCCCTCGTCGATCAGGTGCTGCAGCAGCTGGGTGTGGTGGATGACCTCGAAGTGGCCGCCCAGCTGCGGGTACTCGTTGGCGATGGTGTTGAAGCAGTGCGGGCAGGTGGCGACGATCCGCTTCTTCGGAGCGTCCTCCAGCGCCGCGTTCAGGGTCTCGACGTTCTGCGCGCCGAGCATCTGGAAGAGGAACTCGTTGCCCAGGCGGCGGGCGGAGTCACCGGTGCAGGACTCCTCCTTGCCGAGGATCGCGAACTGCACGCCGGCGGTGTGCAGCAGCTCCGCGAAGGCCTTGGTGGTCTTCTTGGCGCGGTCCTCCAGGGCGCCGGCGCAGCCGACCCAGTAGAGGTACTCGACCTCGGCGGGGTCGATGTCCTCACCGATCACCGGCACCTCGATGCCGGTCTCCTTCTTCAGCTCCTTGACCCAGTCGAGGCGGGCCTTGGTGGCCATGCCCCACGGGTTGCCCTTGTTCTCCAGGTTCTTGAGCATCGTCCCGGCCTCGGTCGGGAACGAGGACTCGATCATCACCTGGTAGCGGCGCATGTCGACGATGTGGTCGATGTGCTCGATGTCCACCGGGCACTGCTCGACGCAGGCGCCGCAGGTGGTGCAGGACCACAGGACGTCCGGGTCGATGACGCCGTTCTCCTCGGCGGTGCCGATCAGCGGGCGCTCGGCCTCGGCGAGGGCGGCGGCCGGGACGCCGGCGAGCTGCTCGGCGGTGGCCTTCTCCTCGCCCTCCATGTCCTTGCCGCCGCCGGCCAGCAGGTACGGCGCCTTGCCGAAGGCGTGCTCGCGCAGGCTCATGATCAGCAGCTTGGGCGAGAGCGGCTTGCCGGTGTTCCAGGCGGGGCACTGCGACTGGCAGCGGCCGCACTCGGTGCAGGTGGAGAAGTCGAGGATGCCCTTCCAGGAGAAGTGCTCGACCTGGGAGACGCCGAAGACGGCGTCGTCGGCCGGGTCCTCGAAGTCGATCGGGGCGCCGCCGCTGGTCATCGGGCGCAGGGCGCCGAGCGCGGTGCCGCCGTCCTCCTCGCGCTTGAAGTAGATGTTGAAGAAGCCGAGGAAGCGGTGCCAGGCCACACCCATCGAGGGGTTGATGCCGATGGTGGTCGCCCACGCGAACGAGATGCAGATCTTCAGCATCGCGAAGAAGTAGATCAGGTTCTCCAGCGTGCCGTGCTGCAGCCCGCTGAGCGCCGAGACCAGCGGGTACGAGACCAGGTGCTCGGGCCCGTACGAGTCGACGCCGTTGAGGGCGCCCTCCAGGGCGCGCAGCATCAGGATGCAGAGGCCGATGCCGAGGATCGTGTACTCGACGTAGAAGGCCTGCCAGGCGATCGAGCCGGCGAACCGGGACTTGCGGCCGGACCGGGACGGCAGGCTGAGCAGCCGGATCACCATCAGGGTCACGATGCCCACCGTGGTGAGGGTGCCGAGCAGTTCGACGAAGAGCTGCCAGAGCATCCAGTGGCCGATGATCGGCAGCGCGAACTCGGCGTCGAAGAGCTGGCCGAAGGCGTTGACGATGGTCAGCACCAGGCTGAAGAAGCCGACCGCGACGAACCAGTGCGCGATGCCGACGACGCCCCAGCGGTTCATCCGGGTGTGGCCGACGAACTCGACCGCCACGGTCTTCACCCGCTGTACGGGCTCTCCGAATCTGGTGGGGTCGGACTGGCCGGTCCGCACCACCTTGAAGATGTACAGCGCCCCACGTGCGGCGAGCGCGGTGCCGATCACGAACGTGACCAGCGAGATGACGATCGCTGCTAGTTGCATCGGCTCTCCGTCTCCTGCGGCTTTGCTGGGTTGGCGGTCTCTCCGGATCGATTGTACTCGTCGGTAACTTCCTGGGCCGACGGCCCGGACATTACCGTTTGTCAACTCTTCTCCAGAAGGTGTTCAACGTATGGCGGCAGTCACGTGAGTCCACACTCACCACGCCAGCCCAGCGGGTCCACCCGGCCCCATCCCCGCGCGACACCCGGAAGCCTCCGCGAAACCGCTCAGCAAAGTTGAGCGCTACCGACTCATGGCTGTTGACGCCCCCCGCCGAGTCGTGCATCCTTGAGCCCGTAAAGCTCAACTCTTCCGTGGAGGTACCAACGATGGCACGCGCGGTCGGCATCGACCTCGGTACGACGAACTCGGTCGTCAGCGTCCTTGAGGGTGGCGAGCCCACCGTCATCACGAACGCCGAGGGTGCGCGGACCACGCCGTCCGTCGTGGCCTTCGCGAAGAACGGCGAGGTGCTGGTCGGCGAGGTGGCCAAGCGCCAGGCGGTCACCAACGTCGACCGGACCATCCGCTCGGTCAAGCGCCACATGGGCACCGGGTGGAAGATCAACCTGGACGGCAAGGACTTCAACCCCCAGCAGATCAGCGCCTTCGTGCTGCAGAAGCTGAAGCGCGACGCCGAGGCGTACCTGGGCGAGACGGTCACCGACGCCGTCATCACCGTCCCGGCGTACTTCTCCGACTCCGAGCGCCAGGCCACCAAGGAGGCCGGTGAGATCGCGGGCCTCAACGTCCTGCGCATCGTCAACGAGCCGACCGCGGCCGCCCTGGCCTACGGCCTGGACAAGGACGACCAGACCATCCTGGTCTTCGACCTCGGCGGCGGCACCTTCGACGTCTCGCTGCTGGAGATCGGCGACGGGGTCGTCGAGGTGAAGGCCACCAACGGTGACAACCACCTCGGTGGTGACGACTGGGACCAGAAGGTCGTCGACCACCTGGTGAAGGTCTTCCAGGCCGGCCACGGTGTCGACCTGTCGAAGGACAAGATGGCCCTCCAGCGTCTTCGCGAGGCTGCCGAGAAGGCCAAGATCGAGCTGTCCTCGTCCTCCGAGACCTCGATCAACCTGCCCTACATCACGGCCTCCGCCGAGGGCCCGCTGCACCTGGACGAGAAGCTCACCCGGGCCCAGTTCCAGCAGCTGACCGCGGACCTCCTGGAGCGCTGCAAGGTCCCGTTCCACAACGTCATCAAGGACGCGGGCATCGCCCTCTCCGAGATCGACCACGTCGTCCTGGTCGGCGGCTCGACCCGCATGCCCGCCGTCGCCGAGCTCGTCCGCGAGCTGACCGGCGGCAAGGACGCCAACAAGGGCGTCAACCCGGACGAGGTCGTCGCCATCGGCGCCGCGCTCCAGGCCGGTGTCCTCAAGGGCGAGGTCAAGGACGTCCTGCTGCTCGACGTCACCCCGCTGTCCCTCGGCATCGAGACCAAGGGCGGCATCATGACCAAGCTGATCGAGCGCAACACCACGATCCCGACCAAGCGGTCCGAGATCTTCACCACGGCCGAGGACAACCAGCCGTCCGTGCAGATCCAGGTCTACCAGGGCGAGCGCGAGATCGCCGCGTACAACAAGAAGCTCGGCATGTTCGAGCTGACCGGTCTCCCGCCGGCCCCCCGCGGCCTGCCCCAGATCGAGGTCACCTTCGACATCGACGCCAACGGCATCATGCACGTCGGCGCGAAGGACCTCGGCACGGGCAAGGAGCAGAAGATGACCGTCACCGGCGGCTCCGCGCTGCCGAAGGACGACATCGAGCGCATGATGCGCGAGGCCGAGCAGTACGCGGAGGAGGACCACAAGCGCCGCGAGTCGGTCGAGACCCGCAACCAGGCCGAGCAGCTCGTCTACTCGACCGAGAAGTTCATCGCCGACAACGCCGACAAGCTCCCGGCCGACGTCAAGACCGAGGTCGAGGCCGCCATCGGCGAGCTCAAGGAGGCCCTGAAGGGCGAGGACATCGCGGCCATCCGCGACGCCTCCGAGAAGGTCTCCACCACCGCCCAGAAGCTCGGCCAGGCCCTGTACGCCAACGCCGACGCCGCCGGTGCCGCCCCGGCCGGTGACGCCGCCGGTGCCAAGGACGACGACGTCGTCGACGCCGAGATCGTGGACGACGAGAAGCCCAAGGGCGGTGCGGCATGACGGAGAAGCCGCAGGGTGCTGAGCCCGGCGACGACTCCGCCGCCGAGGAGGCCGTGATCAAGGCGGCCGAGGAGGCCGCCGCGGCCGGTGACAGCACCGACGGCGCGGGCGACGCGGCCGCGGCCAAGCGCGAGCTGGCCGAGCGGACGGCGGACCTCCAGCGCCTTCAGGCCGAGTACCAGAACTACCGCAAGCGGGTCGAGCGCGACCGTCTGACGGTCCGTGAGATCGCCGTCTCCAACATCCTGGAGTCGCTGATCCCGGTCCTGGACGACATCGGCCGGGCCCGCGAGCACGGCGAGGTGACGGGCGGCTTCAAGTCCGTCGCCGAGTCCCTGGAGACGGTCGTGGCCAAGCTGGGCCTCCAGCAGTTCGGCAAGGAGGGCGAGCCCTTCGACCCGACCATGCACGAGGCGCTGATGCACAGCTACTCCTCGGACGTCACCGAGGACACCTGTGTCCAGATCCTCCAGCCCGGCTACCGGATCGGCGAGCGGATCATCCGCCCGGCGATGGTGGCGGTCGCGGAGCCCCAGCCGGGCACCCAGACCACTGCCGCGCCCGACGCCGACAAGGCCGAGGACGCCGACAAGGCAGACGGTGGCTCGGAGAGCTGACAACCCGTGCGCTGCGGAGTCGTACGTCGTCCAGTACGACGGCCGGCTCCGCAGCGCCGTCTCCGTTGACAGCACCCTGTCCCTGTCTCTTGACAGCACATTGACTATGGATCGTGGGAGGTGGCGGCAGCCATGAGCGAGCGCAGCGAGCGAATCGACCGGGGGCGCGCGTTCCGCGAAGCGGCTGCCGAGCGAAGCGAGGTGGGCGCATGAGCGAGCGCAGCGAGCGAATCGACCGGGGGCGCGCGTTCCGCGAAGCGGCTGCCGAGCGAAGCGAGGTGGGCGCATGAGCGGCAAGGACTACGTGGAGAAGGACTACTACAAGGTCCTCGGCGTGCCCAAGGACGCCTCCGCCACCGAGATCAAGAAGACGTACCGCAAGCTGGCGCGCGAGTTCCACCCCGATGCGAACAAGGGCGACAGCAAGGCCGAAGAGCGTTTCAAGGACATCTCCGAGGCCTATGACGTCCTGTCGGACGAGAAGCGCCGCAAGGAGTACGACGAGGCGCGCACCCTCTTCGCCAACGGCGGCTTCCGCTCCGGCGGCCCCGGCGGCGGCAACTACAGCTTCGACTTCGGCGACCTCTTCAGCGGTAGCCAGGGCGGCGGCGGCGCCGGCGGCGGCGGGATCGGCGACGTCTTCGGCGGTCTCTTCAACCGCGGCGGCCGCCAGCCCCAGCCCCGGCGCGGAGCCGACGTCGAGACCGAGGTGACGCTCTCCTTCGAGGAGGCCGTCGACGGCGCGACCGTCCCGCTCCGGATGACCAGCCAGGCCGCCTGCCGCACCTGCAGCGGCACCGGCGCCAAGGCCGGCACCACCCCCCGGGTCTGTCCCACCTGCGTCGGCGCCGGCACCGTCAGCCGCGGCCAGGGCGCCTTCGCCCTCTCCGAGCCCTGCCGGGACTGCCGCGGCCGGGGCATGATCGTCGACGACCCGTGCCCCGACTGCCACGGCAGCGGCCGGGCCAGCTCCGCCCGCACCATGCAGGTCCGGATCCCGGCCGGCGTCCAGGACGCCCAGCGCATCCGCCTCAAGGGCAAGGGCGCCCAGGGCGAGCGCGGCGGCCAGGCCGGCGACCTCTACGTCACCGTGCACGTCGACACGCACCCCGTCTTCGGGCGCAAGGCCGACAACCTCACCGTGACGGTGCCCGTCACCTTCCCCGAAGCCGCTCTCGGCGGCACCATCGAGGTGCCGACGCTCAACGGCCCCTCGGTGAAGCTCAAGCTGCCCCCCGGCAGTGCCAACGGCCTCACCCTGCGGGCCCGCGGCAAGGGCGCCACCCGCAAGGACGGCACCCGCGGCGACCTCCTGGTCACCGTGGAGGTCGTGGTGCCCCAGCACGTCACCGGCGACGCGCTGACGGCCCTGGAGCAGTACCGCGAGGCCACCGCCTCCGACGACCCACGAGCCGCCCTGTTCCAGGCGGCGAAGGGAGCGTGACGACCAGATGACCCCCGACAGCAGCCCGCTCGGCCCCCTGGGCCCCGGCGGCCCGATCGGCCCCGGCGTGGGCGAAGGCCTCCCCGGCAGTGCCCCGCGCGCCCGCCGGGCCGCCCCGCCCCCGCAGTACGTCCTCACCGAGGACACCCCGGTCTACGTGATCTCGGTCGCCGCCGAGCTCTCCGGCCTGCACCCGCAGACGCTGCGCCAGTACGACCGCCTCGGCCTGGTCTGCCCCGACCGCACCGCCGGCCGCGGCCGCCGCTACTCCGCCCGCGACATCCAGCAGCTGCGCGAGGTCCAGCGCCTCTCCCAGGACGAGGGCATCAACCTGGCCGGCATCAAGCGGATCATCGAGCTGGAGAACCAGGTCACCGCCCTCCAGTCCCGCATCGCCGAGCTCGCCGACTCCCTCGAAGGTGCCGCCACCACCCTCCAGCAGCGCGAGGCCACCATCCACGCCTCCTACCGCCGCGACCTGGTGCCCTACCAGCCGCCCACCCAGTCCAGCGCCCTGGTGGTGTGGCGGCCCAAGCGCTGACTTGCCGAGCCTGGACACGGCCGCCGGTTCCCTCTGGTCGGGGGGGTGCCGGCGGCTGTCCGTTGGTGAGAGGGTGCCAGTCAACAGGTTCGCCACGCAGCAGTGGAAGAATGCCCGATCCTGCATCCGCCTCACGATCTAGGATCGCGGTGAGGTGCCAGTACCACCATGGGGCCAGTTCGGTCATCGAGAAGGAGCCGTGAATGAGCGGGAGGAACGACTCCGGTCCGGATGTTGTCAGCGCGGGCACGCTGTCCGCCGCCGCCCACGATCTCTACCTTTTGATTATCCGCACCCGTGGCCGCATCAACCGCAAAGAAATCCACGACAGCAGCTACGGCCATCTCGGCGAACTGCTCGATATCGGCCTGCTCATTCCCGACACCGATGACCCCGAGGTCCTGGTGGCGGTCGACCCTCAGCAATTGGCCACCAGACTGAGCACCACGTGGCAGCGGCAGGCGCTTGACCTCCTGGCGCGCGCCATAGCCGTCCCGAGCGACCTACAGGGCCTTGCCGAGGCATTCCACCGGCCGGAGTCGACCGGCGGGATCATCGAATACGTGCACGGAAAAGCACTGATCGCCCAACGGATAAACCACGCCGTGACCTCGGCAAAGGAGGAGATACTCGCCGCCCAGCCCGGCGGACCTCGGCCTCCGGAGGTCCTCTCGCGAGCCATCTCCGACGACCTGGGTGATTTGAAGCGCGGCATATCCACGCGGACCATCTACCACCCGAGCACCCGGTACCACGCGCCGACCCGGGACTACGTCGCGAAAATCACCGAGGCGGGAGGCAAGTTCCGCACTCTCGACGAGCCCTACACGCGGCTGATCATCGTCGACCGGCTCCTCGCCGTGATTCCGGTCGCGGAAGACCTCAACGTCGCTGCCTTCATCTACGATCCGGCAGTCATCCACTTCCTCTTCCACGAAGTGTTCGAGCGCAACTGGAACCGCGGCCTCGATTTCAGCGGCGGCCGGACCGTTCCACAACAGGTGGTCTCCCGATTGCGGCAGACCATTATCGATCTGCTCCTCGAAGGCACCAACCACCGGGTGATAGCCCGACGTCTCGGCATCAGCGAACGGACACTGGCCCGCCATCTCGCCGAGATGCGCGAGGACTACAACGTCGAATCGCTGTTCCAGCTGGGCTACGCACTCGCGCGCCTGCAGCACGAGTCCCACGACGGCTAGCCCCCGCCGCGCCGCATCCGGCGACAGCACGAGCCCCCGCCGGCTGCCGGCCGCGGGTACTCCCTCACCCGTGCCGCATCGCCCGGCCCACAGTCACCACATCACAGGATTCGCCACAAGCCGGGCGAAACTGTCATGTCCACTGGTGGTCATTCTCCAAAAAGCTGAGCGACGCCTGGGCTGACTGGTCATTGGAATCGACTCCGGTGACCGATCGATTGACATGGACAGAACTATCGGCATCATGTCCACTGACGCCAATGCCGAGCACGGCAACGAAGCCAACGGATATCGCCACCATGGCCGCACTGGCGACCTGACGCAGACGAGACATGCACACCCCAATCTCTCGTGGCATGTCCGATCGAAAGCGCATACGACATGCCATCAAACGCTCAGATGGTGCCACATAGAGCTTGCGACTGTCACGGACGAACTCATGCAGAGGGTGGCATCTCTGTGCCATGCAGACGGATGACACTGTGCGTCAGTGGACTGCCGGCTCTGCTCGGTGGACGATCAACTCACGCCCTCCTCACCTCAACGCCGGATCCTCCCGTTCGGCGCCGGTATCACTGGGCGGCGAAACAACGATAAATCGGCCCAAATTCTCTGAGCAGCAACCTCCACGCCACGCGTCGGCCGTGATGCAGCCACCACCGACGCCCTCCCCCGGAGTCGACAATGACCGAGCCCTACCTGCGTCACCACGACAGCCAGGCCCCCGAGGGCCGGCGTGCACGAGTCTTCCTGGCCGCGCCGTTGATGCGACTGACCGGGCCGGCCGACAGTGTGGTGACCCTGGCCAGCCGGACGCGACTGACGACGCTTCGCACCACGCTCCTGCGCAGCGGTGCCGCCGTGTACAGCGCGCACCACAGCGACGCCTGGACCGTCGCCGGCCGGGCCCCCGAGCCGCGGGTGCCGTCGGACTTCCGGGCCCTGCAGTCCGCCGACCTGGTCTTCGCGTACGTCGGCGCGCCGCTGTCCGCCGGGGTGAGCCTCGAGCTGGGGTGGGCGTCGGCGCTGCGCAAGCCGATCGTCCTGCTGGTGGACGAGGCGATCACGCACAACCCGCTGATCGCCACCATCGAGCAGGTCGCCCCCGTGCTGCCGCTCGTCTTCGACGACACCTGGTCGCAGGAGGCCCTCCACCACACCGTCGAGACGGCCCTCGACTGGGCCGGCATGGCGCTCTCCCTGCGCGAGGGCTTCTGGACCGCCCCCGGCGAGCAGTTCACCGTCCCCCGCCAGCAGCCCCCGGCCGTCGGCCCGACCGGGTACTGGCCGAGCAACGCCGCCACCGGCTGACCTCGGCTCGCCGCCCGGCCGCTCACGCATCGGGCTCCCGCGTCCGGGCTCCCCGCATCTGCCACCCCAGCTGGAACAGGGTCTCCGCGTCGTACAGCTCCCGCAGCCGCGCGATGTGACCGGCCACCGTACGCTCGCTGAGACCCAGGCGGCCGGCGATCACCCGCTGGGTCAGCCCCTGGGAGAGCAGGCGGCCGACCTGATCGTGGACGGCGGGCTCGGCCGGCCCGGCGACCAGGCCGGCCCAGTTCACCCCGTCCGCCTGCTGCCAGTGCTGCTCGAAGACGTCGACCAGGAAGGCCACCGTCGCCGGGTCCTCCACGAAGGCGGCACTGCTGTTGTCCGGCGCGGCCGGGATGACGGCGACGGTGCGGTCGAAGATCAGCATCCGCTTGAACGGCACGGCCAGCACCCGGATCGCGCACCCGAGCCTGGTGGCCTCGACCGCGTACTCCACGGTCGGGCCGTCCAACCGGGCAGCCGGTTCGTAGATCGTCCGCATGGTGCCACCGCGTTCGAGGTAGCGGCGGGACCGGTCGAGCGAGTCGGGTAGGAGTCCGGCCGGCCGGGCCCCGCCGGGCTGTGCGGTCAGCCCCTCCGCCCGGTACGCCTGGGCCAGTTGCTCGATCTCGTGGCGGATCTGTGCCATGTCCGCGAGGTACCTGACGCCTGCCGGGCCGTCATGGCGACGCGGCGCGGAATCGTAGGCCCGGGTGAGGTCGTCCATCAGATCGGGCAGCTGCTCCGCCTCCCGCAGGAGCCGCGCGCTCATCAGCCGGATGTCCACCCCGATCCGGTCGGTGACCGAGCGCGGGTCGACCGCGCTGTACGAGGCGTCCATCAGCAGCGGCACCAGCAGGCCGACTTCGACCAACCGGTCCAGCGCCGCGGCGTCCGCCGGGCCGACCTCGGCGGCCCGGATGCGCCCGCCCTCGCGGAGGATGGCGCGGTACAGCTCCCGGGCGGCGGCGTCCGGCAGAGCCGCGGTCAGCAGGTCGGACGCGGTGCGGGGTTCAGTCATCGCCGCCGCCCCTCATCTGCCAGCCCAGCTGGAACAGCGTCCGGGCGTCGTGGCGGCGGCGCAGGCGCGCGATGTGGGCGGCGATGCTGCGTTCGCTGAGGTGGAGCCGGGTGGCGATGGTGCGCTGGGTGAGGCCTTGGCGGAGCAGGTGGCCGACGCGGGTGGTGGTGGGGTGGGGCGCGGCGGCGCTGGTGGGGTGGCCGGCGGGGGTGGCCCGGGACCAGTCGCGTTCGAAGACGGCGACCAGGAAGGCGACCACCGCGGAGTTGTGGACGAAGGCCGCTCGGCTTTCGTCGTCGGCGGCGGGGA
Organism: Kitasatospora sp. NPDC022785; assembly: GCF_055561295.1. NCBI lineage: Bacteria > Bacillati > Actinomycetota > Actinomycetes > Kitasatosporales > Streptomycetaceae > Kitasatospora > Kitasatospora sp. NPDC022785. Next base: position 100,710 of record NZ_JBVHHB010000012.1, on the reverse strand, counting down.
TGACGGCCACCGAGCGGTCGAAGACGAGCATCCGCCGGTAGGGCTCCTTCAGCACCCGGACCCGGGCGCCGTGTCCGGCCATCGACCGCACGTGCTCCGCCACCGCGCGGTCGGCGAAGGCCAGCGGCTGGTAGAGGGTCCGCATGGCGCCGCCGCGCCTGAGCAGTGCGAGGTCCTGGGGCATCGCCATCCGCAGGCCGACGACCGGGCGGGGGCCGGGCTGGGCGGCGAGCAGCTCCTCCGTGCAGTCGGAGAGGAGTTCGGCGACACGCTGCCGGATCTCGGCGGTGCCCTCGACATGGACGGCTTCCGGGGGGACCACCGGGCGGGGCACGGCGTCGTACGCGCGGGTCAGGTCGTCCAGGGCGGCCGGGAGCCGTTCGGCGTGGACGAGCAACCGGGTGGCCTCGGTGCGGAGTCCGGCGCCGACGCGGTCGCTGACGCAGCGCGGGTCGACGGCCGTGTAGCCGGCGGTGGCGGGGACGAGCAGGCCGTGGCTCAGCAGGCCGGTGAGGGCGGGGGCGTCGGCCGGGGTGAGGGCGGCCGCGCGCAGGTGCCCGCCGGCCGCGAGGGCGGCCAGGTAGAGGGCGTGTTCGGCGGTGGTGGGCTCATCGGTCATCCGGGCCGCCTCGCATCAGCCAGCCGAGCTGGAACAGCGTCTGCGCACCGTGCCTTTCGCGGAGGCGGGAGATGTGGGCGGCGACGGTGCGTTCGCTGAGCCCGAGGCGGGTGGCGACGGCGCGCTGGGTGAGGCCACGGGCGAGCAGGCGGCCGACCCGCTCGGCGGCGTCGCGGGCGGGGCCGTGGGCGCGGGCGGCGGCCCAGTCGGTGGTGTCGGCGCGGGCCCAGTCGCGTTCGAAGGTGTTGACCAGGAAGGCGATCGCGGCCGGGTCGGAGATGAAGGCGGCGGTGCTGTTGTCCTCGTTGGCGGAGAGCACGGCGACGGAGCGGTCGAAGACGAACAGCCGCTGGAACGGCTCGTCCAGGATCCGGATCAGCGAGCCGTGCCGGGTGACCTTGTCGGCGTAGGCGAGGGCGGCGGGCTCGGAGACGGCCACCGGCTGGTAGATGGTCCGCAGCGAGCAGCCGCGTTGCAGGAGTTGGACGTCCTGAAGGAGGGCGATCTGCAGGGCGTCGGCCGGGCGGTGGCCGGGCTGGGCGGTGAGGACCTCGCTGCGGCAGTCGGAGACCAGCTGCGAGATGCGGTGGCGGATGTGGACGTGGCCCTCGATGTAGACGGCGCCGCCGGAGCGCTCGGGCGGCCGGGGCATGGCGTCGTAGGCGCGGGTGAGGGAGTCGAGGGCGCCGGGGAGGTTCTCGGCGCGGACCAGCAGCCGGGTCGCCTCGCTGCGCAGTTCGGCGCCCAGCCGGTCGCTGACCGAGCGCGGGCTGACGGCGGTGTAGCAGGCGTCCATCGGGTTGGGCATCAGCAGGCCGGTGTCGACGAGCCGGCGCAGCGCGGCCCGGTCGGCCTCCGGGACGTCGGCGACGGGGATGCGGCCGCCGCCGTCGAGGATGGCCAGGTAGAGCCGGCGGGCCTCCTCGTCGGGTTCGCCGGACGGCCCGGTGATGCCCGGAGCGGCCGTCGGGTCCGCCGTCACCTCGAACACTCCCTGCCGGATGGATCTCGGATACGCCTGTGCTTCGGGTACGCAGGTGCCGCGGCTGCCATGTGTTCCCGCACGGTTGCGGGCATGATCCCGGCACCGCGCGCCGCACGCGATCACGGTACTGCGAGCCGGCGGACCCCGAGGTCCCGGGTGCCGTCGCACGCCGGGAGGCCCGGGGGCCGCCGGTGTCACGCCAGGGTCTGGACGATTCCGGCGAGGCGGAGCAGCAACGCCTCGCCGGCTCCGGTCCCGGGGGCCATCACCACACATGGCGTCCCGGCCGGCGCTCTTCCCCCCGATATGCAGGCACGGACGTACCGTTCGCATCCAGTTTTGAAGAGCAGATCGCCACCATCGGGCTGCGGTTGCCCGGACGACCTGGCGTGACTCCACCCTCACAGCGTGACGGCCGGTGAACAAGTGCCGCCCGAGTGCATGTTCCCGCAATTGCAGGAACCTGCAGCGGACGGTCGGCGCGGGCTCCCGCGCGATGCTCCGGCGGTGTGCAAAACCGCTGGTCACGCCGGTCGGCCCGTGGAGTCCGACCGTCCGGTCATTCGGTGACCGGGTGTCTTCCGGGCAGGTGGACGGGCATCCGGCCCACCAGCGGGCGGCCAGGTGGACGGGCATCCGGCCCACCACCGAGCGGCCAGGCGCCCGGCGCTCAGCGCGCCGGCAGCCGCCCGGTGGCCAGGTGCACGGCGCTCAGCGCGCCAGCAGCCGCCCGGCGGCCAGGCCGGCCACGGTGCCGGCGGCGGCGACGACCCAGGCGGCGACCAGCAGGACGAAGAGCCCTGCGGCCAGCCCGGTGAAGCCCGCGAAGCCGGTGTGCCGGGCGAGGGCGGCGGCGCCGGTGACGCAGGTGCCGATCGGGAAGGTGTACGCCCACCAGGTCATCGCGAAGGTCATTCCCGCCCGGCGGGCGCGCAGGTTGGCGGCGGTGGCGACGGCGAGCCAGAGCATCGCGACGCCGAGCACCGCGACGCCGTACAGCTCGGCGAAGGCGAGGGCGGCGGGGGCGAGCCGGGGGGTGACCGGGCGGGCGGCGTCGGCGAGTTGGTGGACGGCGGTGGTGGACTGGCCGAGCGGGCCGAGCACCAGGAAGAGCGCCGGGGTGAGCACCGGCGCCGGGATCTTGCTGTGCAGCAGGCCGGTGAGCACCACCGGCAGCAGGGCGAGGGTGGCCAGCAGGCCGACCCCGAGCAGCGCCCAGCAGCCGTACAGCATGGCCTGCTGCGGGGTGCCGGCCGGCAGGTGCGGGACCAGCGCGGGGCCGGTGGAGGCGGCGACCAGCGGGGCGACCACCGGCAGCAGCCAGGTCGGGTTGGCCTCCAGCGGGGAGACGGCGTGCCGGGTGATCATCAGGTACGGGATGCCGGCGGCGACCGTCAGCGCGTACAGGGTGCCGGCGCCCCAGAGCACCGCGTCCAGGGCGACGGCGGGGCCGGTGCCGATCACCCGCGAGCCGAGCACCAGGGTGCCGAACCCGACCGAGAGCAGGGCCATCGGCGGACAGCCGTAGAAGACGGCGGTGGCCGGGGTGTCCAGCAGGTGGGTGCGGGCGGCGGCCCGGTGCCGGGTGAGGTGGACGACGCGGGCGGACCCGAGCACCACCAGGGCGGCCAGCCCGAGGCCCCACATCACCTCGCCGAACCCGGTCAGCCCGGGCAGCGCGACCGGGAGGGCGGCGGCGCCGTTGCCGACGATCGCGGTGCCCATGACCGCCGCGTACCAGTTCGGGCCCAGCTGGGCGAGATCGGGGCGGGCGGGGCGGGTACGGAGGAGGGGTCGTGGGGCAGGGGTGTCGATCAGGGTGGCCATGGGATCCACCGTGCCGTCGGCGGGCGGGTACCGGTAGCGCCGGGCGCTCTATGAGGACATAGCCTGAACCTATGGCCCTCTCTCCGCGCGTCCCCGAACTCGGTGCGCTGGAGCTGCTGCTCGCGGTGGCCCGGCTGGGCAGTGTCGGCCGGGCGGCGGCCGAGCTGGGGGTGAGCCAGCCGACCGCCAGCGCCCGGATCAAGGGCATGGAGCAGCAGATCGGCGTCCCGTTGCTGGACCGCTCGCCCCGGGGCAGCCGGCCGACCGAGGCGGGCCGGCTGGTGGTCGAGTGGGCCCGCCAGGTGGTGGAGGCGGCGCAGGCGCTGGACGCCGGCATCGACGCGCTGCGCGAGCGGCGGGACGCCCGGCTGGTCGTGGTGGCCAGCCTGACCGTCGCCGAGTACCTGATGCCGGGCTGGCTGCTGGCGCTGCACGAGGCCAGCCCGGGGACGGCGGTGACGCTGCGGACGGCCAACTCGGCGGACGTCGCCGGGCACGTGCTGGCCGGGGAGGCGGACCTCGGCTTCGTCGAGGGCCCGTCCACGCCGCCGGGGCTGGCCGGCGCGGTGGTGGCCGCCGACCGGCTGGTGGTCGTGGTCGCTCCCGGCCACGCCTGGGCGCGCCGCCGGGCCCCGCTGACCGGCACCGAGCTGGCCGCGACCCCGCTGGTGCTGCGCGAGCCGGGTTCGGGCACCCGGGAGGTCCTGGAGATGGCGCTGGCGCCGTACGGGGGTGCGGCGCGGCCGCGCATGGAGCTGGCCTCGTCGACGGCGCTGAAGGCGGCGGCGATGACCGGCGCCGGTCCGGTCTGCCTGAGCGAGCTGGCGGTGGTGGAGGAGCTGGCGACCCGGCGGCTGGTGGAGGTGCCGCTGGCGGAGGGGCTGGACCTGCGGCGCCCGCTGCGCGCGGTCTGGCCGGCCGGGCGGCGGCCGAGCGGGCCGGCCCGGGAGCTGCTGACGCTCACCCGGCGCACCCCGGAGCGAAAGCCGGGGCCCCACCATCGTTCATCCAGACGTTGAGTCCGGATGAGTTGAGCGGAATAGACTCAACTTAGTGCATGCTGTACTCGGCAGGATTCGACACCAGCATGCGGATCCGCTCATCAGCTCGCACGATCCGCCCCCCAGCAAGGAGGACACCCCAGCAGTGGACGCCAGCAAGTTCACCACCAAGACGCAGGACGCCCTGTCCGCCGCGATCCGGCAGGCCGGCTCCGCGGGCAACCCGGACGTCAAGCCGGTGCACATCCTGACCGCCCTGCTGGAGCAGCCCGAGGGCATCGCCAGGCCGCTGCTGGAGGCGGTCGGCGCGGACGTCGGCCGGGTCGACGCCGAGGCCCGCCGGCAGCTGGCCGCGCTGCCCAGCGCGATGGGCTCCACCGTCGCCGCCCCGCAGCTGGCCCGCGACACCCTGGCCGTGCTCACCGAGGCCGGCAAGCGCGCCGACGACCTCGACGACCAGTACGTCTCCACCGAGCACCTGATGGTCGGCCTGGCCGCCGAGGGCGGGGCCGTCGCCGAGCTGCTGGTGCAGCAGGGCGCCACCCCGAAGGCCCTGCTCGCCGCGTTCAAGGACGTGCGCGGCAGCGGCAGGGTCACCTCGCCCGACCCGGAGGGCACCTACAAGGCGCTGGAGAAGTACGGCACCGACCTCACCCAGGCCGCCCGGGAGGGCAAGCTCGACCCGGTGATCGGGCGGGACCAGGAGATCCGCCGGGTCGTCCAGGTGCTCTCCCGGCGCACCAAGAACAACCCCGTGCTGATCGGCGAGCCCGGTGTCGGCAAGACGGCCGTGGTCGAGGGCCTGGCCCAGCGGATCGTCGCGGGAGACGTGCCGGAGTCGCTCCGCGGCAAGCGCCTGGTCGCGCTGGACCTCAGTGCGATGGTCGCCGGCGCGAAGTACCGGGGCGAGTTCGAGGAACGGCTGAAGGCCGTCCTGAACGACATCAAGCAGAGCGACGGCCAGGTCGTCACCTTCATCGACGAGCTGCACACCATGGTCGGCGCGGGCGCCGGCGGGGACTCCGCGATGGACGCCGGCAACATGCTCAAGCCGATGCTGGCCCGCGGCGAGCTGCGGATGGTCGGCGCCACCACGCTGGACGAGTACCGCGAGCGGATCGAGAAGGACCCGGCCCTGGAGCGCCGCTTCCAGCAGGTGCTGGTCGGCGAGCCCAGCGTGGAGGACTCGATCGCGATTCTGCGCGGCCTCAAGGGCCGCTACGAGGCGCACCACAAGGTGCAGATCTCGGACGCCGCCCTGGTCGCCGCCGCGACGCTCTCGAACCGGTACATCACCTCCCGCTTCCTGCCCGACAAGGCGATCGACCTCGTCGACGAGGCGGCCTCCCGGCTCCGGATGGAGATCGACTCCTCCCCGGTCGAGATCGACGAACTCCAGCGCTCCGTCGACCGGTTGCGGATGGAGGAGCTGGCCCTGGAGAAGGAGTCGGACCCTGCCTCGGTCGACCGGCTCGCCCGACTGCGGCGCGATCTCGCCGACAAGAACGAGCAGTTGAGCGTGCTCACCGCCCGGTGGGAACAGGAGAAGAAGAGCCTCAACCGGGTGGGCGAGCTGAAGGAGCGCCTGGACGACCTGCACGGCGCCCTCGAACGCGCCCAGCGGGACGGCGACTTCGAGCGCGCCTCCAAGCTGATGTACGCCGAGATCCCGGCCGCCGAGACCGAGCTGACCGAGGCGCAGGAGCGCGCCGCCGGGGAGGACACCAGCGACTCCATGGTCAAGGAGGAGGTCGGTCCGGACGACGTCGCCGACGTGGTCGCGTCCTGGACGGGCATCCCGGCCGGCCGGCTGCTGGAGGGCGAGAGCGCCAAACTCCTGCGCATGGAGGACGAGTTGGGCCGCCGCCTGATCGGCCAGCGCGAGGCCGTCCAGGCCGTCTCGGACGCGGTGCGCCGCACCCGCTCCGGCATCGCCGACCCGGACCGCCCGACCGGCTCCTTCCTCTTCCTCGGCCCCACCGGCGTCGGCAAGACCGAACTCGCCAAGGCCCTGGCCGACTTCCTCTTCGACGACGAGCGGGCGATGGTCCGCATCGACATGAGCGAGTACGGCGAGAAGCACTCCGTCTCCCGCCTGGTCGGCGCCCCGCCCGGGTACGTCGGCTACGAGGAGGGCGGCCAGCTCACCGAGGCGGTCCGCCGCCGCCCGTACAGCGTGGTGCTGCTGGACGAGGTCGAGAAGGCCCACCCCGAGGTCTTCGACGTGCTGCTCCAGGTACTGGACGACGGCCGGCTCACCGACGGCCAGGGCCGCACGGTGGACTTCCGCAACGCGATCCTGATCCTCACCTCCAACCTGGGCAGCCACGCGTTCAACGAACCGGGCCCGGTGGACCAGGCCTCCTCGCAGGACCGGAAGAAGGCCCTGGTGCTGGAGGCCGTCCGGGCCGCCTTCAAGCCGGAGTTCCTCAACCGGCTGGACGACATCGTGGTCTTCGACCCGCTGGGCACCGCCGAGCTCAGCCGGATCGTCGACCTCCAGGTGGCCCGGCTGGGCGAGCGGCTGCGCGAGCGCCGGCTCACCCTCCGGGTCAGCGAGGCGGCCCGGGACTGGCTGGCGCTCACCGGCTACGACCCGGCGTACGGCGCCCGCCCGCTGCGCCGTCTGGTGCAGTCGGCGATCGGCGACCAGCTGGCCCGGGCGATCCTCTCCGGCCAGGTGCACGACGGCGACACCGTCGTGGTCGAGCGGGACGAAGAGACCGACCGCCTCACCGTCCGTGGCCGCGGGCCGCTGGAGAAGTAGCGCACCGGGGCTCTCGCCGGAGCCCCGCCCACGGTGGGCCGCCCCTTCCACGGGAGCGGCCCACCGCCCTGTTCACCCTCGGTGTCCGCCGCCCCCGGCAGACGCTCCTGCAAGATCCTTCCCGGGTTGCCGCCCCTGTGAGGCAGGGCCCGAATGAGGCAGGATGGGAGGTGGAAAGGGCGGCCTCTCATTGCCGGCCACCACGTGCACTGAGGAAGAGGACCCCCATGAGCATCGACCCGTCGTCCATCCCGTCGTTCGGCGTCCCGCAGGGCGGCCAGCCCGGCGGTGGCCAGGGCGGCCGACCGGCCGGCCCGCCGCCGATCATCGTTCCGGACCAGGCCCTGGTGACCCAGCTGCTGGACCAGATGCAGCTCAAGCACGTGGTGGACGAGGAGGGCGACCTCACCGCCCCCTGGGAGGGCTTCCGCGTCTACTACATGTTCCGCGGCGAGCAGAAGGAGCTCTTCGCGGTCCGCGCGTTCTACGACCGCGCGTACCCGCTGGAGGACAAGGGCGAGATCCTCGACCTGATCGACGAGTGGAACCGCGAGACCCTCTGGCCCAAGGTCTACACCCACACCCACGAGGACGGCGTGGTCCGCCTGATCGGCGAGGCCCAGATGATCGTCGGCACCGGCGTCAACCTGGACTACTTCGTCACCACCACCGCCAACTGGACCCAGGCCGCCGTCGGCTTCGAGCAGTGGATCGTCGAGCGCCTCGGCCTCCAGAAGGAGATCGAGGGCGAGGAGGGCGACGGCGAGGCCCCCGAAGGCACCGACGAGGCCTGACCCCACCGGCTTCCCACGGCACGGCCCGCCACCGGCAGACCCCGGTGGCGGGCCGTCCTTGTCTCCGGCCGCCGCCGGGCCGAGGATGGGGCCCACGACGAGGCGTGAGGAGCCGCAATGGGTACGAGGCCGCTGCTGAACCGCAGGCTGCACGGGATGGGCACGACGATCTTCGCCGAGATGTCGGCCCTCGCCACCGCCACCGGTTCGATCAACCTCGGCCAGGGCTTCCCCGACACCGACGGGCCCGAGGAGATCCGCGAGGCCGCCGTCCGGGCGCTGCGCGACGGCCGCGGCAACCAGTACCCGCCCGGCCCCGGCATCCCCGAACTCCGGCAGGCCGTCGCCGAGCACCAGCAGCGCTTCCACGGCCTCACGTACGACCCGGACACCGAGGTACTCGTCACCGCCGGCGCCACCGAGGCCATCGCCGCCGCCCTGCTCGCCCTGCTGGAGCCCGGCGACGAGGTCATCGCCTTCGAACCGTTCTACGACTCGTACGCCGCCTGCATCGCCATGGCCGGCGCCACCCGCGTCCCGCTCACCCTCCGGGCGCCCTCGTTCCGCCCCGACCTCGACCGGCTCCGGTCGCTGATCACCCCGCGCACCCGGCTGCTCCTGCTCAACTCCCCGCACAACCCCACCGGTCTCGTCCTGACCCCGGAGGAGCTGGCCGCGATCGCCGCCCTCGCCGTCGAGCACGACCTGCTGGTCGTCACCGACGAGGTCTACGAGCACCTCGTCTTCACCGGCGCCCACCACCCCATCGCCGCCCTCCCCGGCATGCGCGAGCGCACCGTCTCCATCTCCTCGGCCGGCAAGACCTTCTCCTTCACCGGCTGGAAGGTCGGCTGGGTCACCGCCGCCGCCCCGCTGGTCGCCGCCGTCCGCACCGCCAAGCAGTACCTGACCTACGTCAGCGCCGGGCCCTTCCAGTACGCCGTCGCCGAGGCCCTGCGGCTGCCCGACGACTACTTCGACACCCTCCGCGCCGACCTGCTCCGCAAGCGCGACCTGCTGGCCGAGGGGCTCTCGGCGGCGGGCCTGCGGGTCTTCACTCCCGCGGGCACGTACTTCATCACCACCGACATCACCCCGCTCGGCGAGAAGGACGGGATCGAGTTCTGCCGCACCCTCCCCGAGCGCTGCGGTGTGGTCGCCATCCCCAACGCCGTCTTCTACGACGACCCGGAGGCCGGCCGCCCCCTCGTCCGGTTCACGTTCTGCAAGCGGGTCGACGTCCTCCAGGAGGCGGTGGCCAGGCTCAGCCGGATCTGACGGATCGGCGGAATGGCCTGGATGTCCTGACGATTCGTCAACTTGCCCGACAGGCATGGGCGTTTACCGCCTGTCGGGCATTCGCCATGCCTGCCCGGCAGGTCCGGGCGCTTCGTGTGCCACCGCGCGCCGGGCGCATGGGAGGGCAGGGGCGCACAGGGCCTGCGGACGGCGTGCGCGCGGAGTGCGCGGCGCGTGGACCGGTGCGAAGAGCGCGCGCTGTGCAGAGTCGCACACCGGGTCGATCAGAGCCGGGAAGCAGGTGTGCTCGAAACGGTGAATGCTTGACAAAGTTGGGTAAATCACCGACGGACCCGGCGTATTCATGCTTCTCTGCTGCTGAATCTCCAGCCGGAATCCTTCCTTCCACGGTCGGCCGCGCCCTGGACCGCACAGCCACGAACAGCCTCGCCTCTGCCTGGCCTTACTCGCTGCTGCTCGGCGGGCGCGCACGGAGCTGAAACGCGGAGCCGAGCATGCTCACCACACTGCAGACCTCCTACACGGACACCCGCGCGGGTGACCTGGCCTGGTGCCTGGGCGGCGAACCGCTGCCCGCTCTCGCGGTCCGCGACCTGAGACTGGACGGGGCCGGACGTCCCGGTCCGCCCGGCTCCCTGCAGCTGCGGCTGCTCGGTGCCTCCCACCAGGTGGTGATCGCCGCCGGACCGGGCAAGTGCCTGGAGACCGTCGCCTGCCTGCCCGGCCGCCGGACCCCGCTGCCGGCCCGGGTGGCCAAGCAGGTGGACGGCTGGGAGTACGAGTTCGCGGCCCGGATCGAGGCGCTGCCGCCGCACGACTTCGCCGCCCGCGCCCAGGAGTTGCTGGCCCTGGTCGAGGGGCACCCACGCGGCCTGGCGGGCGTCTTCCCGGGGGACCCGAGCGCCTTCACCGCGCTGGTCACCCAGGGCAGCGCGGACCGGCTGCTCTGGCGCACCTGGCACGCCTATCCGCAGGAGGGACAGCTGGTCTGCACCCGCTCCTCGCTGGTGCTGGCCCGGTGAGCACGACAGCCGCGGCCGAGGCGTGCATACGCCCGCAGACCGCCGTCCACTCGCACGCAGGAACGATCCGTCAACCCGACGTATCGCACTGTCCGTCGAATGGACGCAGCCGTCCGTACCGAACGTCGCCTAGCGTTTGTTCGTGATCAATCATCCGGCCGGTCCCCCCGCTCAGTCGGGACTCGACCTCGACGACGGCAGCCCATCCCGGCTCGGGCGGAGCCTGACCCCCCTGCCCGCCCGCCGTCGGTGCCGGCTGCGTGCCCGCCCCCGGCTCGCCCGGCTCACCGTCCTGCTGGCCGCGTTCGTCTGCGCGGCCTGCGGACTCGTCTACGAGCTCGAACTCGTGGCGCTCGGCAGCTACCTCCTCGGGGACTCCGTCACCCAGACGTCGGTGGTGCTCTCCGTCATGGTGTTCGCGATGGGCCTGGGCTCACTGCTCGCCAAGCGCTTCACCCGCCGCCCCGCCACCGCCTTCGCCCTGGTCGAGTGCGCGCTCGCACTCGCCGGCGGGCTCTCCGTCCTCGCGCTGTACTCCTGCTGGGCCTGGATCGGCCGGTACCAGACCGCGATGGTCGGCCTGACCTGCCTGATCGGCGTCCTCATCGGCGCCGAGATCCCGCTGCTGATGACGCTCATCCAACGGATCCGCCGCGAGGACGCCGGCCGGGCCGCGGCCGACCTCTTCGCCGCCGACTACGTGGGCGCGCTGATCGGCGGCCTGGCCTTCCCGTTCCTGATCCTGCCCACGTTCGGGCCCGGCACCGGCGCCCTGGTCACCGGCGCGGTCAACGCCGTCGCCGGGGCCGCCGTGGTGCTCTGGCTGTTCCGCGAGGAGCCGGTGCCGAGGGTCCGGCTGCTGCTCTGGGGGTGCTGCGGGCTCGTCCTGGCCGCCCTCGCCGCGGCCGCCGCCTGGTCCGGCGCGATCGAACGGGCCGCCCGCAGCGCCCTGTACGGCGCGCAGGTCCGCCTGGCCACCCACGGCCGGTACCAGGAGATCGTGCTCACCGGCCCGGCCGAGGGCCCGCTGCGGCTCTACCTGGACGGGCGGCTCGCGGTCTGCGGCCCCGACGAGTACCGGGGCAGCGAGGCGCTGGTCCACCCGGCGATGGCGGCCGGGCCGGACGCCCGGGTGCTGCTGCTCGGCGGCGGCGACGGGCTGGCCCTGCGCGAAGTGCTGCGGCACAGCGGGGTCCGCTCGGTGCTGGTCGTCGACGCCGACCCGGCGCTCACCCGGCTGGCCCGGACCGACCCCGGCCTGGCCGCGCTCTCCGGTCGCTCGATGGACGACCCCCGGGTCCGCACCGCCGACGCGGACCCGCTGGAGTGGCTGCGCAGCGTCCGCCCGAGCGACCGCGCCTTCGACGTCGTCCTCGCCGACCTGCCCGCACCGGCCGACGGCGGCACGGTGAAGTTCCACTCGCAGGAGTTCTACGGCCTCGCCACCCGGCTTCTCTCCCCTGGCGGGCGGCTCGCCGTCCGGGCCGGCGACGAGCGGAACCGCCTCTGGCAGGTCGAGTCCGGCCTGCGGGCGGCCGGCCTGCGGACCGTCCCGTACGCCGTCCAGGGCGGCGCCACCGCGAGCTGCCAGCCCGGGCCGGACGACAGCGGCGACAGCAGCGGCAGCGGCAGCCAGGCCTTCCTGCTCGCGGCCGCCGCCCAGCCCCCGCTGGGCCTCGCCCCGGACGCCCCGCCGCCCCGCGCGCTCACCCCGGACATCCTCCGCGCCGCCGCCGCCCGCCTCACCACCCTCCGCCCGGCACGCCCCCCGGCGGCGCTCAGCCTCCTGGGGCCGCGGTGAGCCCCGGGGCGGGATGCGGCCGTGCCGCCGTGGCGGCACCGCGGGCCCGGTCCGGCCGGCCGGTGGGGGCCTGGCCGGGGCGGGCCGGAGAAGTCGGCGCGACAGGTAGGGGCCGCAGCAGGGACCACCGGGGGTTCGGTCGGTAGGCTCCGTCACATGGAGCATGAGGTTGTCGTCCCGTTGCCGGCCGAGCAGGTCCGGCAGGCCCTGCAGGATCCGGCTCTGCTGGCCCGTTGCGTGCCGGGTCTCAGCACCGAGCCCGCCGCCGTCGGCAGCGGCCCCGCCGAGGAGATCGGCGGGCGGCTGAAGCTGCGGATCGGCACCTCCACCATCACCTTCCGCGGCGTGCTGTCGCTGATCGAGGGCCGCGAGGGCGTGCTCACCGTGTTCGCCGAGGGCCAGGAGGCCCGCGGCAGCGGCGAGGCGACCGCCACCGTCCGGGTCAGCGCCGCCGACGGCGCCGAGGAGGGCACCGCGCTGGTCCGCTTCACCGGCGACCTGTCCGCCACCGGCCGGCTGACCGAGTTCGACGAGGAGACCCTCGCCGCGACCGGCCGCCGTCTGCTGGACCGCTTCGCCGCCGCCCTCGCCTCCCCGGATGCCGCCGCCGACGCGGACGCGGACACGGACACGGCCACGGCCACGGACGCCGAGGAGACCGAGGAGGCCGGAACGGACACCACCGCACCGGCCGAGGCCGAGGAGACCGCGGACACCGGGGACGAGGAGCCCGCGGAGACCGAGCGGCCCGAGGGCGAGGACGCGGACGCGGAGGAGCCCACCGCCACCGTGCTCTTCCTGGAGGACCACCAGAGCGAGCCCGGTGAGGACCTCGACGACGACCTCTCCGACCTGATCGCCTTCTCCGACGCCGACGCCGAGCGCTTCGGCCTCCCCACCGGCGACCCCGGCGGCCGCGACGACGATGACGAGGAGCCCGCCGGCACCGACGTCCCCGCCGCCTCGGCCGAGGAGGAGCTGCCCAGCGAGCTCCCCACCGAGCTCCCCTTCGAGTACGAGCAGGAGCCGGTGCTCAGCGGCCCGGTCCGCCGCAGCATCGTCGGCCGCTCCGCCGAGGAGGTGGACCACGCCCCGCCGCGCGGCCGCTACGCCCCGGCCCTCCCGGCCCGCAGCGCCCGGGCCCGGGCGGCGTCCCGCTGGGGCGGCGAGGCCGGCGGCATCGTGGTGCCGGGCCCGGGTGGCCGCAGCGCCGTGCCGTGGATGATCGGCGGCGGTGTGGCGCTGGTCGGCGGCGCCGTGGTGCTGGTCAGGGCCCTGCGGCGACGCTAGCCGGTCCCTCGCCCCGCTACGGGCGTGTCCGACGATTCCTGCGCCCGGCGCACGACGCCAGGGCACGCACCTCGCCACGTTGTCGTCGGTCGCCGATGCTCCGCACGGACTCTCTCCTCCGCCTTGCGATGCATGCACCCCGACGCCGCACGGGTGCGCCGGGAACTGTCAGACACGCCCTAGACTGAACGCTCATGAGCAACGACCGCGACGCCCTGCTGGCACAGATCAAGGACAAGGCCGTCGTGCACGGCAAGGTCACCCTTTCCTCCGGCAAGGAGGCCGACTACTACGTCGACCTTCGCCGGATCACGCTGGACGGCCAGGCCGCCCCGCTGGTCGGCCGGGTGATGCTGGACGCGACCGCCCACCTGGAGTACGACGCCGTCGGCGGTCTGACCCTCGGTGCCGACCCGGTGGCGGCCGCGATGCTGCACGCCGCGGCCGCGCGCGGCCAGGAGCTGGACGCCTTCGTGGTCCGCAAGGCGGGCAAGGCGCACGGCCTGCAGCGCCGGATCGAGGGCCCGGAGGTCAAGGGCCGCCGGGTGCTGGCCGTCGAGGACACCTCCACCACCGGCGGCTCGGTGCTGACCGCCGTCGAGGCCCTGCGCGAGGCGGGCGCCGAGGTGGTCGGTGTCGCGGTGATCGTGGAGCGCGGCGGCGCCGCCGCGGTCGAGGCGACGGGCCTTCCGTACGTGACCGCCTACAACCTGGACGACCTGGGCCTCTGACGGCCCCGGGTACCGGGAGCCCGAGTAGACCTCGCACTCCGGACAGACGGCAGGGGCCGGGTTCCGTTCCACGTGGAACGGAACCCGGCCCCTGCCGTCTCGTCGTGCCGTGGCTCAGCCGCGGCGGTGGCGCCCGCCGGCCTGGACGGTCTCGACGTCCTCGGCGAGGGCCCCGACGCCGCCGGCCTTCTTCTTCCGGCGCTCGCGCAGCACCTCGATCAGGATCGGTGAGACCGAGAGCAGCACGATCAGCAGCACCGCCGGGATCAGGTACTTGTCGATCACCGGGGCGAGGGCGTCACCGAAGAAGTAGCCGGTGAGCAGCATCGACTCGGTCCAGAGCACGCCGCCGATCACGTTCCACAGGAAGAACGTCCGGGCGGGCATCTCCAGGGTGCCCGCGACCGGGTTCAGGAAGGTGCGGACGATCGGCATGAATCGGGCCAGCACCACGGCCTTGCCGGGCCCGAACTTGTTGAAGTACTCCTCGGCCTTCACCACGTACTCGCGGCGGAAGATCTTCGACTCGGGCTTGTCGAACATCTTCGGCCCGACCTTCACCCCGATCAGGTGCCCGAGCTGGGCTCCGGCGATCGCCGCGACCGGGGCCCCGACGAGCAGGGCCGCGATCGGCAGCTTCGTCCCTTCGCCGAGCACCGACGAGGCGGCGTTCGAGGCGGCGACGCCAGCGATGATGAGCAGGGAGTCCCCGGGGAAGAAGAACCCGACCAGGAGGCCGGTCTCCGCGAAGATGATCGCGATCAGCCCGATGGCACCGAGGGACGAGATCAGTGATTTGGCGTCGAGCAGGTTGACGGCCAGCTGGTTGTAGTCCACGGCCGCAGGATAGCGGGCCCGTCTTTACCAAAGCTTCTCCCCGGTGGCCGAGAGGCCCTCATCCTTTCGTAGCACCCCCGCGGCGCGTCTCGTACCCTGGCGCCCGGCAGGCAGGGCCCCGTCCGACTGGCGGGCTGCATGCTGACCCCGGAGCGCAAGTCTGGGAAGATGGCACGGGCGTCCGGACCGCGGTCGCAAACCACCCTCATTGTCGTACCGCGGCGGCCGCCTCGAACCCAGGTACCGGAGAGCCGCACCGCAATGCCGCGCTCGGCTGCCGGCGCCCCGGAGTCGTAACGAAGGCGTACACAGCGTCGGACAGCACCGTCCGTACGCCGCAACCCGACAGGAGCGGATCGCATGCCCATCGCAACTCCCGAGGTCTACAACGAGATGCTGGACCGGGCCAAGGCGGGCAAGTTCGCCTACCCGGCCATCAACGTCACCTCCTCGCAGACCCTGCACGCCGCCCTGCGCGGCTTCGCCGAGGCCGAGAGCGACGGCATCATCCAGATCTCGACCGGTGGTGCGGAGTTCCTGGGCGGCCAGCACAACAAGGACATGGTGACCGGCGCCGTCGCGCTCGCCGAGTTCGCGCACATCGTCGCCGCCAAGTACGACATCACCGTCGCGCTGCACACCGACCACTGCCCGAAGGACAAGCTGGACGGCTACGTCCGCCCGCTGCTGGCGATCTCCGCCGAGCGCGTGGCCAAGGGCCTGAACCCGCTGTTCCAGTCGCACATGTGGGACGGCTCGGCCGAGACCCTGAACGACAACCTGGCCATCGCCGAGGAGCTGCTGGCCCAGGCCGTCGCCGCCAAGATCATCCTTGAGGTCGAGATCACCCCGACCGGCGGCGAGGAGGACGGCGTCACGCACGAGATCAACGACGAGCTGTACACCACCGTCAACGACGCCGTCCGCACCGCCGAGGCCCTGGGCCTGGGCGAGAAGGGCCGCTACCTGCTGGCCGCCTCCTTCGGCAACGTGCACGGCGTCTACAAGCCGGGCAACGTCGTCCTGAAGCCGGAGCTGCTGCGCGAGCTGCAGGACGCGATCGGCAAGCAGTACGGCAAGACCGACCCGTTCGACTTCGTCTTCCACGGCGGCTCGGGCTCCACCGCGGAGGAGATCGCGACCGCGCTGGAGAACGGCGTCGTGAAGATGAACCTGGACACCGACACCCAGTACGCGTTCACCCGCCCGGTCGCTGGGCACATGTTCGCGAACTACGACGGTGTGCTGAAGGTCGACGGCGAGGTCGGCAAGAAGAACACTTACGACCCGCGCACCTGGGGCAAGCTGGCCGAGGCCGGCATGGCCGCCCGCGTGCTGGAGGCCGCCCAGCAGCTCCGCTCGGCCGGCAACCGCCTGAAGTAGGGCGCCGCCTGAAGCAGGGCCCGGCCCGAAGCAGGCCGCGGCCCGACGCAAGGCGGCCAGAAGTCGGGCCACCGCCGCAGGCAGGGTCTGCACTCGTGCCCCCCAGTGGTTCACTGGGGGGCATGAGTGCACACGAGAACTCCTTCGCGGGCCAGAACCTCCTCGGGGGTCCGCCCCCGACGCACCTGCCCGCCGAGCCCGCTCCGCTGGAGCTGCTGGCCGGCGGCGCCTCCCCGGCCGAGGTCGCGGCGAAGTACCCGACCTCCTCGCTGGCCTGGGCCCAGCTCGCCGACGACGCCTTCGCCGCCGGCCGCACCGTCGAGTCCTACGCGTACGCCCGTACCGGGTACCACCGCGGGCTGGACTCGCTGCGCCGCGCGGGCTGGAAGGGCCACGGCCCGGTGCCGTGGGAGCACGAGCCGAACCGCGGCTTCCTGCGGGCGCTGCACGCGCTCGGCCGGGCCGCCGCCGCGATCGAGGAGAAGGAGGAGGCGGAGCGCTGCGCGCAGTTCCTCCGGGACAGCTCGCCAACCGCCGCCGCCACCCTGGGCTGACCCCCTCGAATCGCCCGGACCGCGCGTCCGGACCCGCCGCCCCCGCCGCCCTTCGAGGCGACGGGGGCGGTCCCGGATCGGCCGTATACCCGGTATGTGGACATTCACCGGGCCTCCATGCCAGGGTTACCGGGCGAGGGGGACGCACACAAGTTCGAAGGCTCTGCGGCCCCACGGTCCGACAGGAAAGCCTCACTGTGCCCGCAGCCCGACCCGACCAGCGCGGCTCCCGCGCGCGCAGCTCCCGCGGTACGGCGTCCCGGACCGGAGACTCCCCCGCCGTCGCCCCCCGGGCCCGCGGCGGCCGTGGCCAGGCGGGCGGCGGGCGCAGACGGCGCCGCCAGCGCCGCGGACCCGGGCCCGGGATGATCACCGCACTGGTGGCGGCCGTGGCGATACTCGGCGGCACGCTCTACGTGCTGAACCGCCCCTCCACCCTGCCCGGCGGCGGGCAGACCGCTCAGGGCCGGGTCGCCCCGTCCGACGGCGGCACCCGGGCCGCACCCGGGCCGGCCCCGACGCCGACGCCCACCCCCTCGCAGCAGCCCACCCCGCCACCCGCCCCGGAACCGGCCGCTCCCGAGCCGAGCGCCCCGGACCCGGGCCCCAGCAAGGGCGCGGGCACCTTCACCGTCGCCCCCGGCGCGGCCGCGGCGGTGGGCAAGGGCCCCGTCCGCCGCTACCGGGTGGAGGTCGAGGACGGCATCGGGATCGACCCGGCGGCCGCCGCCGCACAGGTCCAGGGCATCCTGGCCGACAAGCGGGGCTGGACCAACGACCGCAAGAACGGCTTCCAGCTGGTGGCGAGCGGTGCGTACGACTTCACCGTGAAGATCGCCTCGCCGGCCACCGTGGACAGGATCTGCGGCGCGGCCGGGCTGGACACCCACGGCGAGGTGAACTGCAACGTCGGCAACCAGGTGCTGGTCAACGTCAAGCGCTGGAACACCGGTTCCCCGCAGTTCAGCGGCCCGATCGACGAGTACCGGGCGCTGATCGTCAACCACGAGGTGGGGCACCGGATCGGCCACGGCCACGAGACCTGCCCGGCCAAGGGCAAGCCGGCGCCCGCGATGATGCAGCAGATCTACGGCCTCAAGGGCTGCGAACCCAACGCCTGGCCGTACTCGGCGGACGGGACGTACCTGAGCGGCCCGGCGGTGCCCTGAGAGCGGCCCGGGACCGATCTGAGACGGATTCAACGACCGCCCACGACACGGCCCGTCATACGCTGACCGCATGACAGCTGACCGCACCGCCGCCCGGCACCACAGGCTCCTCGCCGCCATCGGCGCCACCGGGATCCTCCTCGGCACGGCCGCCTGCTCGTCCTCCGGGGCCGGCTCCGACGCCGCGGGCGGTGGCGGCACGCTCTCCTACGACCGGGTCCGGGCGACGGCGAAGCAGCTCGACAAGACGTCCGCCTGCCCGTTCGGCCTCGACCTGGCGGCGGCCCTGAAGACGGCCGGGGTCGAGCGGGCCGTCAGCCCCGGCGCCAAGGGCGGGCCCGCCGCCGAGGGCGACGTCGGCGACGGCGTGCCGGAACAGCCGTGGCCCACCACGGTGTCGCCCCCGCCGTCCCTGCCCTCGGCGCCCGCGATCCCGCCCAACGCGACGGTCTCCTGCACCTGGACGGCCGGCAGCACCCCCGTCGTCGTCGAACTGCTGGCCGTGCCCAAGGAGGAGGTCGCACTCAACCTCGCGCTGCCGGTGATCCAGCGGGAGGGCCGGATGAGCGTCGCCCAGCTGGAGCAGTTCTCCCGCGAGCGGCCCGCGAAGGGCGAGGCCAAGGCCACCCCCGGGGAGGGCACGGCCGCGGTGGCCCGCGTTCCCGCGGCGGGCGAGGGAGACATCGTGCTGGTCCTGTCCCAGGACACCGACACCGCCGACCGGGACCGGGCGCTCACCGGCGCGGCGCTCCAGAAGGCCGCGTCGGCGCTCGCCGGCCAGCTGCACGGCTGAGCGACGGCCTGCCGGGCAGCCCTGTCGGAGCCCTAGCCGAGCAGCGGCAGGTATCCCCGCAGGTCGCTCCGCTCGCCACTGGCCGAGACGGCCGCGTCGTCCACCGCCGCCGCCCAGTCGGCCCGGCCGGTGGCGAGCCGGATCCACGTCAGCGGGTCGGTCTCGACCACGTTCGGCGGGGTGCCCCGGGTGTGCCGGGGGCCCTCGACGGCCTGCACCACGGCGTACGGCGGCACCCGCAGCTCGACCGCGCCGCCGGGTGCCTGGTCGGCCAGGGCGTCGGCGAGCAGGCGGGTGACGGCGGCCAGCGCCTGCTTGTCGTGCGGGAAGTCCGCGAGGCCGAGCGCGTCGGCCAGGTCGTCGGCGTGCACGACCGTCTCCACCA
Source organism: Kitasatospora sp. NPDC022785 (assembly GCF_055561295.1). Classification (NCBI taxonomy): domain Bacteria; kingdom Bacillati; phylum Actinomycetota; class Actinomycetes; order Kitasatosporales; family Streptomycetaceae; genus Kitasatospora; species Kitasatospora sp. NPDC022785. The sequence continues at coordinate 81,492 of NZ_JBVHHB010000012.1, read as the reverse complement.
GCCGGGTCACCCACATGTCGGTGAGCAGCATCGAGCCGAGCCGGATCTCGAACCGCCGGGCCGGGTCCCAGTAGTCGACCCTGGCCAGGACGAGGGCCAGTCGCGCCACGGCCTCCCGGAAGGCCTCCGCCACCGCGGCCGGGGCACCCCCGAACTCGCCGGCCGCCTTCTCCCGGGCCTGCGCGTCGAGCAGCGGGGCGACCGTGCCGACCCGTGCGGCCCACTGCAGCAGGTCCAGCGGCGGCCGGCCCTCCGGCGGGTCCTCGATGTGCGCCGGTACCCAGTCGATCTGGACGGCCAGGTGCGCGATCAACTCGCGCACCCGCCACTCCCCCAGCCGGGTCGGCCGGTCGAGCAGCTCTTCGGCGTCCGGACGGGCGCAGAGCAGCTGCACGGCGTCGCTCAGCGCGTCGGTCTGCCCCGCGAGCGCGGCGCGGACCTTCGCGGGCTGGTACGTACGGGACTTGGCAGGCATGGGCCCCAACATACGCCGAGGGGCGGACGGTTCAGCCGAACCGGCCGCCCCCGAGCACTCGCCGTTCGCCGGGCGATCAGGCGATCAGAGCCTCGATGACGCCGGTGTGGGCGTCCTTCAGCTCGGCCAGCGACACGGTGAACTGCCCCTGGACGTCCAGCACATCGCCGTCGACCACGCCGATCCGGGTGGCCGGCAGGCCGCGCGCGGTGCACATGTCGTTGAACCGGAGCTCCTCGCTGCGCGGAACCGCGACAACCGCGCGGCCGGCCGACTCGGAGAACAGGAACACGAACGGGTCCTGGCCCTCGGGCACGATGATCCGTGCGCCGTGACCACCCTTGAGGCAGCTCTCCACCAGGGCCTGGCCCAGGCCGCCGTCGGAGAGGTCGTGCGCGGCGTCGATCATGCCGTCGCGCGAGGCGGCGATCAGGATCTCGCCGAGCAGCTTCTCGCGGCCCAGGTCGACCTTGGGCGGCAGACCGCCGAGGTGGTCGTGGACCACCTGCGACCAGGCCGAGCCGCCCAGCTCGTCCTCGGTCTCACCGAGCAGGTAGAGCAGCTGGCCCTCCTCGGCGAAGCCGATCGGGGTGCGCCGGGTGACGTCGTCGATGACGCCGAGCACCGCGACCACGGGGGTCGGGTGGATGGCGACCTCGCCGGTCTGGTTGTAGAGCGAGACGTTGCCGCCGGTGACCGGGGTACCGAGCTCCAGGCAGGCGTCGGCCAGGCCGCGGGTCGCCTCGGCGAACTGCCACATGACGTCCGGGTCCTCGGGGGAGCCGAAGTTGAGGCAGTCGGAGATGGCGAGCGGCTTGGCACCGCCGGCCGCGACGTTGCGGTACGCCTCGGCGAGGGCCAGCTGGGCACCGGTGTACGGGTCCAGCTTGGTGTAGCGGCCGTTGCCGTCGGTGGCGACCGAGACGCCGAGGTTGGTCTCGTCGTCGATCCGGATCATGCCGGAGTCCTCGGGCACCGAGAGCACGGTGTTGCCGAGCACGTAGCGGTCGTACTGGTCGGTGATCCAGGACTTGGAGGCCTGGTTGGGGCTGCCGGCGACCTTGAGCAGGTCGGCCTTCAGGCCCTCACCGGTGGTCGGCCGGGCGAGGCGCTCGGCGCTCGGGGCGTCGGCCTGCAGCGCGTCCTGCCAGCTCGGGCGGGCGTACGGGCGCTGGTAGGTCGGGCCCTCGTGGGCGACGGTGCGCGGCGGCACGTCCACGACCAGCTCGCCGTGCCAGAAGATCTCCAGCCGCTCGCCGTCGGTCACCTCACCGATGACGGTGGCGATGACGTCCCACTTCTCGCAGATCTCCAGGAAGCGGTCGACCTTGCCGGGCTCGACGATGGCGCACATGCGCTCCTGCGACTCGCTCATGAGGATTTCCTCGGGCGAGAGCGTGTTGTCGCGCAGCGGGACGGTGTCCAGCTCGATCCGCATACCGCCGGAGCCGGCCGAGGCCAGCTCGGAGGTGGCGCAGGAGAGGCCGGCGCCGCCGAGGTCCTGGATGCCCTTGACGAGCTTCTCGGAGAAGATCTCCAGAGTGCACTCGATGAGGAGCTTCTCCTGGAACGGGTCGCCGACCTGGACGGCCGGGCGCTTGGCCGGGCCGGTGGCGTCGAAGGTCTCGGAGGCGAGCACCGAGACACCGCCGATGCCGTCGCCGCCGGTGCGGGCCCCGTACAGGATGACCTTGTTGCCGGCGCCGGAGGCCTGCGCGAGGTGGATGTCCTCGTGCTTCATCACGCCCACGCAGAGCGCGTTGACCAGCGGGTTGCCCTGGTAGCAGGAGTCGAAGACGACCTCACCGCCGATGTTCGGCAGGCCCAGGCAGTTGCCGTAGCCGCCGATGCCCGCGACGATCCCGGGCAGCACGCGCCGGGTGTCCGGGTGGTCGGCCGCACCGAAGCGCAGCGGGTCCATCACGGCGACCGGGCGGGCGCCCATCGCCAGGATGTCTCGCACGATGCCGCCGATGCCGGTGGCCGCGCCCTGGTAGGGCTCGATGTACGACGGGTGGTTGTGCGACTCGACCTTGAAGGTGACCGCGTAGCCCTGGCCGACGTCGACCACACCGGCGTTCTCGCCGATGCCGACGAGCATCGCGTCGCTCTGCGGCTTCTTCTCGCTGAACTGCTTCAGGTGGACCTTGGAGCTCTTGTACGAGCAGTGCTCCGACCACATGACGGAGTACATCGCGAGCTCGGCGCCGGTCGGGCGACGGTCGAGGATCTCGCGGATGCGCGCGTACTCGTCCTGCTTGAGGCCGAGCTCGGCCCAGGGCTGGGCGGCGTCCGGGGTCTGCTCGGCGTTCTTGACGGTGTCGAGGCTCATCAGGCGTTCACCAGCTGCTTCAGTACGGAAGTGAAGAAGCCCAGGCCCTCGACGGTCGGACCGGTGAGCGGCTCCACGGCGTGCTCCGGGTGCGGCATCAGGCCGACGACATTGCCGGCGGCGTTGGTGATGCCGGCGATGTCGCGGTACGAACCGTTCGGGTTGACGTCCAGGTAACGGGCGACCACCCGGCCCTCCGCCTCCAGTTCGTCCAGGACGTGCGCGTCCGCGACGAAGCGGCCCTCGCCGTTCTTCAGCGGGACGACGATTTCCTGTCCGACCGAGTAATCCCGGGTCCAGGCGGTGCCGTTGTTCTCGATGCGCAGCTTCTGGTCGCGGCAGATGAAGTGCAGCGAGTCGTTGCGGGTGAGCGCGCCGGGCAGTAGGTGCGATTCGCAGAGCACCTGGAAGCCGTTGCAGATACCGAGAACCGGCATTCCCAGCTTCGCCTGCTCGATGATGGTGGCCATCACCGGGGAGAAGCGGGAGATCGCGCCGCAGCGCAGATAGTCGCCGTAACTGAATCCGCCCGGCAGGACGACGGCGTCGACCTGGTGGAGATCCTTGTCACGGTGCCAGAGGGCGACCGGCTCGGCGCCGGCCAGGCGGACCGCGCGCTGGGCGTCGCGGTCGTCGAGGGATCCGGGGAAAGTGACGACGCCGACGCGGGTGGTCACTTCGCCTCCTCCTCGATGCGGACGGTGAAGTCCTCGATCACGGTGTTGGCGAGAAAGGTCTCGGCGGCTTCGCGGATACGGGCGAGCGCGGCGTCGTCGACCGGGCCCTCCAGCTCCAGCTCGAAGCGCTTGCCCTGGCGGACGTCGGCGATCCCGGTGAATCCGAGACGGGGCAGTGCGCGCTGCACCGCCTGTCCCTGGGGGTCGAGGATCTCCGGCTTGAGCATGACGTCGACTACGACGCGTGCCACTGGCACTCCCGGTGGTGTCTTCGTGAGGCGGGGGAACTCCAGACTACCGGGGGTTTCGGGCGCGATTGCTGGCCGGGGCGGGCGACGCGCGTAGACCTGAGACCCTTACGCCGCAAGGGTTCCGGGCCCGCGCCCCGCACCGGCGGGCACCCCATTTCTGCGGATTCGGCTCCCCGAACGAGAACCGCCGAAGAGCACCCGAATACCGGCACTCCGGGACAGATCGGCCAGCCGAGTGCGCCGGTATCCGGTACTCCGGCGAAGACACGTGAATATCCGGAAAAGAAAGCCGGACTCTTCGATTTCGACCCGCTTCGGGTGCAGAATAGGGCCACCTGCCGCGGCAAGTGCTGCGTATCCGGCACGCCATCAGGCCTGCCCGTATGCGCTTGCGCGTGTGGTGCACATCAGGCCACGGGAGCGCACCCCGCGCCCTTCGGCCGAATTGCCCGAGAGGATTGACACCCATGGCTCAGCGTGTAGTCGTCACGCTCTCCGACGACCTGGACGGCGGTGCCGCCGCGGAAACCGTCCACTTCGGCGTCGACGGGAAGTCCTACGAGATCGACCTGTCCCTGGACAACGCGGAAAAGCTGCGGGAGGCCCTCGCTCCGTTCGTCGCGGCCGGCCGCCGCCAGAGCCGCACCGGAAAGTCCTTCCGCCGTACCGCACTCACCCCGGACCCGGCCGCCGTGCGCGCCTGGGCCCAGTCGCGCGGCATGGAGCTGCCCGCCCGGGGCCGCATCCCCAAGCACGTGTACGAGGCGTTCGCCGAGGCGAACTGACCCCGCCGGGGCCCGGTCGTCCCACCTGCCCGAAAGGGTGGGGCGACCACCCCGAACGATGCTGTAGAGTATTCCTCGTCGCCGCAACGGAGAGATCCCGAGAGGCGGCGGGTGCCCCACCAGGCACCATGCGGACGTGGCTCAGTTGGTAGAGCATCACCTTGCCAAGGTGAGGGTCGCGAGTTCGAATCTCGTCGTCCGCTCGCAGTGCGCGAGCACAGCACAACTCAATAGTCAGACCTGCGGACGTGGCTCAGTTGGTAGAGCATCACCTTGCCAAGGTGAGGGTCGCGAGTTCGAATCTCGTCGTCCGCTCCAGTACGAAGGGCCCCCTCGATCGAGGGGGCCCTTCGGCGTTCCTTGCCGGTATTCCCCGGCCCGCCCCCCGGGCCCTTGGCCGATGACATTTGTCATCGCCGACCCGGGTAACCGCACCGCGTTCTCATGACGGCGCGCACTGCCCGCGGCGCCCGGGCGGCGGAAGGCTTGAGGCATGGAAACGAGCCAGCCCCCCGCCCCGAGCGAGCCCGTGATCGAGGTCACCGGCCTCCACCGCCACTACGGCTCCGGCACCGACGGCTACCACGCCGTGCGCGGCGTCGACCTCACCATCGGCAAGGGCGAACTGTTCGCACTGCTCGGCACCAACGGGGCCGGGAAGACCTCCACCATGGAGCTGATCGAGGGCCTCGCCGCCCCGACCGGCGGTGAGGTCCGGGTACTCGGCCACGACCCGCACCGCGAGCGGGCCGCCGTCCGCCCCCGGATCGGCATCATGCTCCAGGAGGGCGGGTTCCCCGGCGACCTCACCGTCGCCGAGACCGGCCGCAGCTGGGCCGGAATGACCAGCCGCACCCGCCCGGTGGACGAGGCGCTGGAGCTCGTCGGCCTGACCGCCCGCCGCAACGTCCGGGTCAAGCAGCTCTCCGGCGGCGAGCGCCGCCGGCTCGACCTCGCGATGGCCCTGCTCGGCCGCCCCGAGGTGCTCTTCCTGGACGAGCCCAGCACCGGCCTCGACCCGGAGGCCCGCGCAGCCGTCTGGCGCCTGGTCCGCGAGCTGCGCACCCAGGGCACCACGGTGCTGCTCACCACGCACTACCTGGAGGAGGCCGAGGAGCTGGCCGACCGGCTGGCCATCATGCACGGCGGCCGGGTCGTCACCACCGGCACCGTGGCCGAGGTGATCGCCGGCCGCCCGTCCCGGATCACCTTCGAACTCCCCGAGTTCTCCGGCGCCTCCCTCCCCCCGCTGCCCGGGGCCGAGGTCCTCGCCGTCGGCCGCCGGATCACCGTGCACACCCCCCGGCTCCAGGCCACCCTCACCGAGCTGCTCGGCTGGGCCGACCACCACGGCATCGCGCTCGGCGCCCTCGACGCCCGCAGCGCCTCGCTGGAGGAGGCCTTCCTCGCCATCGCCTCCGAGGCCGCCCACCGGCCCCCGGCCGACGCACCCGCCGCCCCCACCGCCCGCCGCCGCCTGATCGGACTCGCCCGATGACCACCGCCGCCCCCACCGCCGCCCTGTCCGCAGCCGGCCCGCAGAGCACCGCCGGCCGCCGCCTGCTCGCCCTCGGCCGGGCCGAGGCCACCCTGCTGGTGCGCAACCGGACCGCGCTGTTCACCGCCCTGCTGCTGCCGCTGCTGCTGATCGGCGGGCTGAAGAGCGTGCTCGACCAGCAGGCCAAGGACAATCCCGGTCTCGACGTCGACTCGCTGCTGGTCAACGGCGCGGTCGGGATGGTGCTGGTCTTCGTCGTCTACTACAACCTGACCGCCGCGTACGTGGCCCGCCGCGGCGAGCTGGTGCTCAAGCGGCTGCGCACCGGCGAGGCCCGGGACGCCGAGATCCTGGCCGGCACCGCGGTGCCCTCGGTCGGCCTCGCCCTGCTGATGTGCGCCGTCATCGGGGTGGTCGGCGCCTGCGCCCTGCACCTCACCGTGCCGGTCAACCCCCTGCTGCTGGCCGTCGGGCTGGTGCTGGTCGTCGGCACCCTGATGGCGCTGGCCGCGATCTCCAGCGCATTCACCCGGACCGTCGAGAGCGCGGGCATCACCACCATGCCGGTCCTGCTGCTCGCCCAGTTCGGCTCCGGCCTGTTCTTCCCGCTGGAGGTCATGCCGGACGGCGTCGCCGACTTCTGCCGGCTGCTGCCCACCACGCCGGCCTTCCAGCTGATCCGCGTCGGCTGGTTCGGCACCGACGGCTCCGAGGCCGCGACCGGCTTCGCCGGCACCTGGGCCACCGCCGCCCCGCACCTGGTCACCGGCACCGTCTGGCTGGGCCTCGCGGTCTGGGGTGCCGTCCGCTACTTCCGCTGGGAGCCGCGCCGCTGAGCCTTCTCTGATAGGAAGAGCGAAGCAATGATCATGATCGAACGGGGGCGGGCAGATGGGCGTACCGAGGCTGGTGCGTAGGTGGAAGGCCTACGGCAAGCCGCAGCGTTCCGAGCTCTACCTCCGCTGGTCGCTCTACCTGATGCCGCTGATCCTGATGATGGTGATCCTGCTGGCCGCCGGATCCGCCGCCCAGCAGGAACAGCCCCGCGACGCCGTCCGGGTCAGTATGGTCGTCGGCCTGGCCACCACACTGCTGGGCTTCCGGGCGTTCCGCACCTCGCTCGACCACTACCTGAAACGGCCGTCCGACCACCTGCGCTGGCTCCTGCTGACCGGCGGGGTGGCGGTCGCCGGCTCCTGGGCCGTCCTGCTGCTGGGCCCCACCGGCGGACCGGTGAACACCGGTCCGCCGTTCACCGCGGTGGTCGTCTCCGCGCTGGCGGCCTCGGCCTTCGGCCCTGCGAGCGTGGGCCTGTCCATGCGGCAGGCCTGCCTCACCGGAATCGGCGGTCGGCTGCTGGTCGTCCCGGCCACACTGCTGGCCGGGCTCGGCGCCCCGGCGGCCGCCGGCATGCTGGTCGGCGACCTCGTCGCGATGGCCTTCATCGGCCTCAGCTGCCGCGGGTGCGCCTGGCTCCAGGGCGTCGTCTGGGAGCTGGACGCCGCCCGCGAGGCACAGTCCCGGCTGGCCGTCGCGGAGGAGCGGCTGCGGTTCTCCCGGGACCTGCACGACGTGATGGGCCGCAACCTCACCACGATCGCGCTGAAGAGCGAGCTCGCCGTCCAGCTGGCCCGGCGCGGCCGCCCGGAGGCCGCCGACCAGATGACCGAGGTGCAGCGGATCGCCCAGGAGTCGCAGCGGGAGGTCCGGGACGTGATCCGCGGCTACCGCACGGCGGACCTGCACGCCGAGGCGATCGGCGCCCGCGCGGTGCTCCGCGCCGCCGACGTGCGCTGCGAGATCGACCTCGGCGAGGACGCCGACCAGCTGCCGCAGCCGGTGCAGTCGGTGTTCGGCTGGGTGATCCGCGAGGCGACCACCAACGTGCTGCGGCACAGCGAGGCGGGCCACTGCGCGATCAGGCTGCGCCGGGAGGACGGCCGGGCGGTGCTGGAGCTGGAGAATGACGGGGTGCCGGCGGTGCCGATCCCCTCCCAGGGCAGCGGTACCGGGCTGCGCGGGCTGCGGGAACGGCTGGCCGCGCACGACGGCGAGCTGACCGTCCCGGAGGCCGGACCGGGCCGGTTCCGGATGCTCGCCACCGTCCCGCTCTGATCCGCCGTCCCGCTCCGGGCCACCCGGCCGTTCCGATCCACCGCACGCCCGCCACCGCAGGAAGGCCCGCCCGATGACCGACACCGCCCCCGTGCGCGTCCTGCTCGCCGACGACGAGCATCTGATCCGCGGGGCGCTGGCCGCGCTGCTCTCCCTGGAGGAGGACATCACCGTGGTCGCCCAGGCCGCCTCCGGCCCGGAGGCGCTGGCGATGGCGAAGGCGCACCGCCCCGATGTCGCGGTGCTCGACCTCCAGATGCCCGGTCTGGACGGCATCGAGGTGGCCACCGAGCTGCGGCGGGTGCTTCCGGACTGCCGCACGATGATCGTCACCGGCCACGGCCGCCCGGGCTATCTGAAGCGGGCGCTGGAGGTCGGGGTGCGCGGCTTCCTGCCGAAGACGGTCTCGGCGGCGGATCTGGCCGGGATCATCCGCACGGTGCTGGCGGGCGCCCGGTACGTCGACCCGGAGCTCGCGGCGGACGCGATCAGCGCGGGCGAGACGCCGCTGACCCCGCGCGAGACGGACGTGCTGGAGCTGGCCGCCGACGGCACCTCGATCGCCGAGATCGCCGAGCGCGCGGCGCTCTCCCAGGGGACGGTCCGCAACTACCTCTCCTCGGCGGCCGGCAAGCTGGGCGCCGAGAACCGCCATGCGGCGGTGCGGATCGCCCGCGAGCACGGCTGGATCTGAGACCCGGCCGCGCCCGCGGGCGGTGTGGGACGCGTCCGGCGCCTCCCGCGTGGCACGGGGGCCGCCGGACGCGCCCGAGGGGCTCACGCCCAGGAGGTGCCGGTCAGCAGCTCGTAGACCTCGGCGTACTTGGCGCGGGTCTGCTCGACGATCTCGGCGGGCAGCTCCGGCGGCGGCAGCTCGCTGTGGCGGTCCCAGCCGGAGGCCGGGGAGACCAGCCAGTCGCGGATGAGCTGCTTGTCGAAGGACGGCTGCGAGCGGCCGGGCTGCCACTGGTCGGCGGGCCAGAAGCGGGAGGAGTCCGGGGTGAGCACCTCGTCACCGATCACCAGCTCGCCGTCGAGCAGGCCGAACTCGAACTTGGTGTCGGCCAGGATGATGCCGCGGTCGCGGGCGATGTCCCGGGCCCGGGCGTAGACGTCCAGGGTGGTGCGGCGCAGCTGGTTGGCGAGCTCGGCGCCGATCCGGCGGGCGGTCTCCTCGTAGGAGACGTTCTCGTCGTGCTCGCCGACCTCGGCCTTGAGCGCCGGGGTGTAGATCGGGGCGGGCAGCTCGGAGCTGTTCTCCAGGCCCTCGGGCAGGGCGATGCCGCAGACCGTCCGGTCGGCGTTGTACTCGGCCAGGCCGGAGCCGGCCAGGTAGCCGCGGGCCACGCACTCGACCGGGATCATCTCCAGGCTGCGGCAGACCAGCGTGCGGCCCTTCCAGTCGGCGGGGGCGCCGGCCGGGACCTCGGTGGAGATCACGTGGTTGGGCACGATGTCGGCGATCCGCTCGAACCACCACAGCGAGAGCTGGGTGAGGATGCGGCCCTTGTCGGGGATCTCGTTGGGCAGGACCCAGTCGTGGGCCGACATGCGGTCGCTGGCGACCATCACGAGGTCACCCGACTCGGCGCGGTAGAGGTCGCGCACCTTGCCGGTGTGCAGGTGGACCAGGCCGGGCACCTGGACCGGCTCGGGCTTGGTGACAAATCCGCTCAAGGTCGTCTCAGTCCTCAGGGGTCGTTCGCGGGCGTGGGGCGCGAAAGGGGAGGTCACTGCCCCTGAGTCTGTCATGACGCCCGCACCGGCCCCGACGGCCCGGGCCCGTGCGGCGGCCCGGGCCGCCGCAGGCCCGGCCGCGCCACCGGGACAGGCCTGCGGCTCAGCCGTTCTTGCAGAGGCGGTCCAGCAGGTTGGCGGTGGCCCGCTGGATCCGCTCGTCGGTGAGGCCGGGCCGGTCCAGCGCGGGCGACCAGGCGAAGGTGCCGGCGGCGAAGACGTACGCTCCGCTGGGCGCCCGGTAGAGCGACGTCTCCTGGTACCGGGTGCGGCCGGCGAGGTCCCGGTACGGGGAGTGCGCGAGCAGCACCCGCTCGGTGTGCTCGGGCAGGGCCACCTTGGGGTAGTAGCGGTCGGCCTCGCCGGCCACCAGCCCGGGCAGTTCGTCGCCCTCCTGGACGCCGGTGCCGTCCCAGAGCCAGTGCGCGGTGTGCCGGGCCACCAACGGGACGGGGGCGGCGACCCGGCCCGAGTACTGGAGGCCGAGCAGGTGCTGCTCGGGCTCGCCGGCGTCCCGCCAGAGCGCGCTGGCGGAGCCGGAGACCCCGGCGGCCTGGCTCCCGGGCCGGACCTTCTGCCGTTTGCGGCAGTTGAGGAGCCGGTTGGGCTCGCCCGAGGGCGCGGGGCTCAGCTCGACCCGCCAGTACATGGTGTTGGCCGAGAGGAAGACCAGCGAGGTGCCGCCGTCGCGGGCCCGCTCGGCGGCCCGGCGCATCGGCTCGGACCAGTACTCGTCGTGGCCGGGGAAGACCAGCGCCTTGTGCCGGGACGGGTCCACCAGGCCTGCGTGCAGGTCGGTGGCGGTGGCGTAGGAGAGGTCGTAGCCGTACCGCTCGGCCCAGCGGATGAAGTCGTAGGCGTGGCCGACGTGCAGCGGCAGTCCGGCGGTGGCGTGCGGACGGTCGAAGGAGACGGTGACGGCCGCCTCCGGCTCGCCGACCAGCCGGCCCTGGTCGTCCCAGGCGTGGTAGAGGCTGGCGCCGCTGCGGCCGTCCTCGGGGAAGAGGTTGTACGCCTGCCAGGTCACGTCGGGGAGCACCAGCAGCAGCTCGGCGGCGTGCGCCTGGTCCTCGAAGTCCCGGACGGTGAACGGGATGTGGCTGCGGTGCAGCATGTCACCGGTGGTCAGCACGGCGACGTAGGCGCCGGGCGGCCAGTGGGCGGGGATCTGCAGCCGCCAGGAGTGCCACCAGTGGTGGCAGGAGACGGTCCGGCCGACGACCAGCGGGGCGGGCTGGGCCAGCCCGGAGATCAGCGGACTGGACGTCATGTGGTGGGCGCCGTCGCCGCCGTAGTGGCCGATCCGGTAGACGTCGACGGTGAACTCGCGGGGCGGGTTGACGGTGACCCGGAAGTCCACCGATCCGCCGGGGCGGACGATGCCGGCCGAGGCGAAGCCCTTGATCTGCTGCACCACGTCGTTGGCGCCCTGCGGAGTGCCGACCGGTGGCTTGGGTCTGGTGCACCCGGCCAGGGGCTGCTGGCCCGGCGCGTCCACCGAGACGTACCAGGGGACGGCGCCCTCGGCGCCCGCCAGGTACTGGTCCGGGCTGCGCAGCCAGGGCAGCGGGCCCTGGCCGAAGGGGTCGGAGACGCTGTACGCGTGCGTTCCGGACTCCCAGCGGCGGTTGAGTTCCGTCCCCACGCGCCCCTCCCACAGGTGCACCCTCGCCGGTTGGCATGTGCCTCCCGGGTGTGCGTGCGATCCAATACACCACAGAGTGCTGGCGCTGTGTCACCCAACGGTAGCAACTAGTGGTGGCGATTCTTCCGACCCGCCCGGGGATGGCCTCCGGCCTGCGAAGACCCGCCGTACCCGGCCGCCCCGGGGGCGCGAGCGCGGATACCGAGCGCCCCGCCGCCCCCTGCGGCCGGGCGGGGCCTACAGCCGGACCGGCTTCTCCAGCCGGACGTCGGCGGCGTCCAGCCAGGTGCGCAGCGGGCCGTCCTGGCCCTGTTCCACGGCCTGGGCGACCGGGCCGGCAAGGTCGGTCCGGCGGACCCCTCCGATCAGCAGCACCGGGCCGTCCAGCCAGTCCAGGCCGGGGGTGGCGCCGGCGGTGTCGACCGCGGCGCAGCAGACCATCGCGGTGACGTGGTCGACCAGGAGGTCCCGCCCGGTGCGGACGGGCTCCAGCAGCGGTGCGGGGGCCGTGGTGCGGGCCAGCTGGGCGGTGAGCGAGGCGGCCAGCTGCTCGCCGTCGCCCTCGGCCAGCCGGACCAGCAGCCTGGTGAGGGTCGGGGAGCCGGGGCGGGCCTGCGGGGCCGGGCGGTCCAGGGCGGACTGCAGCGCTGCGGCCCGGGCCCGCCAGCCGGCGTCCACCACCTCGGCCGGGTAGGCGGCCCAGTCCAGCTCGCGCCAGCTGCCGGAGGCGGGCCGGCCGAAGAACAGCTCGGCGGCGAGCAGGGAGACGGCCTCGTCCACCGCGCCGGGCTCCTCCAGCAGGTCGCAGGCGGGGCGGTCGCCGAGCCGGCTGCCGTAGCCGCCGGCCAGCCGGTCGCGGCGGGACAGCTCGGTGAGCGCGGCGACCACGCCGGCGTTGAGGTGCGCGGGGTGCCGGCCGAGCCGCCAGGCGGGCAGCGCGACCCGGGTGAGCAGCCGGTCCCAGCCGGCGTAGGCCAGGCCGACCTGCTCCTGGGCGGCGATCCGCAGGCCGTAGTCGACCGACCTGGCCTGCTCGGAGGCCCAGCCGGCGACGGCCCGCTCCAGCTCGGCGGAGTGCCCGCGACAGGCGCCGAGCAGCCGGCGGGTGATCCGGTCGGTCAGTGCGGCGGGGCCCCGGCGGCCGGTGCGCGGGGCGGCGGGCGCGGCGGCTCCGGCCGGCCCGGGGGCGGCCGCGTCCAGGCTGGCGTCCAGGCCGCGCAGGAAGCGGCGGGCGGCGGCGATGTCCGGGTCGGCGGAGGCCGCGGTGCCGGCCACCACCGGGGCGAGCAGCGCGCGCAGCTCGCCGGCCCGCATCCACCAGAGGAACGGCGAGCCGATCACCAGCACCGGCGCGGGCGGCTCGTGCGCGCCGCCCGGTGCCCGGCGGGCCGGCGGGACGTCCTCCAGCCAGCTGTCGCAGTCCGGGGTGAGCGCGATCGCGGAGGGCGCGGGGACCTCCAGCCGGTCGGCCAGCTCGCCGATCAGCCGGTACAGCTCGGGGGCCTGTGCCCGCTCCAGCGGAATGGCCGGGGTCTGCGGCGGCACGGCCCGGCGGTAGGCCCGGGCGGCCAGGCCGGCCACCAGCAGGGTGCCGGCGGCCACGGCGCAGACCGCCCAGCGGACGGCGTCCCAGGCGGCGGCGTCGGAGGCGCCGGGCGCCCCGAGCCGGCCGGTGAACCGGCCCGCGAGCAGCACCACCGCGACGGCGGCGGGCAGTGCGGCGGCGGCCAGGGCGAGACCACGGACCCGCAGGACCGCGTGGGCATGAGCGCGCGCGGTGTCGAAAGCGGTCATACGGTGCGGCACCCCCTTCGGAGCCCTCGGGCGCCCGGTGACGGGCCCTGAGCCGACTCGAAACGATCAGTTCCGACTGGGAAACGGCGGCGTCCGATCCCCGGTAATACATGCTGCGTGGCGCTTGTGACATTTTTGACGCCCGTACCCGGGTGGGTGTTCCGGATCTCGCCGGTTTCCACTCGTCCCGGTGACGGTGCCCGAATTCCGGACGACCGCGCCAGGGCGTCGTGCGAAGCGGTCCGGGCGTGCTCGCCCGGCCGGACGCCGTCCAGCATCCCCCCGCGCGACCACGGCTACCCGGCGGCGGCCGCGAGCGGCACGGCCCGGGGTGCTGCGGACCAGCGCACCATAAGGCCGGGCGCCCGGTTACGTCAGCTGGATGCGGTTGCTGTCACTCGATGGGCTGGATTCCGGCCGCCGAACGGTGTGGCGGTCGCCGGAACCACTCCGGCTCCCCCTGACCCGTAAACGCCGCAGGGCGCTGCGTCCATGGGGGTTGTTTCCCCGCGAACGCAGCGCCCTGCGGCGCACTGAAACCGCTTGCTACTGCGCGGCCTTGAGCGCGATGTCGGTGCGGTGCTGGCCGCCCTTGAGGCTGATCCGGTCCACGGCGTCGTACGCGCGGCCGCGCGCCTCGGCGAGGTCGGTACCGGTGGCGGTGACCGAGAGGACGCGGCCGCCGGCGCTGAGCACCCGGCCGTCCTCGTCCGCCCGGGTGCCCGCGTGCAGCACGTACGCGGTGCCGTCGGCGGCCTCGGCCCCGGCCAGGCCCTCGATCGGGTCGCCGGTGCGCGGCGCGGCCGGGTAGCCCTCGGAGGCGATCACCACGGTGACGGCGGCCCCGTCGTCCCACCGCAGCGGCTCCAGCTGGTCCAGCGTGCCGGTGGCGGAGGCGTGCAGGACGCCGGCCAGCGGGGTGCGCAGCCGGGCCAGCACGACCTGGGTCTCCGGGTCGCCGAAGCGGGCGTTGAACTCGATCACCCGGGTGCCGCGCGAGGTGAGCGCCAGGCCCGCGTAGAGCAGGCCGGAGAAGTCGGTGCCACGGCGGCGCAGCTCGTCCACGGTCGGCTGCAGGACGGTCTCCAGGACCTCCTCGACCAGGCCCTCGGGCGCCCAGGGCAGCGGCGAGTAGGCACCCATGCCGCCGGTGTTCGGGCCCTCGTCGCCGTCCAGCGCGCGCTTGAAGTCCTGCGCGGGCTGGAGCGGGAGGACGGTGGTGCCGTCGGTGACGGCGAAGAGCGAGACCTCGGGGCCGTCGAGGTACTCCTCGATGACCACCCTCCCCCGGCCCTGGCGGCCGGGAGCTGCCCCCATGCAGGAGGCGGCGTGGGCCAGCGCGGCCTCGCGGTCGGAGGTGACCACGACGCCCTTGCCGGCGGCCAGGCCGTCGTCCTTGACCACGTAGGGCGCGCCGAAGGCGTCCAGCGCCTCGGCGGCCTCGGCCGGGGTGGTGCAGACGTAGGAGCGGGCGGTGGGCACGCCGGCGGCGGCCATCACGTCCTTGGCGAAGGCCTTCGAGCCCTCCAGCCGGGCGGCCGAGCCGGACGGGCCGAAGACCGGGATGCCGGCCGCGCGCACGGCGTCGGAGACGCCCGCGACCAGCGGGGCCTCCGGGCCGACCACGACCAGGTCGGCGTCGAGCTGCCGGGCGAGCGCCGCGACCTGCGCGCCGTCCAGCTGGTCGACGGGGTGGACCGTCGCCACCTGCGCGATCCCGGCGTTACCCGGGGCGCAGTGCAGCTCGGTGACGGCGGGATCTTGGGACAGAGAGCGGCACAGGGCGTGTTCGCGGGCGCCGCCGCCGATGACGAGGACCTTCACGGTTGGCAAGGGTAGTCGGTGGCCGGTTCCGGCTTCCCCCCGGTCCCGTCGGAACCTACAGCGGAAGCCGTCCGTACGCTGCCGGCCTCGGAGGAACCTCCAAGAGTCGGCACCGGTCGTGCGCCCGGGGTGTCCGGGTCAGGACAGCGGGTCACCGGAGCCTCGCTCGGACGGGTGAAATCTCGCCGCCCGCCGCAACCCGCTCACCTCGGCTTCCGGTGGTCGGATCCGGTAACGATCATTGGAGAAGCGCCCCCACGGTCAGCCATTTGGCGGTAAGAAGTGCTGTTGGACCAGCACCGGCCGCCGGCCGGTGCGCCGTCCCCGGGCGAGCACACGCGCCCCGGGGCGTCGCGCGTCCGATGCGTCACCCGGCGTTCCACGGCCAGTCAGGCCGATGTCACGTCAGGGCGATGCGCCGTCAGACCCAGCAGTCCGCCCGCCACAGGGAGCCCCACAGGTGAGCCAGCCGGAAATGCAGCCCGAGGAGAGTGCCTGGGGCAAGGAGATCGGCGAGGAGGACCAGCCGGCCGCCACAGTCGCGCGCCCGGCGTCCACCCGCCACCGGACCGATCTGAGCACCCGCCAGTTCCCGCTGGGAGACTGGGGCGAGCCCGCCGAGCGGTTGGAGGAGCTCTACCGCTGGTCCGAGGAGCGGGCCGTGGAGGCGATCGACTGGTACCGCCGGGACCGGATCTGGAAGCGCCGCTGGGCCCGACTGCTGCGGTTCGGCTCGGCCGGTTTCGCGGTCGGGGGGGTCACCGCCCCGCTGGTGGACCTCACCGGCACCGTCGCGAACGCCACCAGCTGGGGCTACGTCGGCCTGGCGCTCTCCGCCGCCTGCTACGGCGCGGACCGGGTGTTCGGCCTGACCTCCGGCTGGATGCGGGACGTCTCCACCGCGCAGGCGCTGCAGCGCCGGCTGGAGGCCTTCCAGTTCGACTGGGCGTCGGAGTGCGTGCGCGAGGTGCTCGGCCCCACCGAGGGCACCGCCGGTGAGGCCGCCGAGCGCTGCCTCGGGGTGCTGCGGCGGTTCTGCGAGGACGTCTCGGACATGGTCCGCACCGAGACCTCGGAGTGGATGCTGGAGTTCCGCGCGGGCATGACCCAGCTGCCCACGCAGGCCGCCGGCAGCTGGGGCGGCCGCAGCGAGACGGGCGGGGGCGCCCAGGTGCGGATCCTGCCGCCGCCGGGCACCCGGCCGACCATGCCGCGCCAGCGGCCCCCGGAGGGCCCGCTGCGCTAGGGGCTGTCCGGCCGGGTGGAGGTCCGGCCGGCGAAGGGGTCCGGCCGGGTGGGAGATCCGGGCCGGGGAGAGGTCCGGCCCGGGCTCAGGCGAAGACGATCATCGAGCCCTGGGTGAGGCTCCGGGTGGCCGCCGCGTACAGGCCCGCCCAGGCGTGCCGCTCCCTGGCGAAGGGGTGCAGGTCGTCCAGCGGCGGGCCGAACGGCTGCTCCAGGCCGGTGGGGCCGAGCGGCCGGGTCGGGTGCGGCGGGTTGGCCGGGTCGATGCCCAGTGCCGGTGCGACGGCCTGCAGTTCGCGCAGCAGCCCGTGGCTGGAGCCCAGCGGACCGCCCGCGACGAGCAGCGCGTCGTCCACCAGCGGCACCGCGAACTCGATCGGCACGTACGCCCCGGCGTGGTCGAAGTGCCAGACCAGGTGCGACTGTTCCGCGCTGCTCTCGAACATCTCCAGCAGCTGCTCGTAGTCGCCGCCGAGCGCGTCCACCGGCGTGATGTCCAGGCCGGTCAGCCCCAGCAGGTAGGCGCGGCGCAGGAAGTGCAGCGAGTCGTAGTCGAAGGCGGCTATCGGCTCGACCGCCCCGCTGAGCCCGGGCACGAACTGGTAGACCGGCACCTCGGGCAGCCCGTGCGAGGTCAACACGGCGTTGTAGAGCGCGAGATCGTCCCGGAAGGGGTTGTCGGGGCTGTGGCTCAGCACGTCCACGAGCGGGACGAGCCAGAGGTCGCAGGCCATGGGCCGGCTCTTCCTCTCCGGGCGGCGGGTGCCGTTCGCGGGGCGAACGACGGGCGGACGGGTCGGCACCCGGACCGTCGGTGCAGGGACCGCCCGGGACGACGACCGCCCACCCTACCGGCCCGGCGCGCGGTGCGGGTCGGGGCGCCCCTCGGGCAGTTGGCCGGACGGCGGGTCGGCGGGCCGGCGGCCGAACCGTCGGTACGGCACCGTGCGCGGCTGCGGTACCAGGCCCAGGCCCAGCCCCAGCTCACGGCCGAGCTCCCGGCCCAGCTCGCGCTCACGGCCCCGGGCACGGCCGGTCTCCGCCGCGCCCGTCTGGGGGGACTGCGCCGCCTGGGCGGCCTCCCCGCGTGCCGCCCCCGTCGACGTCCCGGGCGCTGTCCCGGGCGCCGGTCCGGGCGCCGCCGGAGCGGTGCCCGCGTCCGGTACCGGCGCAGGCCCGGCGTCCGGTACCGGCGCAGGCCCGGCATCCGCCGCGGGGCCCGCGTCCGCCGGCAGGCCGAGCGTGGCCGTCAGCAGCGGCAGGACGCCGGCCGACTCCACCGGCTGCCCGGCCAGATCGGCCAGCAGCCGCACAGTGAACAGGTTGTACTCGCAGACGATCCGGTGCGCGCCCGCCCGGTCCCCCGCCTCGACCGCGTCGACCAGCTCGGAGTGACGGTCCCAGCAGACGCCCTCCAGTGTCGGCATCGTCCGCAGGTACGGCGCGGCGAACATCCAGGACTGCACCCGCAGCCAGTCCAGGTAGTCGCCGATCCTGCGGTTGCCGAGCAGCCCGGCCGCCTCCTGCCAGAACCGGCGGTCGCAGCCCACCATCACGTCCAGGTTCCCGGCCCGGGCGGCCCGAACCGCCGCGTCCGCCCGCCGCCGCAGCGAGGGCAGCCGGCCGCCGGTGTCCGGCAGGGTGGGCATGGCGGCGAGCCGGCGGAAGTAGCTGTCGGTGAGCAGCACCCGGGACTCGAAGATCTCCAGGAAGTCGTCCCAGCCGAACTCGGGCACCGTGAAGCCCCGATGGTGTTCGGCCCGGAGCAGCCCCTGCGCGCCGAGGTCGACCAGCGCCTCCCGGGCCGGGGTCGCCGAGACCCCGTACAGCTCGGCGATCTCCTTGACCGTGAAGTTGCGCCCGGCCGCGAGCCGGCCGGCCATCATCTCCTCGCGCAGCGCGCCGGCGATCTGCTCGCGCAGGCTGTTGCGCTGGATCACGGGGCGGGTGTCGCCCGAGCCGGTGCCGAACATGCGCGCGACCTCCTCGGGCGGGCTGGGCGGCCTGCCTCGGGACAGGCCGGTGGGACAGCGGCTGGAACACGACGAAGGCTCATCTTCTCAAAGATGTCCTTGCCGTGCGGCCGGGGCGTGCCGGGCGGCGCCACCGGCCCCGGCGGAAGCCGCCGCCCCACCCGCACACGGCGCCGGGCGGGACCCGCCCGCCGGGTGCCCGGGAGGTCCCCCACCGAACGGGCCCCGGTGTGCCCGGGCGGGCCTCAGCGCTGGACGGGAGCCGGAATGCCCAGCAGCCGGTCCCGGTGGACCGGGAAGTCGGCACGGGCCTTGGCCACCTCGGCCGGGTCGAACTCCACCGTCAGCACCTCCTCGCCCAGGCCCGCCTCGGCCAGCACCCGGCCCCACGGATCCACCACGATGCTGTGCCCGGCCTGCTCGACTCCACCGTGCGTCCCGGCCGTGTTGCAGGCCAGGACGAAGGCCTGCTCCTCGACCGCGCGGGCCCGGCTGAGCAGCGTCCAGTGCTCGCGCCGCCGCTCCGGCCAGGCCGCCGGGATCACCAGCAGCTGCGCGCCCGCGTCCAGCAGGGCCCGGAACAGCTCCGGGAACCGCAGGTCGTAGCAGGTGGCCAGGCCCAGGGTGCCGAAGTCGGTGGCGGCGGTGACGATCTCCTGCCCCGCGCCCATCACCACGGCCTCGCCGCTGTCGAAGCCGAAGCGGTGCACCTTGCGGTAGGTGTGCACCAGCTCGCCGTCGGGGGCGAAGAGCAGCGAGGTGTTGTAGATCGGCCCGTCCGGATCGCGTTCGACGATCGACCCGGCGTGCAGCCAGACGCCGGCGGCCCTGGCGGCGGCCGCCATCGCGTCGGAGGTCGGCCCGTCCAGCGCCTCGGCGCCGTCCGACCAGAGGTCGTACGCGAAACCGCCCAGCGGCCACAGCTCCGGCAGGACGACCAGGTCGGCGCCCTGCTGGGCCCGGACCAGGGCGGCCGCCCGGGCCCGCCGCTCGGCCGGCGGCTCGGCGTCGGAGACCGCGAGTTGGATCAATGAAGCGCGCACAGTACCACCGTCCACGGCAAGAGTCCTACGATCGTCACCCGAAAGCACTGCCCTGCTCTCACCCGGCAGCGTAACGTGCGGTTAGCGTGTGCGCCCGGAAGCCGGAGGAACCCGGTGGACCACGGAGCCAGGGCGCGCATGGCAAGGCAGCTGACGGAGGGCCGGAGATTCCCGTGACGGACAACCAGACCGTGCAGGCTTACACCGAGGCGTGGACGCGGTCCATCGAATCGATATCGGAACTGGTGACCCCTCTTCCGGAGGACTCCTGGAACCGGGCCACCGAGTGCCCCGGCTGGTCGGTACGGGACGTCGTCTCGCACGTCATCGCCATCGAGTCCGAGCTGCTCGGCGACCCGCGCCCGATCCACTCGCTCCCCCGCGACCTGCGGCACGTCACCAGCGAGTTCGCCCGCTACATCGAGCTGCCGGTCGACAAGCGCCGCTGCCACACCTCCGTCGAGCTGACCGGCGAGCTGGAGTACACGATCATCCGCCGCTCGCGCGCGCTGCGGAACGCCAAGCAGACCCCGACCGAGCCGGTCCGCTGGCCGGCCGGGCCGCACAGCCGGGACCTGCCGTACCACGAGTTGCTGCGCCGCCGGGCGTTCGACGTCTGGGTGCACGAGCAGGACCTCCGGCGGGCCCTCGGCGAGCCCGGCAACCTCGACGCCCCGGGCGCCCTGGTCTCCCGGGACGTCCTGCTGGAGCTGCTGCCCAAGGCCGTCGCCCACCAGGCCGGCGCCCCGGCCGGGACGGCACTGGTGGTCGACGTCACCGGCCCGGTGGAGTTCCTGCGCACCGTCCGGGTCGACGCCGGCGGCCTCGGCACGCTCGACGAGTCGATCAGCCTCGCCCCCGACGTCCAGCTCACCATGGACTGGGAGACCTACCTCCGGCTCGCCTGCGGCCGCGGCCGCCCCGGCCCGGTCACCGTCGAGGGCGACCAGGAGCTGGCCTCCCGCGTCCTGGCCAACTTCTCCGTCACGCTGTAGCGGCCGCGGTCACCCACCCGGCGTGCCCGCACCGCCGCACGCCGGGTGGTTCCCCTCGCGCCTCCGTACGTCAACTTGGTACCAGTACCCCAGCAGTTCGGCCTCGTTGTTCCGGGCAGTCGTCACCCGGAAGAAGGAGGGGCGTCCAGATGGACGACGAACAGACGCAGATGGTCCTGGTGCGGTCGAGCTTCCCGGTCACGGGGCAGCCGATCAGGGTCGTGATGATCGACGGCGAGCCGTGGTTCGTCACGGCCGACGTGTGCCGCGTCCTGGGCCGGGGAAACCCGACCGATGCAGTGAAGGTCCTGGAGGCACACCACCACCGGACGGTGGACCTGAGGGCCGTAACCCTTGTTCGGAACAAGGGTTACGACGTTTTTCCAGATCAGAAAGCCTATCGACGCGGAAATCCGCTGCTCGGAGTGGTGAGCGAGGCAGGCTTGTACGGGCTGCTCATGAGGTCGGACAAGGCTGCCGCACGCCCCTTCCAGGAGTGGGTCACCATCGACCTCCTCCCCTCCGTCCGCCGCGGCGACACCGACGTCCCCACCCAGCAGCGGCGGATGGCGGAGACCCTGGCGGAGGCGATCGGCCAGCAGGTGCAGATCATCGCCGGGCTCGACCACGACGGCGGGCCCGGCGTGCACGTGCACTCCGACGGGACGGTGCACTGCCGGCACGGGGAGATGGTCTTCACCGTGCCGAGCCGGGAGGAGGACGGTGGTCCGCCCTTCGGCGGCTACTTCTCCTGCCCGATCGTCGAGCGGGTCGGCATCCGGGGCGGCAAGGCGATCCCGGGCTGCCCGAAGCTCAAGCTCGTCGACCTGGTCCGCCTGATGGCCGCGGCGCCGGCACCGTCCCGGCTCGGTGACGGGCAGCTGCTCGTGGAGCTGCACGGCGCCCGGATCCACGGGACGGCTCGGCAGATCTCCGACCTGATGCGCGAGTACGGGCGCTGATCGAAAGGTGCCGAAAGGTGCCGGCCCTCAGGATCTCTGAGGGTCAGCACCTTTCCGCAGGTCGGAAACCCTACGCAGCCGCCACCACCTTGCGGCGGAGCCGGAAGATCATCACCGTCCCCAGCACCATGGGCACGTACAGCCAGCAGAACGCCCACCGGTACGCCTCCGCCGAGTACCCGCTGCCGTTGCCGGGGGTCAGGGCGTCGAGCAGGACGCCGATGCCGAATAGGGTGATCATCGTGCCGATGAAGCCGCCCATGTTGGCGATGCCGGAGGCGGTACCCAGGCGTTCGACGGGGTTGTGGGAGCGGGCGTAGTCGAGGCCGACCAGCGAGGCCGGGCCGTTGCTGCCCATCACCAGGATGATCCCGACCAGCAGCCAGAGCGGCGGGTGGCCGCCGGGCCAGGCGAGGGTGAGGGCCCAGCCGGCGGACGTGGCGGCGATGACGGTGAGCACGATCGGCATCCGCGCCCGGGCGGTGCGGCTGAGCAGCCGGCCGAAGAGCAGGCCGAAGGCCATGTTGCTGAAGACCAGCAGGGTGAGCAGCCCGCCCGCCTCGGCCCGGGACATGCCCTGCGCCTCGACCAGATAGGGCAGGCCCCAGAGCAGGCCGAAGGCGTTGCCGGGGAACTGGGTGGTGAAGTGCACCCAGAGCCCGAGCCGGGTGCCGGGTTCGCGCCAGGAGTCGCGGATCTGCTGCCCGACGGCCGGCCGGGGCGCCCGGGCTGCGGTGGCGGACGCCGGCGGACCGTCCGGGGCCTCCTGGAGGAACAGTGCGACCAGGGCGAAGACGGCGACGCCGAGCACGGCGATGGCGGCGAAGGTGGCCGTCCAGCCCTCGCGGTGCAGGGCCTGGGCGAGGACGACCGTGGTGACCAGGTTGCCGCCCATGCCGGCGAGCCCGGTCAGCTGGGCGACCAGCGGGTTCTTCGCGGCCGGGAACCAGCGGGCGGCGATCCGCAGCACGCTGATGAAGGTCATCGCGTCGCCGCAGCCCAGCACTGCCCGGGAGGCGAGCGCGGGGGCGAAGGACGCGGAGAAGGCGAAGGCCAGTTGCCCCAGGCTGAGCAGCAGGACACCGAGGAGCAGCACCCTGCGCGGGCCGAACCGGTCGACCAGCAGGCCGACGGGTATCTGCATGGCCGCGTAGACCAGCACCTGGAGGATGGAGAAGGTGGAGAGCGCGGAGGCCCCGATGGTGAAGCGCTCGGCTGCGTCCAGCCCGGCCACGCCGAGGCTGGTGCGGTGGATGACGGCGAGGATGTAGACGCTGACGCCGATGGACCAGGCCAGCCACGCGGCACGGCCGCCCGGCGGGGCGTGCGGGGTCGGGGCCGGGGACGGACCGGCGTCGACTCGGGGACCAGGGACTGTGATCGGACGGGCGGCGGAGGCAGGGTCCACGGGCATAGTGCACCCAGATTAGTCATCCCATCATTGGACGCCCAGGCCGGGGGGTCACAGGAGGTCGGACACGAACCACCTCAGCCGGTCACCGTCCATGAGACCGACCTGGTCATGTACCGGTCACGGAAGGCCTCGTCCCGGACCCAGTCGGTGGTGTCCCGCACGGTGGCCGTGACGGTGGCGCTCCGCCCGGGGGCGAGGTCCAGCTTGGCGGTGTCGAACCAGCTGCGGCCCGCCACCTGCGGCTCCACCGGGACGCCGTCCACCTTCCACTCGACCTGGAGCTGCCGGGCACCGGCCAGCGGCAGCGGGCGGACCTCAAGCCGGGGTCGGCCGGCGACCTCGCCGGGAGCGGGCTCCGGCGCGTCCGTCGGCCGGATCCGGCGGTAGATCTCCTCGACGATCGCCTCCCGCGAGGGCAGGTTGTAGGCGCCGCCGAGGGTGCGCATCACCGAGTCCGGAGTGGGCCGGTAGATCCCGTTGGCGCTCCGGTACGCCCCGACCGTCCCGGCGCCGTCCGGGGACTCCGCACCCAGCCAGCGCCACCACTTGGTCTGCTTGCGGCGCATCTCGTCGGCGTTGTCGGTGGAGAGGTTGGGGTAGTCGGCGTCGTCCGGCGCGCTGTCGTACTCGTCGCCGAGGTCACCCACGGTGTGCCCTATCTCGTGCTGGATGATCCGCCCGGCGTCCGCGCTGCCGCCGGCCAGGGTGGTCACCCCGGTACCGCCGGCGCCGCCGTACTCGCTGGAGTTGGCCAGCGCGATCAGGTACTGCGGGCCGTCGCCGTCCCCGGCGTAGCGGGCGGTGGCGCTCTCGTCGGCGCAGAGCAGCCGGGCGGTGCCCTCGCACCAGAAGTGCATGCCGAGCGGGGTGGCGGGGTTGCGGCCGCGACTCTCGGTCTCGGCGATGCCGGAGACCGGGGAGACCACCTCGACCCGCCTTATGTTGAAGAAGCCCTGGTAGCTGCGGAACGGCTCGATCTCCATCAGCGCCCGCCAGGCCCGGTCGGCCTGCTGCCGGAACGCGTCCTGCTCGTCGGCGGTGTAACCGTCGCCGAGCAGGACGAGGGTGATCCGGTTGGCCGGGTCCCCGGTCCGCCTTATGTCGACGGTGGGGGCGGCGGCGGCCGCACGCAGGTCGGCCCGCTGCACGGTGTGCGGCGGTACCGCCCGGTCGGCGGGGGCACCGGGCCCGATCACGCCGAACGGCGAGGGGCCGGCCAGCTCCAGGGCGGCGGGCAGTACGGCGGTGGACACCAGCACGAGCGCGGCCAGACTCCGGACGAGACGGCCAGGGTTGCCAGGCGGCATACGGGTGCGTCCTCGGGGATCCGGTCACCCGGCGTCGCCCGGGTGGTGGACGCGAAGACGTACCCGGCCCGGCGTGTCTCCCCTCCCGTCCGGCGAAAAAGTCACCGACCTGGCCGAACGACCGGGATCATCCCGGTCATACCTATGAGTCCGACCAGGTGGATGATTCTCACCGACCGTGACCTCATCGGCCCGCACCGGCGGCCTGGGTCCGGCCTCAGCCCCCGCACCCCGCCCGCGCACCGGCCCTCAGCCGTCCGCGCTCCGCCGCACGTCCAGCAGCAGATGGGTGGCCAGGCCGAACAGCAGACCCCAGAACGCCGAGCCGATGCCGAACAGGCTCATCCCGGAGGCGGTGGCCAGGAAGGTCACCACCGCCGCGTCCCGGCCGCGCTCCTCGGCGACCGCCGCGGCCAGGCTGCCCTGCAACGAGGCCAGCAGCGCGACCCCGGCGATCACCGCGATCAGCTCCTTCGGCAGCCCGGTGAACAGGCTCACCAGGACCCCGCCGAAGCTGCCCACCAGCAGGTAGAGCACGCCCGCGGACATCCCGGCGACATAACGACGGCGCGGGTCGGGATGGCTCTCCGGACCGGCGCAGATGGCCGCGGTGATCGCCGCCAGGTTGACGCCCGGCGAACCGAACGGCGCCAGCAGGACGGAGAGCCCGCCGGTGGCCCCGATCAGCAGCCGGTCGTCCGGCCGGTAGCCGAAGGCCCGCATCACCCCGAGGCCGGGGGCGTTCTGCGAGGCCAGCGCGACGATGGTGAGCGGCAGCGCCAGGCCCACCATCGCCGGCCCGGAGAAGGCCGGCACGGTCAGCACCGGCCGGGTCGGCCCGCCCTCGCCGAAGTGCAGCGGCAGACCGACGGTGACCGCCGCCAGCACCCCGCCGGCCAGCAGCGCGGCCGGGACGGCGTACCGCGGAGCCAGCCGCTTGGCCAGAAGGAACGCCGCGAAGCTGCCCAGCACCAGGGCGGGCGCTCCCTTCACCGCGCCGAAGATCCCGGCGCCGAAGGAGAACAGGATGCCCGCCAGCATCGCGTTGACGATCCCGGCCGGGATCGCCGCGATCAGGCGGCCGAACAGCCCGGTCACCCCGAACAGCGCCACCACCACCCCGCTCACCAGGAAGGCGCCGACCGCCTCCCGGTAGGGGTACGCGCCGAGGCTGGTCACCAGCAGCGCGGCGCCCGGGGTGGACCAGGCCGTGATCACCGGCGTCCTGGTCCACCAGCTGAGCAGCAGGCAGGTCAGCCCGCTGCCGACGGCCACCGCCCAGATCCAGGAAGCGGTCTGCGCCTGGTCCAGCCGCCCGGCGGCCGCCGCCGCGAGCACCACCACCAGCGGCCCGGAGAACGACACGACGATGCACACCAGCCCGGCCAGCAGCGCCGGGAGGGAGGCGTCACGCCGCAGCGAACGGCGCTCCTCCGGGTCGGTACGACGGTCTGCCGAACGGGTTATCAGCTCCTCTGCCATCCCGGAAGTATCGCGGAGACACGGCCGCGCCAGGCCGTTCGGAGATCTCCGGAAAAACTTCCGAACTCACCTGCAACCCCCTGCGGGGATGCGCGTCTATACGGATGAAGGCACGGAGAGCGAGACCGGCAAGGCCGGGGGGCGCTACCGCTCGACCACAGCGAGCGGACAGCCGGTCACCTTCACCACACCATCCGCACCATGACCCTGGGGAGACACGTCATGCACAAGTCCGTTATCACCACTTCTGAGAAGAACGTCCGCTCGCTCTCCGGCCGCCGCGGCCTCGCCACCCTCGCCGCCACCGTCGTCCTCGCGGGCGGCGTCCAGCTGCTCGCCACCGACACCGCCTGGGCCTGCGGGGACGGTCCGCAGGCGAAGGCCACCGCCGAGGCCAAGCCGGTCACCCCGGCCACCGCGCACAAGGGCGACCTCTCGGCCGGGTTCCACATGACCCCGGACGGGCAGAGCATCACCGCAGGGGGCCCGAAGCTCGAAGTCGGCGTCGGGGTCACCAACTTCACCGGCGCGCCGTACGAGAACGTCGCGCCCGTCCTCGCCCTCTACAACCCGAAGGGCGCCACGCGGATCGAGGACTTCACGGTCGAGGCGGCCACCCCCGGCGGCTGGAAGAAGCTGTCGCTCCGTCACGGCTGCGACCCGACGGTCTTCGCGGACACCAGCAGCCTGAAGGCCAAGCGCCTCGACGACGGCCGGGCCGCCAACTTCGGGTTCCGCATCTCCGTCGCGGCGAACGCCACCGCCGACCTGAACGAGCTCCAGGTCTACGTCGGCGGGAAGGCCGACGGCTTCCCCTCGGCGTCCGGTGGCTCCCACACCTTCAAGGTGGTGCGTTCCACCACCCCGGCCAAGCCGTCCGACAAGCCCACCGCCAAGCCGACGCCCTCCGTGACCGCCAAGCCGACCGCGAAGCCCGTCCCGGCCAAGCCCGCCGCCGACGCCACCACGGCGCCGGCCGCACCGGCCGCACCCGCCACCAAGGCCCCGGCCGCCACCCCCTCGGCCCCCGCCACCACCGCCCCCGCCACCACCGCCCCCGCCGGCACCCCCGAGCTCGCCCAGACCGGCTCCAGCTCCACCAACGGCTTCCTCGCCGCCTCCGCCGCCGCCTTCGTCGCCCTCGGCGCCGGCGTCCTGATCGCCGTGCGCCGCCTGCGTCCCCAGCGCTGACCGGCACGCACGGAAACCCGAAGGGGCCCTCCTCCGCACGGCGGTGCGGAGGAGGGCCCCTTTCATCGCTCCCGGGGTCGTCAGCCCCAGGTGATCAGACGCTTGGGCCGCTCCAGCAGCGCGGCCACGTCGGCCAGCACCTTGGAGCCCAGCTCCCCGTCCACCAGCCGGTGGTCGAAGGAGAGCGCCAGCGTGGTCACCTGACGCGGGACCACCTTGCCCTTGTGCACCCACGGCAGCTCCCGGACCGCGCCGAAGGCGAGGATCGCGGCCTCGCCCGGGTTGAGGATCGGGGTGCCGGTGTCGACGCCGAAGACGCCGACGTTGGTGATGGTGACGGTGCCGCCCTGCATGTCGCTCGGCGAGGTCTTGCCCTGGCGGGCGGTGTCGATCAGCTCGCCGAGCGAGGACGCCAGGCCCGAAAGGGTCTTGCCGCCCGCGTCCTTGATGTTGGGGACGATCAGGCCGCGCGGGGTCGCCGCGGCGATGCCGAGGTTCACCTGGCCCCGGATGACGATCTCCTGGGCCGCCTCGTCCCACTGGGCGTTGATCTCGGGGTGCCGCTTGATGGCGGTGAGCAGCGCCTTGGCGACCAGCAGCAGCGGGCTGACCCGGACGTCCCGGCCCAGCTCGCCGCTCTCCTTGAGCCGGCGGACGAACTTCATCGTGCGGGTAACGTCGACCTGGACGAACTCGGTGACGTGCGGGGCGGTGAAGGCCGAGGCCACCATCGCCTGAGCGGTCGCCTTGCGGACGCCCTTGATCGGCACCCTGACGTCGCCCGCGGCCTCGGCCGGCACGGCCACCGGCGCGGCGGCGGGCGCCTCCACCGGCTCCGCCACGGGGGCCGCTGCTGCGGCGGCCGCCGCAGAGGCGTGCGCGTGCACGTCCTCGCGGGTGACCACCCCGTCCGGGCCGGTCGGGGTGACGGCCCGCAGGTCGACGCCGAGGTCCTTGGCCAGCTTGCGCACCGGCGGCTTCGCCAACGGCCGCTCGCCGTTCTGCTGCTCCGGCACCACCGGCGACGGCACCACCGGCGCGGGCGCCGGCGCGACGGGCGCGGCAGGCGCGACCGGGGCCGGGGCGGCCGGAGCGGAGACCACGGTGGTCGTGGTCGTCCGGCGGGCCCGGCGCTGGGAGCCGCCGGTCCGCGGCCCGTAGCCGACCAGCACCTCGCGCCGCTCCGGCTCGGCCGGTTCGGCCTTCGCGGGAGCGGGAGCGGAGGCCGGCGCCGCGGCCGCCGGAGCAGCGGCAGGGGCCTCCCCCGCCACGGCGACCGAGATGATCACGGTGCCGACGTCGACCGTCGCGCCCTCCGGGAAGAACAGCTGCTCGACGACCCCGTTGAAGGGGATCGGCAGCTCCACGGCGGCCTTGGCGGTCTCCACCTCACAGACGACCTGGCCGTCCGTCACGGTGTCGCCGGGCTTGACGTACCAGCTGAGGATCTCGGCCTCGGTGAGGCCCTCGCCCACGTCGGGCATCTTGAACTCGCGGAGCGAGCGAACTTCGGTGGTCATCTTCGCTCCCCGGTTCAGTACGCGAGCGCGCGGTCGACGGCGTCGAGCACGCGGTCCAGGTCCGGCAGGAAGGCTTCCTCGACCCGGGACGGCGGGTACGGCGCGTGGTAGCCGCCTACCCGCAGGATCGGTGCCTCCAGGTGGTAGAAGCACCGCTCGGTGAGCCGGGCGGCCAGCTCGGCGCCCATGCCCAGGAAGACCGGCGCCTCGTGCACCACGATGCCGCGGCCGGTCCGCTTGACCGACTCCTCCAGGGTGGCGAAGTCCACCGGGGAGAGCGAGCGCAGGTCGACGACCTCCAGCCGGCGGCCGTCCTCCTCGGCGGCCGCGGCGGCCTCCAGGCACACCTTGACCATCGGCCCGTACGCGATCAGCGTGGCGTCCGCGCCGGGGCGGACGATCCGGGCGTCGTACAGGCCCAGGTCGGCGGCGTCGCCGACCTCGCCCTTGTCCCAGTACCGGCGCTTCGGCTCGAGGAAGATCACCGGGTCGTCGGACTCGATCGCCTGGCGCAGCATCCAGTGCGCGTCGTGCGCGTTGGACGGGGAGACCACCCGCAGGCCGGCGGTGTGCGCGAAGTACGCCTCGTGCGACTCGCTGTGGTGCTCGACCGCGCCGATGCCGCCCGCGTACGGGATGCGGATGGTGACCGGCATCTTGACGTGCCCGAGCGCGCGGGCGTGCATCTTGGCCAGCTGGGAGACGATCTGGTCGAAGGCCGGGTAGACGAAGCCGTCGAACTGGATCTCCACCACCGGGCGGTAGCCGCGCAGTGCCAGGCCGATCGCGGTGCCGACGATGCCGGACTCGGCGAGCGGGGAGTCGATCACCCGGCTCTCCCCGAAGTCCTTCTGCAGGCCGTCGGTGATCCGGAAGACGCCACCGAGCTTGCCGATGTCCTCGCCCATCAGGACGGTCTTCGGGTCGTTCTCCAGCGACTTGCGCAGCGCGTCGTTGAGCGCCTTGGCGATGCTGAGCTGACCGGCCATCAGAGGTTCTCCCCCGCCTCGAAGGAGGCCGCGTACTCGACGTACTCGGCCCGTTCCTCATCGACCAGCGTGTGCGGCTCGGCGTAGACGTGGTCGAAGATCAGGGTCGGGTCCGGGTCCGGCATGCTGCGCACACCCTCGCGCACCCGCAGCCCCAGCTGCTCGCTCTCGGCGTCGATCGAGGCGAAGAACTCCTCGTCGGCCAGGCCCTCCTTCTCCAGGAGCGCCTTGAGCCGGGTGATCGGGTCCTTGGCCTTCCAGGCCTCGGTCTCCTCGGAGGGCCGGTAGCGGGACGGGTCGTCGGAGGTGGTGTGCGCGCCCATCCGGTAGGTGAACGCCTCGATCAGCACCGGGCCGTTGCCGCTGCGGGCGTGGTCGAGCGCCCAGCGGGTGACGGCCAGGCAGGCCAGCACGTCGTTGCCGTCGACCCGGACGCCGGGGAAGCCGAAGCCGGAGGCGCGGCGGTACAGCGGGATCTTGGTCTGGGTGGTGGTGGGCTCGGAGATCGCCCACTGGTTGTTCTGGCAGAAGAAGACCACCGGGGAGTTGTAGACCGAGGCGAAGGTGAAGGCCTCGTTGACGTCGCCCTGGCTGGAGGCCCCGTCGCCGAAGTACGCGATCACCGCGTCGTCGGAGCCGTCCTTGGTGATGCCCATCGCGTAGCCGGTGGCGTGCAGGGTCTGCGCGCCGATCACGATGGTGTAGAGGTGGAAGTTCTTCTCGTTCGGGTCCCAGCCGCCGTGGTTCACGCCGCGGAACATGCCGAGCAGGTTCAGCGGGTCGACGTCGCGGCACCAGGCCACGCCGTGCTCGCGGTAGGTGGGGAAGGCGTAGTCGCCGGTGCGCATGGCCCGCCCGGAGCCGACCTGGGCGGCCTCCTGGCCGAGCAGCGAGGCCCACAGGCCCAGCTCGCCCTGGCGCTGCAGCGAGGTCGCCTCGGCGTCGAACCGGCGCACCAGCACCAGGTCGCGGTAGAGGGCGCGCAGCTCGTCCGGGGTGACGGTGAGCGGGTAGTCCGGGTGCTCGACCCGCTCGCCTTCCGGGGTGAGCAGCTGTACGAGCTCCGGCTGGGCGTCCGTACCCGTGGCGCGGAGGGTGTCAGGGACGCCGGGGGCCGCCTTCTTGCGAGCCCTCGCCGTGCTTTTGACGGTCACGTTCACTCCTCGGTCTGTCCGGCCGCCCGGGGTCGCCGGTGACCGGTCCGGTCACCGCCTCGCGGGGCGCGCGTGGGTGTGCGCACCGACTGCGAGGCAGGTGGTGATCCTTTTCCGACGGCGTCCCTCACGAGAACGTTACCCAGCGGCAGCCCTTGGCGCGCTTGCGCTAGGACGTCCTACTTGTTCAGGGTCTACAACTGCGGGTGTGGCGCAGCTCTCA
Source organism: Kitasatospora sp. NPDC022785 (assembly GCF_055561295.1). Lineage (NCBI taxonomy): Bacteria > Bacillati > Actinomycetota > Actinomycetes > Kitasatosporales > Streptomycetaceae > Kitasatospora > Kitasatospora sp. NPDC022785. Next base: position 50,861 of record NZ_JBVHHB010000012.1, on the reverse strand, counting down.
ATTCGGTCGCCTTCAGGACACCTGCGCACGTTATCCGGGCGAAGGCCCGTACGTAAGGGGGTTACCGGCATCGGTTTCCGCCGGTCTGGCCGGATCACGATCCCGTGGCGGTGCGGGCGATAGGTCTTTCGTACGGTGATATGGGAGGCTTTGTGGGTGACTGATAACGGACAAATCAGGGTATTCCTGCTCGACGATCACGAGGTGGTCCGGCGGGGCGTCCACGATCTCCTCTCGGTCGAGGACGACATCGAAGTGGTCGGGGAGGCCGGCACCGCCGCCGAGGCGATCACCCGGATCCCCGCCGTCCACCCCGACGTCGCGGTGCTGGACGTCCGGCTGCCGGACGGCAACGGCGTCGAGGTCTGCCGGGAGATCCGCTCCCGGCTGCCGGAGATCAAGTGCCTGATGCTGACCTCGTTCTCGGACGACGAGGCGCTGTTCGACTCGATCATGGCGGGAGCCTCCGGCTACGTCCTGAAGGCGATCCGCGGCACCGACCTGATCACCGCCGTCCGGGACGTCGCGGCCGGCAAGTCGCTGCTCGACCCGGTCGCCACCAGCCGGGTGCTGGCGCGGCTGCGCAACGGCGGCGAGAAGGAGGACGAGCGGCTGGCCCAGCTCACCAAGCAGGAGCGGCGCATCCTCGACCTGATCGGCGAGGGGATGACCAACCGCCAGATCGGCAACGAACTGCACCTCGCCGAGAAGACGGTGAAGAACTACGTCTCCAGCCTGCTCGCCAAGATGGGCATGGAGCGGCGCACTCAGGCCGCGGCCTACGTGGCCCGGCACCAGGCGGACCAGCACCAGGCCGACCAGCACCACTGACCCGGCATCACCCTCCCGCCGGCCGCGCGATTCGCGTCGCATGCAGAGAACTGACTGTTTGTCAAGGACCCCCGCCAGGGGGCCCTAACCTCAGGCTGTGACTTTCAGCCAGACCCTTGCCTGCGCCCCGGCCCGCCCCGACCTCTCCGCTCCCCCGATAGGGACCCTCAGCCCGCCCGTCCCGCACACCGCCCTGGCGGAAGTCCTGCGCCGCTACCGGGTCGGGCGGCTGCTGACCGCCGAGCCGGTCGCCGAGGGCCTGCTGAACCGGGGCTACCGCGTGACCACCGAGGCCGGGACGTACTTCCTGAAGTGCTACGTCGACGCCGCCACCGCCAACCGCCGGTCGATCGCCGGCCACCACCGCGCGATGGCCTCGCTGCGCGCCCTCGGACTGCCCGTCGCGCCCCCGCTGGGCTGTGCCGAACGGGCCGGCACGGTGGCCGCGTTCGGCGGCCGGCTGTTCGCGCTCTTCCCCTGGGTGGATGGCCGACACCGGCACGGTACCGACCTCTCCCTCCCGCAGTGCGACGCACTCGGCGCGCTGCTCGGCCGCCTGCACGGCGCACTCGACGACGTCTGCGCCCCGGTCGCACAGCCGGCCGGCTACCGCAGCGCCGACCCGCTGGACAGCGCCGCACTCGCCCGCGACCTACGGCGCCGCGCCCACGAGCACCGCCCGCACGACGAACTGGACGCACTGGTCGAACGACGCCTCACCGAACGGCTGGAGCTGCTCGCCGAGTACGCCCACCGGCGGCCGGCCCCGCAGGCCGCCCCGCCCACCGGCTGGACGCACGGCGACTTCCACGGCCTCAACCTGCTGCACCGGGACGGCCGGATCTCCGCCGTCCTGGACTGGGACAAGCTGGGGGTGCAGCCGCGCGCCGAGGAGGCCGTCCGCGCCGCCACCCTGGTCTTCCACGACCGGACGACGGGGGTGCTCGACCTGGTCCGGGTCCGGCACTACTCGCAGGCCTACCGGGCCACCGGGGCCGCCGGAGCGGAGCACCTGGCGGCCGCCGTGCACCGGGTCTGGTGGGAGCGGCTCAACGACTTCTGGATGCTCCAGTGGCGCTACCAACGGGCCGACCACCGGGCCGACCCGCTCTACCCCGCCTCGGCGGGCCAGTTGGCGTGGTGGTGCCAGGAGTACGAGCAGGTCCTGGACGCCTTCGCCAACTGACCCGGGAGGTCAGTTCCCGCCGCCGACCGGCGGGGTCACCGGCGGGGTCACGGGCTTCGTGGGCGGCGGCGCCTGGGTGCCCGTCGCCCCGCCGCCCCCGGGGCCGGTCGTCGCCGTGCCGGTCGCCCCGCCGCCTGTCGGGGTGCTGCTCGCCCCGCCCGTGGGCGTGCCGCTCGACGTCGGGGTCGGCGTCGGCGTCTTGGTCGCGCTGCCCGTCGGGGTCGGGGTCGGCGTGTGCTTGGGGGACTGGCCGACCGGCGGGCTCTGGTTGCTGTTGTTGTTGTCGGTCGGCTGTTGCGGCCGCCGGCTGGTGGTCGGCACGGTCGGCGCCGTGGTCGGGATCGGTCCCGTGGAGGGCGCGGTCGTCTCCGGCGTGACGACCACCGAAGCCGGCGTGCTGGGCTTCGGGTTCTGGTTGGGGTTGCCGTCGCCGCCGCTGAGCGCGAGTGCGATCCCGACGCCCGCCGCGACCAGCACCGCCGCGGCGCCGGCCACCCAGCCCCAGGGCCCGCGCCGCCGGCCGTCGTCGTGCCCGTCGCCGTCGTCCTCGCCGCCCGGGCCGTTGCCGCCCCCGTACGGTCCGCCGACGCCCTGGTAGGGCGCGGACGGCGTGTGCGGGCCGCCGGGCACCTGGTACGGCAGCATCGCGGTCGGGTCGCCCGGCACACCGGAGCCGGCCCCGAGCACGGCCGTCTCGTCGGTGCCGATCACCGGGGTGGCGCCGCTGTGGCCCTGGCCCGCGGCCGCCAGCCCGGCCGCCGCGGCGCCGGCCGCCCAGGCCCCGCCGGCGCCGTGCATCTCGCGCAGCGCGTGCTGGAGGTGGGCGCGGAACTCGTCGGCGTCCTGGAACCGGTCGTCCGGGTTCTTGGCCAGCGAGCGCAGCACCAGCGGGTCGAGGCCGGCCGGCACCCGGTGGTTGGCCTGCGACGGCGGCACCGGCATGTCCTGCACGTGCTGGTAGACCACCGAGAGCGGGGTGTCGCCGGTGAACGGCGGGCGCAGCGTCAGCAGCTCGAAGAGCATGCAGCCGGCCGCGTACAGGTCGGAGCGGTGGTCGACCGGCTTGCCGAGCGCCTGCTCGGGCGAGAGGTACTGCGGGGTGCCCATGACCATGCCGGTCTGGGTCATGGTGCTGGCGGTGCCGGTCAGCGCGCGGGCGATGCCGAAGTCCATCACCTTGACCGCGCCGGTGGTGGTGATGATGACGTTGGCCGGCTTGATGTCGCGGTGGACGATGCCGTGCCGGTGGCTGTAGGCCAGCGCCTCCAGCACCCCGGCGATGATGATCAGCGCCTGGTCGACCGGCGGCGCCTCCTCGTCCACCAGCAGCTCGCGGACGGTCCGGCCCTCGACCAGCTCCATCACGATGTACGGCGTCGACTCGTCGCCGACGTACTCCTCGCCGGTGTCGTAGACCGCGACGATCGAGTGGTGGTTGAGCGCCGCGACGGCGTGCGCCTCGCGGGTGAAGCGCAGCCGGGCGATGTCGTCCTGGGCGAGCTCGCCACGGAGCAGCTTGACGGCGACGGTCCGGCCGAGCCGGATGTCCTGCGCGGCGAACACCTCGGCCATACCGCCACGGCCGAGCCGGTGGGTCAGCCGGTAACGTCCGTCACCGACCGTGCCGAGCGGGGCCGCGGTGCCGCGGCCGGGCGTCTGCGGGCCGCCGCCGAACGGCGGGAGCGCAGTGGTGGCGGCGTTGTCGCCACCGGCGCCGGGCGCCTGCGGGGCACCACCGGCCGCCCGGGCACCCTCGTCGTCGTCCGGATGCTGCGTCTGTGCCATCGCTCCTCGCCCCGGGCCTTCGCTCGGATCGCGGTGCCCTGTCGCTTCGTGTCCCCGAACGCTACCGCCTCCGGCCGTCCCCCGTAGCACGCCCGATTCGGGCAGGCTGCATCAGAGCAGGCCATTCCGGTCGGCCGGGGTCTCCAGGTGGAGAACCGTGGCGGTCCGCTCGGCGCCGCGCGGGCTCGTGGCGCTGCTGTTGCTCTTCTCGGCCCTGGTCACCACGATGGCGATGATGATGATCGCGAGCACGATCACGCCGATGATGATGCCGACGATCACCAGCGCCGTGGAGCAGCCGCCGCTGTTCGACGCGGGGGCGGGCTGGAACGGCGGCATCGGCTGCGGCGGCGGGGTGTGCGCCTGCTGCGGGAAGGGCTGCGGGGTCTGGAAGGCCGGCGGAGGGGTCTGGAACGCGGGCGGCGGTGTCTGGAACGCCGGCGGAGGGGTCTGGAACTGCTGCGGGAAGGGCTGCGGCGACGGGGTCTGGAAGGCCGGCGGCGGCGTCTGGAACTGCTGCTGGAAGGGCTGCGGGGTCTGCGGCGCCTGCGGGGCGGCGTGCGCCGAGCGCGGGCCGTCGGTGATCAGCAGCGGGGTGCTGGCCGCCAGCGCGTTGCCGTTGCCGCCCTTCTCCACCGCGATCAGCCGCTCGGCCTCGTCACGCATCGCCGCCGCGCTCGGGAACCGGTGCGCCGGGTCCTTGCGCAGCGCCTGCGCGACGTACGCGTCCACCGCCGGGCTGACCGCCCGGTTGATGCTGGACGGCGCCGACGGCTCCTCCTGCACGTGCTTGTAGGCGATCGAGAACGCCGAGTCGCCGTCGAAGACCAGCCGGCCGGTGAGCATCTCGAAGAGCATCACCCCGACCGAGTAGAGGTCGGAGCGGGCGTCCACCGGCTTGCCGAGCGCCTGCTCGGGCGAGAGGTACTGCGGGGTGCCGACGACCATGCCCGTCTGGGTCATCGACGTGACGCCGCTGTCCAGCGCGCGGGCGATGCCGAAGTCCATGACCTTGACGGTGCCCTTGCGGTCGAACATGACGTTGCCGGGCTTGATGTCGCGGTGCACCAGGCCCTGGTCGTGCGAGGCCTCCAGCGCGTTCAGCACGCCGACGGTGATCCGCAGCGCCTCCTCGACCGGCATCGCGCCGTACTGCGCGACCGCGTCGTTGATCGCGTCCCGCAGGCCCTTGCCGTCGACCAGCTGCATCACGATGTACGGGGTGCTGGAGCCGTCCGGGGCGATGTCCTCGCCGCTGTCGTAGACGGTGACGATGTTGGTGTGCTCCAGCCGGGCCACCGACTGCGCCTCGCGGCGGAACCGCTCCTTGAAGGTGTCGTCGCGGCCCAGCTCGGCGTGCATGCTCTTCAGCGCGACCTGGCGGTCCAGCACGTTGTCGTAGGCGAGGTGCACCGAGGCCATGCCGCCCTCGCCGAGCACCCGCTGCAGCACGTACCTGCCGTTGCCCAGGGAGTGGCCCTCGACCGCCGCGTTGCCGTGCTCGCTCATGGTCCTCTGCTCCCCCTCGGCGCGGCCCTGCCGCCGCAACCGTGACGTTCGGTCTCGTCCGTGCGTGCTGCGGGCCCGGCCCGTCGGCCTGCCCGCCCCTGTCGCGGCGGCTCGCCCGGCGACGACAGGGGCTCAGGGTATCGGCTCACGGCGACAGTGATCGGCGCAGGGCCGACACTGTGTCCGAGCTGCGATCCACTACCCGGTGGTGCGGCGTGCGGTCGTCCGTCCGGCCCGGGTCGTGGCGGTACGTCCGACCTGCCCCCCCGACCGGGCCCGGCGCCGTCCCGGGTACGGGCCGCGGGTGACGGCCTACAGGTACGGGCCGGAGCGGATGCCGCGGCCCTCGCCGGGCTCCTCGCCCTCCACCTCGCCGCCGTGCAGACCGGGCGGCAGCGCCCGGCGCATCTGCTCCAGCTGCGCCCGCGCCGCCATCTGCTGGGCGAACAGCGCGGTCTGGATGCCGTGGAACAGCCCCTCCAGCCAGCCCACCAGCTGGGCCTGCGCGATCCGCAGCTCGGCCTCGGTGGGGATGGAGTCCTCGGTGAACGGCAGCGACAACCGCTCCAGTTCGGCGACCAGTTCGGGGGCCAGGCCGAGCTCCAGCTCCTTGATGGAGCTGGCGTGGATGTCCTTCAGCCGGGCGCGGCTGGCCTCGTCGAGGGGAGCCGCCCGGACCTCCTCCAGCAGCTGCTTGATCATGCTGCCGATCCGCATGACCTTGGCCGGCTGCTCCACCATCTCCGTCACCGGGAGCTCACGCGGCCCGTCACCGTCGTCGTCCCCCGTCGGGCCGGCGAAACCCTGGCCCACCGGCAGCCCGTCCGGTCCGACGATCAGCACCTTCTGGCCGTCCTGCGACTGCCCGCCCATGGCCTGGTACAGCTCCTGCGGCGAGCGCTCGTTCATCGGATTCGTCATGAACAACATTCTCCCTCACTGGGGTTGGTCGGACGGAAGCCCCCGGTCGCGCCGTCACCGGCCGTTCCGCCCGCCCGGGCACGACGGTACGCCCCCGCGCGGTGTCCCGGTATCCGTACGGATACTCAGTTCGCGCGCGGGGGCGGAGCGGACCCGCCCGGGCTCAGCCCTTGCGCAGGCGCAGGCCGATCAACCCCAGGCCGCAGCCGATCAGGCCGAGGCCCGCGCCCAGCGGCAGCTGGAGCGTCGAGGCGTCGCCCCAGCGGGCGGGGACGACGGCCGGGCCGGTGGCGGCGGCCTGCTGGGCGGCCTGGCCGGCCGCCAGCGTCGCGCTGTCGGCGGCGGCGTCGTCGGCCGGGGCGTCGGCGTCGGGCACGGCCGCGGCCTGGGACTGATCGGCCTCGGCCTGCCGGCCCGGCGCCCGGTCCGGCAGCCGGTCGGGGACCTGCGCGGGCGCCCGGTCCGGCGTCCGGTCCGGAGCGGCGTCGGCGCGCTCGGGCGCCGACGCCGGCCGGTGCCGGTGCCCGGCCACGTCCACCCAGGGACCGCCGGCGGCCGGCCAGGGGCGGACCCCCTGGTGCTGCGGCGGCGCGGCGGCCGGGCCGGAGGCCTCCGGCGAGGGCTGCGCGACCGGGCCCGGGGCGGCACTCGCCGAGGGCGCGGGCTCGGGTGCGGACGTGCCGGTCGGCGACGGCGCCGCGCCCGTCGTGCCCGTCGGGGTGCCTGCCGGCACCGGCGAGGCCTCGGGGGACGGGAAGACGGTCGTGGCCCCCGCGGACGGCGAGCCGGAGCGGCCGGGCCCGGTGGCCGGTCCGCTGCCGGGCCCGGACGACACGGCCGGCGCGGACGGCGCCGACGGCTCGGCCGGCTCGGCCTGCCCGGACGGCACGGAGGGCACGGACGGTTCGGACGGTTCGGACGGTTCGGACGGCACCCCGGACACCAAGGAGGTCCCCGCCCCGGCCGGCGGCTCCGAGGGAACCCCCGAGGCCGCCACCGCGACCGGCGCGACGCCCAGCGGCACGACGAGCCCGAGCGCCGCCAGCGTCAGCAGCAGCCGCAGGCGGCGGCCGCCCCGGCGATGGCCGGCGTCCCGGCGGAGGGGACGGCCCAGGGCCCGGATACAGCGGCAGGACGGCGCGGCGGGCAGCGGCCCGAGGAACGTCTTCGAAGGTGCGGCCACGGTCGAGGTCCTTCCGACGGCCGACCGCGCACAGGCGGGGTCGGCGGCGGGACAGCTCCCGACCAGATTCACACAATCCGGCATTCCGGGCATTTCGAACGACTGTGCACCAACCGTCTCGCCACCCCCGCACCCCGGGCCGCCCCCGTCAGGCCCGCAGCACCACCTTGCCGACCTGCTCGCCGTCGGCCAGCACGCGGTGCCCGGCGGCGGCCTCGGTCAGCGGCAGCACCCGGTCGATCACCGGCTTGACCACCCCGGACTCGACCAGCGGCCAGACGTGCTCACGCACCGCCGCCACGATCGCGGCCTTCTCGGCCAGCGGCCGTCCGCGCAGGTTGGTCGCGATCACCGCGCCGCGCTTGCGCAGCAGGGTGTTGAGGTTGAGCTCGCCCTGCACCCCGCCCTGCAGCCCGATGATCACCAGCCGCCCGTTGACCGCCAGCGCGTCCACGTTCCGCTGCAGGTACTTGGCGCCCATGATGTCCAGGATCACGTCCGCCCCGGCGCCGTCGGTGGCCTCCCGGAGCACCTCGACGAAGTCCTGCTCGCGGTAGTTGATCACGATGTCCGCGCCCAGCTCGGCGCACCGGGCGAGCTTCTCCGCGCTGCCCGCCGTCACCGCCACCCGGGCGCCGACCGCCTTGGCCAGCTGGATCGCCATCGTCCCGATGCCGCTGGCGCCGCCGTGCAGCAGCACCGTCTCGCCCGGCCGCAGATGGGCGGTGAGGAAGACGTTGGACCAGACCGTCGAGACCACCTCGGGCAGTGCGGCGGCCTCCTCCGGGGCGAGGCCCTTCGGCACCGGCAGCAGCTGCCCGGACGGCACCGCGACCAGCTGCGCGTACCCGCCGCCGGCCAGCAGCGCGCAGACCTCGTCGCCGACCGCCCAGCCGGCCACCCCGGGCCCGAGGGCGACGATCCTGCCCGCGCACTCCAGCCCGGGGTACGGCGAGCTGCCGGGCGGCGGGTTGTAGAAGCCCTGCCGCTGGAGCAGGTCGGCGCGGTTGACCGCGGTGGCCACCACCTCGACCAGGACCTCGCCCTCGCCGGGCACCGGGTCCGCCACCTCCGCCCAGACCAGTGCCTCGGGCCCGCCGGGTTCAGGAATCGTCATCGCATGCATGCCCCGAAGCTACTGCGTGGCGCCCGCCGCACGGGGGCGCCCCGCGCGGCCGGGAGTCTCAACCCGCCGCCCCCGCCGCCCAGTCGGCCACCGGGGCGCACGGAACCGACGCCACCGGGTCGAAGGCTCAGCCGGCCAGGTCCGCCAGCACCTCGGCGCCCGGGAGGCCGGCCAGCACCCGCCCCGGCACGATCAGCTTGCCCCGGCGGCGCCCGCTGCCCACCAGCACGTACGGCGCGGCGGCCACCGCCGCGTCGACCAGCAGCGGCCAGCCGGCCGGCAGTCCGACCGGGGTGATCCCGCCGTACTCCATGCCGCTCCGCGCCACCGCCGTGTCCATCGGCGCGAACGAGGCCTTGCGCGCCTCCAGGTGCCTGCGGACGGCCTTGTTGACGTCCACCCGGGTGTGCGCGAGCGCCAGGCAGGCGGCGAGGGTGGTCTCCCCGCCGCGCTTGGCGGCGACCACCACACAGTTCGCCGAGACCTCCGGCGGCACGTCGTAGGTCTCGCAGAACACCGCGGTGTCGGCCTTCTCCGGATCGGTGTCCACGTACAGCACGGACCGGGCGGCCTCCCGGTCGTCCCAGCTCTCCAGGGCGTCGGCCACCGGCCCGGCCAGCAGGTCGCGGACGTCCAGCGCCGGGGCGACCGACTCGAACTTGCCGAACGGGGGCTGCGGTTGCTCAGTCATGCCCCGGACTCTAACCACCGGCGACAACCGGGCACCGACACGCCCAGGCACCCACCTCGGGCTCACGCCGCGCGGCATCCACGCCATCCTGAGTGGGTGACGAACGGTGAGCAGCCCTCCGGGCCACACGAGACCGGCCTCCGGCACCGCCTGTCGGGACGCCGCACCGGCCGGGCGGAGTCCGACGTCGAGGCCGGCGACCGGGTCATCCTCCCGATGCGGAAGCCGCGGGCGCCGATGCGCCAGGTGTCCGGACGTCTGCTGCTGGCGCTCGCCGTGCTGGTGGCCACCACCGTGATCGTCTGGCTGGACCGCGCCGGGTACAACGACAACGCCGGCGGAGGCCTGAGCTTCCTCGACGCGGCGTACTACGCCACCGTGACGCTCTCCACCACCGGGTACGGGGACATCACGCCGTTCAGCGACAGCGCCCGGCTCACCAACATCTTCGTGATCACCCCGCTGCGTGTGCTCTTCCTGATCATCCTGGTCGGCACCACGCTCGAAGTGCTCACCGAACGCACCCGCCGGCAGTGGCGGATCGGACGCTGGAGGTCCGCAGTGAGGGAACACACCGTCGTGATCGGCTACGGCACCAAGGGCCGCAGCGCCGTCGACACCCTGCTCGGCCAGGGCGTCCGCCGGGACGAGATCGTGGTCGTCGACCCGCAGCGCAAGGTGATCGAGCAGGCCACCCTCGACGGCCTGGTCGGCGTGGTCGGCGACGCCACCCGCACCGACACCCTGCTGCGCGCCGAACTCCCCCGCGCCTCCCGGGTGGTCGTCGCCCCCGAACGCGACGACACCGCCGTCCTGATCACCCTGACCGCGCGCCAGCTCAACAAGGCCGCCACCGTGGTCGCCGCCGTCCGCGAGGACGAGAACGCCCCGCTGCTGCGGCAGAGCGGGGCCGACGTCGTGGTCACCAGCTCCAGCTCGGCGGGCCGGCTGCTCGGCATGTCGATGCTCAGCCCGACCACCGGCGCGGTGATGGAGGACCTCCTCACCTACGGCACCGGCCTCGACATGCACGAGCGACCGGTCACCCGGGCCGAGGCCGGGCACAGCCCGCGCGAGTGCACGGACCTCGTCGTCGCGGTGGTGCGCGGCCGGCGGGTGCTCAACTACACCGATCCCGAGGCCGCCACCCTCCAGCTCACCGACCGGGTCATCACCATCAGGCCGGCCGTCACGCGCGCCGGCTGAGACCGGGAGCCGGGCGCACGGCGGTCAGGGGGTGTCCAGCAGCTCCAGTGCTCCACCGGCCGCCACCCCGCCGGGCGGCACCACGGCGAGCGCCTCGGCACGGGCCAGTCCGCGCAGCATCGCCGGGCCGTCGAAGGCCAACGGGACGACCCCGCGCAGCGTCCGGCGGACCGGCAGCAGCCGGGTGTCCGCCGGGTGGCCGGGCAGGTCGACGGCGGCGGGTGCGAGCACCGGCTCGCCCGTCGACCGGCCGCCGCGGGCGTGCAGCAGCGGCAGGGCCAGCGTGACCGTTCCGGCCACCGCGGCGAGCGGGTTGCCGGGCAGGCCCACCAGGTGGCGGCCGCCCGGGAGCTCGGCGAGCAGCATCGGATGGCCGGGGCGGACGGCGACCCCGTCCACCAGCAGCCGGGCGCCGGCCTCGGCGAGCGCCCGGTGCAGGAAGTCGACCGGCCCGGCGGCCGTCCCCCCGGTGGTGACCACCACGTCGGCGGTGGAGTGCCGGACGGCGTCCCGGAGCAGCCCGAAGTCGTCCCGGACGGCGCGCACCGCGCCCACCTCGGCGCCGGCCGCGCGCAGCCACGGCGGCAGCAGCGGGCCGAGCGCGTCCCGGACCAGGCCGGGCCGCGGGAGTCCGGAGCCGAGCAGTTCGTCGCCCAGGACGAGGAGTTCGACCACCGGGCGGCGCCGGACGGCGAGGCGGTCGTGGCCGCAGGCCGCGGCCAGGCCCAGGACGGACGGGCCGACCGGCGTTCCGGCGGCGAGCAGCGCCTCTCCCCGGCGGCACTCCTGGCCGCGCGGTCGGACGTCCTGCCCGGTGGTCAGCGAGCCCGGGGTCCGGTCGTGCAGCAGCGCCCCGTCCCGCTCGCCGTGCTCGCGCCGGAGCACGGCGGTGGCGCCGGGGGGCAGTTGGGCACCGGTGGCGATCTCGACGGCGGCGCCGTCGGCCAGCGGCTCCACGGCCTGCTCCCCGGCCAGCAGCCGGCCGGCGACCCGCCAGGGGCCGGGCCCGGAGACGGCCCAGCCGTCCATCGCCGAGGTGTCGAAGGCGGGCAGGTCGGTGAGCGCGGCGAGCGGCTCGGCGAGGGTGCGGCCGAGCGCGTCGGCCAGGTCCAGTCGCTCGGGCGGCAGCGGGTGCAGCCCGGCCCGGCGGGCGGTCTCCCGGGCCTGCGCCCAGGTGAGCGTCGGCGGACCGGCGGGGCTGCGGCCGAGCACGAGTGCCTCCTCGATGGTGCTCACGGCTGCTCCGGTCCCGCGGCCGCCACCCAGCGCTCGGCCAGCGCGGCCGTCCGCCGGGACGCCTCGGCGACCGCCTCCGGGCCGCCGCCCCGCTGCGCGGCGGCGTAGCCGACCAGGAAGGCGGTCAGCGGCGCGGCGGGCCGGGCCACCCCGTGCGCGACCACCCGGGCGAGGTCGAGAAGTCCGTGGACGTCGACGTCCAGGTCGATCCCCAGCTCGGTCCCGACCTCGGCGATCCAGTCATCCAGCGTGCGCTCCATGGGCCCCATGCTGCCTGATCACCGGTTTCGCCGAGGTGTTTGCCCGGTGAGCGCCGCGCGTCGATTCCCTCACGCGGGGGCCCGGGGCCCGTGAGGCAGCGGGTGAGCACTGACTCACGGGCCCCCGGACCCCTCGCGCTCACGGGCGCGCTCCAGGTCCTCCCAGGTGTCGCAGTCGTACGTGACGTCGTCGGTGTCGGCCAGCCGCAACGTCCGCAGACCGCCGGTCAGGAGGCGCAGCGGGAGGCCGGCCGGGTCGCCGAGGGCGGCCAGCGCGGTGCGCAGGGCGGCGGTGCGGTAGGCGGCGGCGAGCGGCTGGTCGCGGCCGGCGGCGTCGACCAGGACGGCGGCCTCGATGCCCCGGTCCGCCTCGGCGAGGGCGGTGACGAGCCGGTGGACGGTCCGCTCGTCCAGGAACGGCAGGTCGGCCGCGAGCAGCAGCACCGTCCCGGCCGTGACCTCGGCGAGGCCGGCCGCGACGGCCGCCACCGGCCCGCCGCCGGGCGGCTGCTCGCGGGTCCGGCGGACGCCGGTGCGGGTGGTGGGCCGGGCCGGGCCGACCACCACGGTGGTCCGGGCGCCGGCGCAGGCGGTGAGCACGCGGTCGAGCAGGGTCGTCTCGCCGACGGTGAGGCCGGGCTTGTCCACTCCGCCGAGCCGACGGGCGGCGCCCCCGGCCGGCACGATCACGTCGTACGGCGTCATGCCGCCAGTATCCGCCGCGGGCGCCGCGGGTCGGCCCGTCCGGTTCAGTCCTCGGGCTCGTCCTCGACGATCTCGGCGTCGACGATCCCGTCGTCCTCGTCCGCGTGCCGGTGGCGAGCGGTGTTGGCGGCGGCGCTCAGCTGCAGAATGGCCGGCAGGGTCAGCTCCCCGTACCGCTCGTTCATCGCGGTGGCCAGCGCCTCCGGGTCGGCCGGGTGCTCGGCCAGCAGCCGGTCGAAGTCCTGGAGGTACTCGCCGGTGAAGGCGAGCACCCGGGCCGCCTCGTCGCCCTGGTCGGGTGCCCGGTGGCCGGCGATCACCCGCTCGGCGCCGAGCTCGGCGATCCGGCCGAGGTTGCGGCCCCAGGCGGTGCGCTCTGCCGGGGTGGTGTCGGCGGTCCAGACGTGGGTGCCGTTGTAGACGAAGTCCCCGGCGATCACGGTGCCGATGCTGGGCACGTGCACCACGGTGGAGTCCCCGCAGTCCCCCTGGCCGAACAGCAGCACCGGGATCACCTGGCGGTCGACCATCAGCGGCTGGGGCAGCAGCGGGGCGGGCACCAGCGGGTGATCGGGGATGTCGTCCCCGTACACGGGCTTCCACTGGGCGACCTTCGCGGCGGCGGTCCGCAGGATGCCGTCCACCACCGGCGGGGCGGCGAGCAGCTGCGCGTCCGGGAAGAGCCTGAGCACTTCCTCGGCGCCGAAGTAGTGGTCGGGGTGCTGGTGGGTGATGACGATGGCCAGCAGCCGGCGGCCCTTGCCCGCCACCCATTCGGCCAGCTCACGGCCGGCGCTGCGGGTGAGCTGGGCGTCGACCAGGATCGCGGTGCGTTCGCCGAGGATCAGGGTGGAGGTGGCGAAGAAGGCCGATTCCGGGCCGGTGAAGACGGCGATCTCCAGCGGACGGGCCGCCGGCGCCTCCCCGGCCGCGTTCGCCCGGGCGCCGGCGCCGGCCACGGCGTCCGCGCGCTCCGCGCCGGCGCTGTCCTCGGGCGGGGACGACGTCACTGGCTGCTCCCTCTGGTTCGGCGGTCGGACTTCCTGCGCCCTACAGCATGGGAGTACCACCCGCCGAATGCCGGGAAGGCGCGCCCGGCGGGGCGCGCCTTCCCGGTCGTGTCCGCCACCGCAGGGCGGGCTCGCGTCCCCGCGGTCGGGCGGCGAGCTCCTCGGCCCTCGCGGCCGCGTCAGCCCTTGCGGCCGGTGAGCTTGGCGATCCGGTCGGAGACCCCCCAGGCGGTGACCCGCCAGAGCGCCTCGATCACGATGTGGCGGCTCATCTTGGAGGCGCCCAGCTCGCGCTCGACGAAGGTGATCGGCACCTCGGCCACCTTGAAGCCGGCCTTCACCGTCCGCCACGCCAGGTCGACCTGGAAGCAGTACCCGGCCGAGGCCACCTCGTCCATGCCCAGGCCGAGCAGCGTCTCCTTGCGGAACGCCCGGTAACCGCCGGTGACGTCCCGGATCGGCACGTTCAGCATCAGCCGCGAGTACGTCGACCCGCCGCGCGAGAGCAGCAACCGCGACTTCGGCCAGTTCACCACCCGGCCGCCCGGCACCCAGCGCGAGCCGAGCACCAGGTCGGCGCCGCGCAGCGCGCCCAGCAGCCGGTCCAGCTCCTCGGGCTGGTGCGAGCCGTCCGCGTCCATCTCGACCAGGACGTCGTAGCCGTGCTCGATGCCCCAGGCGAACCCGGCCAGGTAGGCGGCGCCCAGGCCTTCCTTGCCCAGACGGTGCATGACGTGGACGTTCCGGTCCTCGGCGGCCAGCTTGTCGGCCAGCTCACCGGTGCCGTCGGGGCTGTTGTCGTCGGCGACCAGGACGTGTGCCTCGGGCACCGCAACGCGGACCCGGCCGACGATCCGCTCGACGTTCTCCGCCTCGTTGAACGTCGGAATGATCACCAGCACCCTGCCGAGATCAGCAAAACTCTGCTGGTTCACGGTCACGTACAAACCTCTCGGCCGGTGGCGGGAAGTGCCAGTCACCGTTGCCCGCACTCTGGAACGCAGTCCCCGTCGGCGCCCCGCCGACCGGTCCCCACTGTGGAAACCACTGCGTCCTGGCATCCTACTACCGCGCCCTCGGACCGCCGGTACGGCTACGGCACTCCCCGCCCGCCCCGGCCGTTTCCCCGGTGACGGCACCGGTCGGCTAGTGTCGATGCCCAGCCTTTGCCCGGACCGCCCGCACGCCGGGCCCGCCTCCGGCGAACCGGCGATCCGGCACACCAGCCACTGCAGCAGAGGAGCAGGACCGCGCGCATGGACAGGCTCGTCAACACTGTCCGCCCGTACGCCTGGGGGTCGGTCACCGCACTCCCCGAGCTGCTCGGGCAGGAACCCACCGGCGAACCGCAGGCCGAGCTCTGGATGGGCGCCCACCCCGGCGCACCCTCCCGTGCCGACCGCGGTGACGGACCGCGCCCCCTGGACGAGCTGATCGCCGCCGACCCCGAGGGGGAGCTCGGCGCCGCCGCCGTGGCCCGGTTCGGCCCCGCTCTGCCGTTCCTGCTCAAGGTCCTGGCCGCCGGCATTCCGCTCTCGATCCAGGCCCACCCGACCCTCGGCCAGGCCCGGGCCGGGTACGCCGCGGAGAACGCCCTCGGCATCCCGCTGGACGCCCCGCACCGCAGCTACCGCGACGCCAACCACAAGCCCGAACTCATCTGCGCGCTCGGCGATTTCGACGGCCTCTGCGGCTTCCGCCCGCCCGCCGAGGCGGCCGCCCTGATGGCCGGGCTCCAGGTGCCGGCGCTCTCCCCGCTGATCGCCCTGCTGGCCGACGAGGACGAGTCCGAGGCCCTGCGCACCACCCTGGCCGCCGTCCTCACCATGGACGAGGCCACCGCCGCCGCCGCCGTCCGGGACACCGCCGAGGCGGTCGACAAGGCCGCCGCCGGCGACCCCGACGGCCCGTACGCGCTGTACACCCGGATCACCCACGGCTTCCCCGGCGACCGCGGCCTGATCGCCGGGCTGCTGCTCAACGCCATCCGGCTCCGCGCCGGCCAGGCCCTCTACCTCGGCGCCGGCGTCCCGCACGCCTACCTGCACGGCGTCTGCGTCGAGCTGCAGGCCAACTCCGACAACGTGCTGCGGGCCGGGCTCACCCCCAAGCACATCGACGTGCCCGAGCTGCTCAAGGTGGTCGAATTCACCCCCGGCGCCCCGGACCTGCTCGTCCCGACCGCGGTCGACGGCACCCCCGGCGAGGAGCTCTACCCCGTCCCGATCGACGAGTTCCGGCTCTCCCGCTTCACCCTGGACGGCCGGGAGCGCGAGATCGACGGCCACGCCCCGCAGATCCTGCTCTGCACCGCCGGCACCGCCCGGCTCACCGCCGCCGACGGCACCACGCTGGACCTCGCCCGCGGCGAGTCCGTCTTCCTCCCCGCGACCGGCACCGGCACCAGGCTGGACGGCGTGGACGCCACCGTCTTCCGCGCCACCGTCGCACTCTGACGGCCACTCCCCCGGCACTCCCCCGGCACTCCCCCGGATGTTCCACGGCTGCTCCGGGGGCTGCTCCAGGGAACGGAAAGCGGGCGGCCGACAGCGTTGTCACGCTGTCGGCCGCCCGCTTTCGTTCACGCGCCGGGAGTCAGCTCGCGCCGGGCCCGCCCGCTCCGGCACCGACCTCGGCCGGCACCCGGACGGGCTCGGCGGCCGCCGGTACCGCCGCCGGGCGGGCGGCGCCCTCCGGTGCGGCCGGAGGCCCGCCGGGGAACCGCCGCTCGACCGCCTTCAGCACCTTGCGCCCCAGCTTCTGGAACGGCAGCTCCACCAGCCGGTACATCAGGTAGGCGGCGGCCAGCGCGATGGCCAGGTACTCCGCCACCCACAGGGTCTTCGCACCCGTCGTGGTCGGAGCCGGGTGCGCCAGCAGCGGGGCGATGGTGTGCAGCAGCGGCACGTGCATCAGGTACAGCGAGAAGCTGACCGCGCCCAGCCAGGTCAGCACCTTCGGGAACCGCCGCTTGCGCAGCGCCATCGCACCGAGGAAGGTGGCCCAGGCCCCGGTGTACGACGTCGACCAGGCGATCCAGCCCGAGTTCCAGGTGTTCTGCTCGACGCCGTTGCGGTTGTACATCCAGCCGATCGCCACCCCCGCGACCACCACGAACCCGCAGCAGAGCCACGCCTGCATGCGGTCGATCTGGCCGTGCTCGGCCCGGTAGAGCACCGTGCCGGCGAACATCGTGGCGAAGATCAGCAGGGTCTCGAAGACCGGCGCCCGGCTGTTGTTGAGCAGCAGCACCACCCCGAGCGAGGCCACCAGCACCGCGCCGGTACGGGTCAGCACCGGGTTGCCGCTGAGCATGCAGGCGAAGCCCATCAGCACGATCAGGGCCGCCGCCAGGACCAGGTTGCGGGTCGAACCCAGGTCGTGGGCGATCGTGCCGGTGGCGAGCGAACCGCCGAACACCAGCGCCACGGCGGCGAAGCCGACGGCGAAGCTGCTGCTGCGCCGGTGCCAGCCGAGGGTGAACAGGCCGGTGACGAGGAAGTAGAAGATCATCTCGTAGGTGAGGGTCCAGGTCACGCCCATGCCGTTGACCACGTTCAGCATGTCCTGGAGCATCGTCGCGTTGGCGACCAGCGAGATGAGGTTGTGGCCGGTGCGGAACAGCGCCACCGATCCGTCACCCTTGGGCAGCATCATGATCGAGACCGTGAAGGTGGCGATCAGTGCCGGGTAGATGCGGAACAGGCGCCCCACCCAGAACGCCCGGACGTCACCCCGGCGTTCCAGTGAGGCCGGGATGATGTAACCGCTGACCAGGAAGAACAGCATCACGCCGTACAGTCCCAGGTCGAAGTGCCACCAGATCGCGCCGCCGAACGGCAGCATCTCGAGGATGCCGAAGTGGTGCAACGCGACCACCAGGGCGGCCAGTCCGCGCAGCGCGTCCAGCCACCCCAGCCGGGCCCCGGCTCCTACGGCCGCCGCCCCTCGCGTAGTTCCCCCGGCTCTACCGGGAAGCCGCAGTCGTATTTGTGTCACGGCGAGGACAGTAGCTCATCCACCGGAACCCATCGTTCCCGGAGCACCGGCCCCGCCGCCCGGCCCGTGCACGGCGAAGCCCCCCGGAGCGACCGTCGGACGGCCGCCCCGGGGGGCTCCACGGGACCCGCGTCGCGATCAGTTGTTCTGGTAGACCCCGAACATGTCCACGACCAGGTCGATGTCACCGCCGCTGGCGTTCCAGAAGTCGACGATGCCGTTGGCACCGGGGTTCGCCTGGACCAGGTTGGGCACGGTGTCCCCGGCCTTCCAGTTCAGCGTGGAGGTGTTCGGCTTGACGGGCAGGATCGCCGTGCCGTCGTCGTACTGGGCCACGGTGTTCGGGTCCGGGAAGACCGTCAGGTGGCCCGCGTCCTTGGTGTTGGTCACCGTGCTGTTGAGCACGAAGCCGGTGAACTGCGGGAGCCCGTCCGACAGCGGCATGTAGATGTAGTTCTGCCCGGGCAGCGGGCCGGCGCCCCAGGAGTCCTCGCGGGTGTCCAGCAGACGGGTCGGGAGGACCGGCAGGTAGGCGCTCTTGCTGTCGTCGCCGTAGTAGCCGACCACGTCCACGATCACGTCGGACGAGCCCGGCGCGGCGTTGAGCACCTGGATCCGGCCGTCCGCGCCGATCGGCACGATCACCGAGTTGGCGATGGTCTGGCCGGCGCGGAAGTTCAGGTTGGACGCGGTCGGTGCCGACTGGGCGCCCGGGTAGACGGTCAGGTGACCGTCGGTCTGCGGGTCGGTCACGGTGACGTTGAGCGCCACGGCCTTGGCCCCGGCCGGGACCCCGGCGGCGCCCCGGACCTGCACCGGGAACGACGTCCAGCCGGCGACCTGGCCGCGGGCGGTGCCGAGGCCCTCCCGGGTGTCGACGAGGCGGGTGGGGGAGACCCCGGTGTAGCCCGCGGCCGCGGTGTGGCTGAAGTAGCCCGCGACGTCGGCGATCAGGTGCACCGGGGCCGTACCGCGGTTGTACAGGTCGACGTAGCCGTCGGCACCGACCGGGACGATGACCAGATTGGGGACGGTCTGGCCCTCGGTGTAGTTGACGTTCGAGGTGGTCGGCCGGGTGGCGCCGTCCGGGTAGGCGATGATGTGGCCGGCGCCGCCCGGCTCGGTGACCGTGACGTTGAGCGCCACCGCGGTGACCCCGGCCGGGATCCCGCCGTTGCCGGCGATCTTCACCCGGACCAGCTGGTCGTTCCCCACCTTGGCGGCGGGCGCGCCGGTACCGTCACGGGTGTCCAGCAGACGGGTCGGGCCGTACGGGGTGTAGGCCGAGCCGGGGGTCGCGATGGTGACGCCGTTGGACGCGGTGGCGTCGACGGTGTAGAGGTTCACCTTCACGTCGTACACACCGAGCTTCGCGTAGGTGTGCGTGCGCTCGACCTTGCTGGTGCCGGTGGTGTAGAGCTCGGTCGCGGTGCCGTCGCCCCAGGAGATCATGACGGTGACCGCAACGGGGTCGCTGACCACGTCGGCGGTCAGGCTGACGCCGTAGGCGCTGGTGCCCGTCACGGTCACGCCGGTCCCCAGGTTCGGGTTGGCGGCCGGGGCGGCCGCGCCCTCCTGCGCACCGGGCGCGTTCTGCGCGTTCGGCGCGGCCTTGCGCAGCTGCTTGACCGTGGACCCGACCGGGCTGCTGGCGGTGGTGAACGCCGGGCTGGAGACCTTGTTCACCGGCGTGGTGCTCGCGCCGTGGACGCCGGTGGCGGGAGCGGGCGAGTCGGCCGCCTGGGCCAGGCCCGGAACGACGGCGACGCCGGCCGCCACGGCGGCCGCGATGACGATATGACGGTGACGAGGCACCGTACCCCCCAAGAATTATTGAATGATCATCAAATAAGGCTCGCACAGAGTACAGAGGGCCCGGGTACGGAAGAAAGCCGATTTCCCTGCCGCGTGAAGGACCTCAAAGGGGGTCCCGGCTCCCCCTCGCCGCCCCCGAGAGCTGCGGCTCAGCGGCACAGGGCGGTCTCCACCACCTTGTCGACACGCGCCCGGGCCTCGGCGGTCAGCTGGGTGGTCACCGCGATGTTGGCGGCGCGGCCGTCGTCGGTGGCGCCGCCCCGGGTCTCGTACCCCGGGAAGCTGCCGCCGTGGCCCCAGTAGACGCCGTCGTCGCACGGCAGCGGCTTGCTCACCAGCCCCAGTCCGTAGCGGGCGCCGGGGCCGAAGGTGCTCTCGGCGGGGACGGTGGTGCGCATCTCGGCGAGCTGGGCGTCCGCGAGCAGATCGCCGCCCAGGAGCGCGCCGAAGAACCGGTTGAGGTCGGAGTCGGTGGAGATCAGCTGACCTGCCGCCCAGCCCCAGGAGGGGTCCGTCTCCGTGACGTCGCGCAGGGGCGCGCCCGCTGATTCCCGGTCGTAGCCCTTGGGATGGGGTTCGCGGATCGTCGCGTCACCGGGCGCGGGGAAGTAGGTGTGGCGCAGCCCGAGGTGCCTGATGATGCGCCGGTCGATCTCCTCCGCGAGGGGCCGCCTGGTGACCTCCTCGACGATCAGGCCGGCCAGCACGTAGTTCGTGTTGCTGTACTTCCAGCCCTTCCCGGGATCGAAGTCGGCCTTGTGCCGGAGTGCGGTGCCGAGGAGCTCGCGGGGCTCGAAGTACCGGACCTCGTCGCCGAGGTAGTCGCTGTAGTTGGGGAGTCCGCTGGTGTGCTGGAGGAGCTGACGGACGGTGATGCGGCTCCCGTCGATCCCCTCCCCGCGGACGAGGCCGGGCAGATAGGTGTCGACGGTGGCATCGAGCCCGATCCTCCCCTCGCCGACCAGTTGCAGCACGACCACGGCGGTGAACGTCTTGGTGTTGCTCCCGATCCGCACCTGCCCGTCCGTGGGCACCTTCGAGCCGGTGGCCACGTCGCCCACCCCTGCGGTGTAGCTACGGGTACGGCCCTCACGGGTCCTGACGCTCGCCAGGGCGGCGGGCGGACCATCGGGCCGCACCAGCGCGCTCAGGCCCTGCTGGACGGTGTCCGGCCGGGCGGCGGCGGACGCCGCGGGCGGCATCAGGACACCCGCCGTCATGACGCCCACGGCCACCGCGGCCGCGGCCCGGACCGCTCTGCGCCGGCCGCCCGGCTGCCGGCGGGAGGAACGAAGCCGTTGCCATGTCTGCTCACGCACGAGCCAACTCCTACGGAATGGTGGGGAAACCAGCGGTATGTGGCGTCCCCAGCATGTCCGGATGCACCGGCCCGGACGATCCGGCTACCCCCCGGGCGCAGGTGGTGATCCCACCACCCACCCAGCTGTAGGCAGGGCCGGCTCGCCGGCCGCGGCGGCCTCGGCCGGGCCCGTCGGCCCGGCCCATCGTCCCGGCCCGTTTGCCCCGGCCCTCGCCCCGGTCAGCCCCTCGGCCGGCCCGTCGTCCCGGTCAGTCCCTCGTCATGTCGACGAACCGCGAGTAGTGGCCCTGGAAGGCCACGGTGATCGTGGCCGTCGGACCGTTTCGGTGCTTGGCGACGATCAGGTCGGCCTCGCCCGCGCGCGGGGACTCCTTCTCGTAGGCGTCCTCACGGTGGAGCAGGATGACCATGTCGGCGTCCTGCTCGATCGAGCCGGACTCACGCAGGTCGGAGACCATCGGCCGCTTGTCGGTTCGCTGTTCGGGACCACGGTTCAGCTGGGAGAGCGCGATCACCGGCACCTCCAGCTCCTTGGCCAGCAGCTTCAGGTTTCGCGACATGTCGGAGACCTCCTGCTGACGGTTCTCGGCCCGGCGGGAGCCGCCGGACTGCATCAGCTGGAGGTAGTCGATGACGATCAGCTTGATGTCGTTGCGCTGCTTGAGCCGGCGGCACTTGGCGCGGATCTCCATCATCGACAGGTTCGGCGAGTCGTCGATGAACAGCGGCGCCTCGCTGACGTCCGGCATCCGGCGGGCGACCCGCGTCCAGTCGTCGTCCGTCATGTTCCCGGAGCGCATGTGGTGCAGCGCCACCCGGGCCTCGGCGGAGAGCAGACGCATGGCGATCTCGTTGCGCCCCATTTCGAGCGAGAAGATCACGCTCGGCAGCTTGTTGTGGATCGAGCAGGCGCGCGCGAAGTCCAGCGCCAGCGTGGACTTGCCCATGGCCGGTCGGGCGGCGATGACGATCATCTGGCCGGGGTGCAGGCCGTTGGTCAGCTGGTCGAAGTCGGCGAAGCCGGTCGGGACGCCGGACATCTGGCCGTTGCGGGAGCCGATCGCCTCGATCTCGTCGAGGGCGCCCTCCATGATGTCGGCGAGCGGTGCGTAGTCCTCGTTGGTGCGCTGCTCGGTGACGGCGTAGATCTCCGCCTGGGCCGCGTTGACGATCTCGTCGACGTCGCCCTCGGCCGCGTAGCCCATGCCGGCGATCCGGGTGCCGGCCTCGACCAGCCGGCGCAGCACCGCGCGCTCGTGGACGATCTCGGCGTAGTACTCGGCGTTGGCGGCGGTCGGGACGGAGTTGACCAGGGTGTGCAGGTAGCCGGGGCCGCCGACGCGGGTGAGCTCGCCGCGTTTGGTCAGCTCACCGGCCACCGTGATCGGGTCGGCCGGCTCGCCGCGGGCGTAGAGGTCGAGGATCGCGCCGTGGATCAGCTCGTGGGCGGGCCGGTAGTAGTCGGCCGGCTTGAGCACCTCGACGACGTCGGCGATGGCGTCCTTGGAGAGCAGCATGCCGCCGAGGACGGACTGCTCGGCGGCGAGGTCCTGCGGGGGGACCCGCTCGAAGCCGTCGACGCCCTCGGAGCGGTCGTCCTCGCCCTGGCGCCACTTGCCGTCGCGCTGGGAGCCTCCGGAGCCCTTGCCGCCCTTCTGGAAGCCCCCGCCCTGGCCGCCCTTCTGGAACCCGCCGCCCGAGCCCTGACCGTTGCCGCCGCGCCCGCGCGAGACCGGCAGCCGGTCGCCCGGGCCCTCCGGGAACGGCGCGTCGGCGAAGGCTCCGGCGGGAAAGGGGTCGTCGGCGGTGGGCCAGTCGTCCTCCGGCGGCGGGGCGTCGTGGTCGTCGTACTGGGGGCCGGTCACGCGTGTTCCCCGATCAGCGAGTGGTGCGAGTTGGAGCGGGCCTTGCCGGTGGCTGGGTGGAGCGGAGCCGCGCTCCTGGTACTGCGCCACCGCATTTCTACGCCACCGCACCGACAAATCGGACGCCGGTGGCGGGTGGGAGTGTCGGACGGAGAGCCCACGCTAAGGCGCCGGGAGGGCTTCAGCCAAGGTGGTTATCCACAGGGGGTGTGGACGAGCGGCCCGAGGCTGTGGAGAAGTGCCGCAAACCTGTGGACGCCCCTGTGGAAAGCTCTGTGGATAACCCGACCATCGATCCACCGTCAACCAGCTGACCTGCAACTACCTCTTCCCGGGGCTGTGCATGAGAAATACTTCACACACAGCCGCGTGGCCGTGGACACATCCCACGCCGGAGCCGTCGCTCAGGATTTCGAGTAACACCTCAAACTGGCTGGTACTCATTACCTGTGGATGAGTAGCCTTGACCGCATGACCGCCCCCACCACCGACCGCCGCCGGCACGACCGGGAGATCCTCGCCCTCGCCGTCCCGGCCTTCGGCGCCCTGGTCGCCGAGCCGCTGTTCCTGATGGCCGACTCGGCCATCGTGGGCCACCTCGGCACCTCGCAGCTGGCCGGTGTCGGCGTCGCCTCGGCCGCGCTCACCACCGCCACCGGGGTCTTCGTCTTCCTCGCCTACGCCACCACCGCCGCGGTCGCCCGCCGGATCGGGGCCGGCGACCGCCGGGCCGCCGTCCAGCAGGGCATCGACGGCATCTGGCTCGCCCTGGCACTCTCGGCCGGCGTGGTCGTCCTCACCCTGCTGCTGGCGCCCTGGGTCGCCGACGTCCTGGGCGCCTCGGCCACCGCCGCGCCATACGCCGTGACGTATCTGCGGATCAGCGCGCTCGGCATCCCGGCGATCCTCATGGTGATGGCCGCCACCGGCGTGCTGCGCGGGCTCCAGGACACCCGGACGCCGCTCCTGGTCGCCATCGCCGGCTTCGCCGCCAACGTCGCCCTGAACGCCGGCCTGGTCTACGGCGCCGGGCTCGGCGTGGCCGGCTCGGCCTGGGGCACGGTCCTGGCCCAGACCGGGATGGCCGCCGCCTACCTGGTCGTGGTGGTGCGCGGGGCCCGCCGGGAGCGTGCCTCGCTGCGGCCGGACGCGGCCGGCATCCGCGCCTGTGCCCGGGCCGGCGGGCCGCTGATGGTCCGCACGCTGAGCCTGCGCGCCATCCTGATGATCGCCACCGCGGTGGCCGCGGGGCTCGGGGACGACGAGATCGCGGCGCACCAGATCGCCATGACGGTGTTCCTCTTCATCGCCTTCGCACTGGACGCCATCGCCATCGCGGGCCAGGCCATCATCGGCCGGTACCTGGGCGCCGAGGACGCCCCCGGGGCCAAGGCGGCCACCCGTCGGATGATCGAGTGGGGCGTCGGCTCCGGCCTGGTGCTCGGCCTGCTGGTGGTGGCCGCCCGGCCGCTGTACGTGCCGCTGTTCACCCCGGACCCGGCGGTGCAGGCACAGCTGAACACCGTCCTGCTGCTGCTCGCGCTCTGCCAGCCGGTCGCCGGCCTGGTCTTCGTGCTGGACGGGGTGCTGATGGGCGCCGGGGACGGCACCTATCTGGCCTGGGCGATGCTGGCCACGCTGGCCGTCTTCGCCCCGGTGGCCTTCGCCGTCCCGGCCACCGGCGCGGGGCTGGCCGGGCTCTGGTGGGCGATGAACCTGTTCATGCTGGTCCGCGGCGGCTTCCTGGCCTGGCGGGCCCGCGGCGGCAAGTGGCTGGTCACCGGCGCGGTGCGGGCCTGACACCGGGAGCGTCCGGAGCCCCGGCGCGCGGCGGGAACGACCGAGGGCCGGCCTCCCCCGGAAGGGGAGACCGGCCCTCAGGCCACTGCTACGGAGCTCAGGCAGCGACGACGGCGACGTCGAGGTTGGCCTGGACGTCGGCGTGCAGCTTGACCGAGACCTTGTGGGTGCCCACGGTCTTGATCGGCGAGGCGATCGCGACGGCGCGCTTGTCCACAGCCGGACCGCCGGCGGCCTTGATGGCCTCGACGACGTCGGCCTGGGTGACCGAGCCGAACAGACGGCCGGCCTCACCCGAACGGACGGCCAGCTTGACCTGGACGCCCTCCAGCTTGCCCTTGACCTCGTTGGCGGCGTCGAGGGTCTGGATCTCGTGGATCTTGCGGGCGCGACGGATGGCGTCGACGTCCTTCTGGCCACCCTTGGTCCAGCGGATGGCGAAGCCACGCGGGACCAGGAAGTTGCGGCCGTAGCCGTCCTTGACCTCGACGACCTCGCCGGCGGAGCCGAGACCCGGCACCTCGTGCGTGAGGATGATCTTCATTACTTGGTCACCCTCTCTTAGCGCGCGGTGCTGGTGTAGGGCAGCAGCGCCATCTCACGGCTGTTCTTCACGGCCGTGGCGACGTCACGCTGGTGCTGGGTGCAGTTGCCGGTGACCCGGCGGGCACGGATCTTGCCACGGTCGGAGATGAACTTCCGCAGCAGGTTCGTGTCCTTGTAGTCAACGTAGTTGACCTTGTCCTTGCAGAAGACGCAAACCTTCTTCTTCGGCTTGCGAGCAGGCGGCTTCGCCATTGTGTGCTCCATTTGGGGTTCACGGCCCGGCAGGCGTCTCACGACGCCGGCCGCCGGGCCGCACGAAATCTGTCAGCTCTTAGAACGGGGGCTCTTCCGAGAAGCCGCCACCGGACGGGGCGCCCCAGCTGCCGCCGCCCTGGTTGCCACCAGAGGGAGCGCTGGACGCCCACGGGTCGTCGGACGGGCCGGACTGGCCGCCGCCGGAGTTTCCACCCCAGCCGCCGCCCTGCTGGCCGCCACCGCCGCCCCAGTTACCGCCGCCCTGGCCGCCGCCCTGCTGGCCGCCGCCGAAGCCGCCGCCACCGGGAGCGCCGGACCGGTTGGCCCGGGTGACCTTCGCGGTCGCCGAACGCAGGCTCGGGCCCACCTCGTCGACCTCGACCTCGAAGACCGTCCGCTTCTCGCCTTCCTTGGTCTCGTAAGACCGCTGGCGCAGTCGGCCCTGCACGATGACGCGCATGCCGCGCTGCAGCGACTCGGCCACGTTCTCCGCCGGCTGCCGCCAGACGTTGCACGTGAGGAAGAGGCTCTCGCCGTCCTTCCACTCGTTCGTCTGACGGTCGAAGGTGCGGGGGGTGGACGCGATGCGGAACTTCGCGACCGCCGCACCCGACGGGGTGAAGCGCAGCTCGGGGTCGTCGACGAGATTGCCGACGAGGGTGATGACGGTCTCGCCTGCCATGGTGGTGATGACCTCTCCGGAAGAGTTCCGTTCACCGCTGTTTCACGTGAAACAGCGGACGCGAGCTACCCGAGGCCCGAGGGCCTCAGAGGTGGCTCAGTGGGTGTCCGGGCGCAGGACCTTGGTCCGCAGAACCGACTCGCTCAGGCCCAGCTGGCGGTCGAGCTCCTTGACGACCTCAGGCGTGGCCTTGAGGTCGATGACCGAGTAGATGCCCTCGGACTGCTTGTTGATCTCGTAAGCCAGACGGCGACGGCCCCAGGTGTCGACCTTCTCCACCTTGCCGCCGCCGTTGCGGACGACGGTGAGGAAGTTCTCGATCAGGGGGGCGACAGCGCGCTCCTCAACCGAGGGGTCGAGGATGACCATCAGCTCGTAGTGACGCATGAGTAACCCACCTCCTTTGGACTCAGCGGCCACGGTCTCTCCGTGGCAGGAGGGTTGTGCAGCGTCGGCACCGGAGTAGTGACGACACCGGCCACCGTAGCGGCCGGGTCCGACAGTCGAGCCCCGCCGACCCGGAAGAGGGCGCAAGGGGGCACAACTACACCAGTGCAGACGGCACAGCCTACCTGCACTCGGACGGACGAACAAAACGCATAGGGGTTGTGATCCCCACCCAACCGCCGCAATCTGGACGGAACGGGTTTCCTGCTCGTTCGTCTCCTCGCCAGGAGGTAGGACTCATGGCCCTGACCATCCACGGGCTCCCGCTCACCCTGAACACCGACGGCCACCGGCACCCCCGCGAGAACACCCTGGTCGGCATCACGGCCCTGCTGGGCGTGCTGGCCTTCACGACCTCGTTCTTCCACGGCCTCCACGCAGTGAGCTCGTGGACCGGACTCTTCGGCGTCGTCACCGGCCTCTGGGGGCAGTTCGTCTCCGTCACCACGGCCGAGCGCTTCGTCCTCATGATCACCGTCGTCGCCTCCGCGTGGGGCCTCTACCTGGGTATCGCCCGCGGCGGATTCCTGGGCTGACCCTCCCACCGGCCGGTCCACCGGCCCGACCCGCCCGACAGAAACGGCCCCGTCCGCCCCACAAGGAACCCTCGGCGCCCCCGTCGCGTACCTACCTGATGGAGACAGGTACCCGACGGGGGCGCCGCCGCGCCCGCAGCCGAGCGGGCCCCGGGCGATAAAGTCACCCCCGAGAACCTGGGGCCCCCACCGAGCCCGACCGACGAGGAGCACCGAGCATGAGCCTGCGCCTGAGGACGATCACCCGCGAGGAGCACCTCGCCTTCATCAGGAGCCGCGCCTCGGCGAGCCACATGCAGGTGCCGTCCTGGGGGGATGTGAAGGCCGAATGGCGCTCGGAGTCGATCGGCTGGATCGACGACTCCAACCAGATCGTCGGCGCCGGCCTGGTGCTCTACCGCCAGCTGCCGAAGGTCAAGCGCTACCTGGCGTACCTGCCCGAGGGACCGGTCATCGACTGGTTCGACCGCGACCTCGACCGCTGGCTCTCCCCGATGCTGGCGCACCTGAAGTCGCAGGGCGCGTTCTCCGTGAAGATGGGCCCGCCGGTGGTCATCCGCCGCTGGAACGCGCCGACCATCAAGGAGGCCATCGCCGGCAAGCAGGCCAAGCGCCTGCGCGACATCGAGGCCGACTGGTACGAGCCGCGCGCCTTCGAGGTGGCCGACCGGCTGCGCAAGGCCGGCTGGCTGCAGGGCGAGGACGGCGGCGCCGGCTTCGGCGACGTCCAGCCGCGCTACGTCTTCCAGGTGCCGCTGGCCAACCGCTCGCTGGACGACATCCAGAAGGGCTTCAACCAGCTCTGGCGCCGCAACATCAAGAAGGCCGAGAAGAGCGGCGTCGAGGTGGTCCAGGGCGGCTACGACGAGCTGCCGATCTTCCACCAGCTGTACCTGGTGACCGCCGAGCGCGACCGCTTCACCCCGCGTCCGCTGGCCTACTTCCAGCGGATGTGGAAGGCGCTCACCGCCGAGGACCCGAACCGCATGCGGCTCTACATCGCCTACCACGAGGGCGAGCCGCTGGCCGCGACCACGATGCTGGTGGTCGGCGAGCACGTCTGGTACTCCTACGGCGCCTCGGCCAACCACAAGCGCGAGGTCAAGCCCTCCAACGCGATCCAGTGGCGGATGATGCGCGACTCGTACGCGCTCGGCGGCGGCGTGTACGACCTGCGCGGCATCAGCGACACCCTGGACGAAGACGACCACCTGTTCGGCCTGATCCAGTTCAAGGTCGGCACCGGCGGCCAGGCCGCCGAGTACCTCGGCGAGTGGGACTTCCCGCTCAACAAGCTGCTGCACAAGGCGCTCGACCTCTACATGTCGCGCCGCTGAGCAGCCTGCGCCCCGCCGTGCCCAACACCCCCTGGGAGATGACCCGATGACGCTGTCGCTCTACCTCGACACCGAACGCTGGCGCACCCACCAGCGCTCCGTCCTGGCCGAGTTCCCCGGCCTGGTGCCGGTGGCGAAGGGCAACGGCTACGGCCTGGGCAACCACCGGCTGGCCGAGGAGGCGACCCTCCTCGGCACCGGTGTGCTGGCCGTCGGCACCGCGTACGAGGCGGCCGACGCGGCCGACTGGTACGGCGGCGAGCTGCTGGTCCTCACCCCGTACCGGGTCGGCGAGGAGGTGCTGCCGCTGCCGCACGCCCGGGTGATCCGGACGGTGGCGAGCCTGGACGGGCTGCGTGCGCTGCGCGGCTCCCGGGTGGTGCTGGAGTGCATGACCACCATGCGCCGGCACGGCGTGAGCGCGGCCGACCTGCCGGTGGTCGCCGCCGAGCTGGACGGCGTCTCCTTCGAGGGCCTGGCGCTGCACCTGCCGATGGACCGGCCGGACGGCTCCTCCCCCGTGGACGAGGTCGCCTACTGGGTGGACACCGCCCGGGCCGCCGGGGTGCCGGTGCACACCGTCTTCGTCAGCCACCTCGGCGCGGCGGGCATGGAGGAGCTGGGCCGGCGCTACCCGGACACCGTCTTCCGGGCCCGGATCGGCACCCGGCTCTGGCTCGGCGACCACGGCGCGCTGGAGGTCCGGGCGACGGTGCTGGACGTCACCCCGGTGGCGAAGGGCGACCGCTACGGCTACCGCCAGCACCCGGCACCGACCGACGGCCACCTGCTGGTGGTCGCCGGCGGCACCGCGCACGGCATCGGGCTGGAGGCGCCCAAGTACGTGCAGGGCATGTCCTCGCGGGCCAAGGGGATCGCCCGGGCCGGCCTGGCGACGGTCAACAAGACCAAGTCGCCGTTCAACTGGGCCGGCAAGCAGCTCTGGTTCGCCGAGCCGCCGCACATGCAGGTCTCGCTGCTCCTGCTGGACAACGAGACCAAGCCGCCGGCGGTCGGCGACGAGCTGACCCTGCAGGTCCGGCACACCACCACGCACTTCGACCGCGTGGTGGACCGCTAGGACCCGCTCGGCCGCTACGGCCTGGTGGTCTCGGCCGGTTCCGGGGTGTACGGCTCGTCGAGCCACTGCTCCGGGCCGGCCGGCGCGTATCCGGCGTAGCTCGCCTCCTCGTGGAGCTGCCGGGCGGTGCCGAGCACGAAGACGTCCGGGGCCTGGTCGAGCACCCCGCCGGACGGGTCGTCGCTGCCGTCCCAGCGCACCGGGTCGCGGTCCGGCAGCAGCACGTCGCGGATCACCATCCCGACCAGGTAGAGCGTGCCGACCAGGTGCAGCGCGATCGCGAAGTGGTACCAGGACTCGCCGATCCCGTGCTGCTTGGGCCCGGTGACGAAGCCCAGGTGGGACCAGATGCCCAGGGTGTAGATCACCTCGCAGGCCTGCCAGATCAGGAAGTCCCGCCAGCGCGGCCGGGCCAGCACCGCGAGCGGGATCAGCCAGAGCACGTACTGCGGCGAGTACACCTTGTTGACCAGGACGAACGCGGCCACCACCAGGAAGGCCAGCTGTGCGACGCGCGGGCGGCGGGGCGCCGAGAGGGCGAGCCACCCTATCCCCAGGCAGCAGAGCACCATCAGCACCCCGATGTAGAGGTCGAGGTCCGCCAGCCCCACGCCCCGGCTCTGCATCAGGATCAGCCAGAAGGAGCCGTAGTCCTCCTTGCGGTGCTTGCTGAAGACGTAGAAGGTCGACCAGCCCTGCCAGTTGGCCAGCATGATCGGCAGGTTCACCAGCAGCCAGGCGCCGACCGCCCCGCCCAGCAGGGCCCGGAACTCGCGCCACTTCCCCGCCCGCCAGCAGAGCATCAGCAGCGGCCCGAGCAGCAGCAGCGGATAGAGCTTGGCCGCGGTGGCCAGGCCGATGAAGACCCCGGCCCAGACCGGGCGCGAGCCGGCCCACCAAGCCAGTGCGAGGGCGGCCAGCGCGACCGCCAGGAGGTCCCAGTTGACGGTGGAGTTGAGCAGCAGGCCGGGCGCGAGCGCGAACAGCAGGGCGTCCCAGGGGCGGCGCCGGTGGGTCCGGGAGACGGCGACCACGGCGACCACCGCGCAGGCCATCAGCAGGCCCGCGTTGATCGCCCAGAACCACTGCTCCTGGGCCTGCTGGGTGCCGCCGCCGGGCGTCAGCCAGGCCGCGACCTGCATGAACAGGCCGGTCAGCACCGGGTATTCGAGGAACTGCAGATCGCCCGAGGTGCCCGGGATCCGGTCCACGTACGGGTGCAGCCCGGCCGCGAAGCCGCGGCCGCCGAACAGGTGCGGGATGTCGCTGTAGCAGGCGTGGATGTACTGCGGCGACCCCGGCTGGAACCAGGCGCCGTTGTAGCAGGGCAGCTTCTGCGCCATGCCCAGCACCGAGACCGCGATCACCACCAGCGCCAGGAAGCGCGCCGGGATCCACCAGGAGACCCCGAGCAGGGCGCGCCGGCCGGGCGGGCCGCCGATCACCTCGCTGCCGGCCGCGGCGACCGGATCCTCGTCCGCCGGGACGACCACGGTGTTGGCCGGGGGCGCGGCCGCGGCGGCGGAGACCGGGCCGGGCGCTGCCGGAGCCGCCCCGGCGGCCTCGATGGGCCCGATCTGGCCGACGGATTCGTCAGGATCGCTCGACGTCATGCCGGACATCCTGCCGCACCTCCCCCGGCTGGACGAGGAGGCCCCCTGAGCGGCTTCGGCCCGATCGGGCCAATCGTGACGAAACGGCGGTGGCGGCCCTCCGGAGAGGACCGCCACCGCCGTTCAGCGCTGCTCGGCGCCGTTCGGAACGTCCCGGCCGAGCGTTACCCGGCGCGTCAGGGTGCCGCCCCCTGCGGGCCGCCGCCAGGCGTCGCGCTGGACGACTGGCTCGGCTTGTTCGTCTTGGAACCGGAGGGGCTGGCCGAGGACGAAGACGGTGCCGGCTGGCTCGAGCCGCACAGCCCCGGGATGAGGCAGGTGGGCGAAGAGCCGCCACCGCCACCACCGCCACCACCGCCACCGGGCGGGTTCGTCTTGGTCGCGGGCGGCGGCGTGGGCACCGTGCCCGGGCAGTCGACACCGGGAACGCAGGACGGGGCCTGGGTCGTGGTCGGTACCGGCGGCTGCGGGGCACCCGGCTCCGGAGCGGTGGTCGCCATGGTCTCGGTCGCCGAGGGCGAGGTCGTCGGCGAGGCCGTGCTCGGGGCACCGGAGGAGTCGACCTGGCTGCCGACCGGCTGCGGCGCCGGGAAGTCCATCTTCTTCTCGTTGGCCAGCGCCACCTTCATGTACCGGGTGAAGATGTCGGTCGGGATGTCACCACCGTGGATGGACTCCTTGCCGCCGGTGCCGTTGAGCGAGAGCCGGTTGTGCGCCGACGGGTCCTCGCGCCACATCGCGACGCTGGTGGCCAGCTGCGGGGTGTAGCCGACCCACCAGGCCGACTTGTTCTCGTCGGTGGTACCGGTCTTGCCGGCCACCGGACGGCCCAGCGTGCTGGCCTTCTGACCGGTACCGTTCTTCGCCACGTTCACCAGCACGTCGGTGACGTTGTCCGCGACGACCGGCTCCAGCGCCTGCTTCGCCTCCGGCTTGTTGAAGCCGGGGCGGGCGGCGCCCTGCCACTCGACCTTGGTCACCGAGTAGGGGTCGGTCTGCTTGCCGCTGGCCGCGAGGGTTGAGTAGGCGTCGGCCATCCGGATCGGGCTGATGCCCGAGGTGCCGAGCGGGAAGGTCGCGGTCTTCGTGTCGACGAAGCTCTCCTTGCGCACGCCCATCGCCTCGGCGATGTTGGCCACGTTCTGGCCGCCGACGTCCTGGTTGAGCTGGACGAACGGCACGTTGTACGACCACTGCATGGCCTGTCGCAGCGAGACGTAGCCGGGCTTGCGCTTGTCCTCGTTCTTCTGCCGGTACGGCTTGCCGTCGTCGCCCATCACCAGCGAGCCGTCCGGCTTGCGGATCTCCGACAGGTCGTCGGCCAGGTAGCGGCTGTCGGCGTTGATCCGCTTCGGCTTGCCGTTCTCGGTCGCGGTCTGCACGCCGACCTGCATCGCCGCGGCCAGCACGAAGGGCTTGAAGGTCGAGCCGACCTGGACGCCCTGGGCGTCGGCGTTGTTGTCGAAGTGCTGGTTCTCCACGCCGTCGCCGCCGTAGATCGCGACGAGCGCGCCGTCACCGGGGCGGATGCTGGCCGCACCGAACTGGACGAAGTTGTCGTTGTCCGGGCGCTTCTGCACGTTGAGCGTCTCGCCCTTGACGTCGTCCACGGCCTTCTTGAGGGCGTCGACCTTGTCCTTCTCGAAGGTGGTGTAGATCTTGTAGCCGCCCTTTTCGAGCGCCTGCGCGTTGATGTTCGGGTCCTTCGACATGACGTACCGGTTGGCGACGTCGACCAGGTAGCTGATCTCGCCGTTCATGTTGGTCGGCGGGACCTTCTTGATCGGCTCGGGGAAGGTCGTGCACTTGGCACGCTCCTCGGGGGTGGTGTTCTTCGTCTCCACCATCCGGGTGAGGATCCAGTTCCACCGCTCCACCGCGCGGTCGTGGTTGCCCTTGATGCTCGGGTCGTACAGGTTGGCGCCCTTGAGCAGGCCGGCCAGCATCGCGCTCTGGCAGAGGTCCAGGTCCTTGGCGTTGACGCCGTAGTACGCCTGGGCGGCGGCCTGCGCACCGGTTCCGCGGCCGAACCAGCTGGTGTTCAGGTACCCCTTCAGGATCTCGGGCTTCTCGTACTCCTGATTGACCTTCAGGGTGATGAAGAACTCCTTCACCTTGCGGTCGAGGGTCTGCTCCTGGCTGAGGTACGCGTTCTTCACGTACTGCTGGGTGATGGTCGAGGCGCCCTGCGTCTGGCCGCCCTTGGCCATGTTGTAGGCCGCGCGCGCCATGCCCATCGGGTCGATGCCGCTGTCGGTGCGGAAGGTCGAGTTCTCCGCCGCGATGACCGCGTTCTGCAGGTTGGGGCTGATGTCGGCGAGTTCGACGATCTGACGGTTGGTCTCACCCTTGCGGGTCATCTCCGTGCCGTCGGCCCAGTAGTAGATGTTGTTCTGGTCCTTCACCAGATCCTTCAACGGCGGGATCGTGGTGTTCTGGTAGATGAAGAAGACCGTGCCGACGCAGGCCGCGAAGACGACCAGGAACGCCGTGAGCCACTGCCGCCAGGACGGCAGCCAGCGACGGAAGCCCTGCTTGCCGAAGCGCGGGTAGTCGATGAACCGCTTCTTGCCGGGCTTGCCGCCCCGGTCACCGCCCGCACCGGCGCCGGCGCTCTCGGCGCCGCCGCGCTTGCCGCCGCCCTTCTGGGCCGCCTTGCGCATCTCGGCGCGGGTCATCCGGGGCTGCTGAGCGGTCTCGCGGACGCCCGGGGGGCGCCGCCGGCCGAGACCTTCCGAGCCCAGCTCGTCCTGTCCGGCACCCATCGGCCGACCGCTGTCGCCCGGAGGCTGCCCGCCGTTGGGCGACCTGCGCCGTCGTTCGCTCATGTTCCAGCTACTCCTCGCCAGGCGGTCGAGCCTGAAGGCAGGGTTCACGTCCGATGCCCGTAACCGCCCTAACCCCGGAGGTGGTCCTCGTGCACACGCGACAGCGTACGCAGCCGAGAAATACAACTAATCGGGCATCAGGCGCCAATCCCCGCAAAACGGCAGCAGATCATTACACGCCCGTTGCCAAGCACACCCGCGCGTCGCCTTGTGATCACATTCACGCGTGCCCCCCTTGCCCCGCCGGGGACCCAGGTTTACTGTTCTCGATATATCGAGCCGATACATCGGAGCGGCATACCGCCGGAGACGGCGGGTCACGGACCGGCTGAGGGGAAGGAGGACGACGGCATTGGGCAGGCGCTCAGGAGTGCTGGAGTTCGCCGTTCTCGGCCTGCTCCACGACGCCCCGATGCACGGATACGAGCTGCGCAAGCGGCTCAACGTCCTGCTCGGAACGTTGCGCGCGTTCTCCTACGGAACGCTCTACCCCTGTCTGAAGAGCCTGGTGGCCCAGGGTTTCCTGGTCGAGGACAACCCGGACGTCGAGTACGTCCCGGCCACCGCGCTCAACGGCAAGCGGTCCAAGATCGTCTACCGGCTCTCTCCCGAGGGCAAGCAGCGATTCGAGGAACTGCTCGCCGACTCCGGCCCCGACGCCTGGGAGGACGAGCACTTCGGCGTCCACTTCGCGTTCTTCGGCCAGACCGACCGGGCCGTGCGGATGCGCGTCCTGGAGGGGCGCCGCAGCCGGCTGGAGGAGCGACTGGAGCGGATGCGCAACTCGCTCGCCAGGGCGCGCGAGCGGTTCGACGACTACACCGTCGAACTGCAGCGGCACGGCCTGGAGTCGGTCGAGCGCGAGGTCCGGTGGCTCAACGAGCTGATCGAGACCGAGCGGGCCAACCGCACCGGCCGGACCGGACCGTCCACCGACGGGACCGGCCCCGCAGTACCCAAGACTTCGGACGGCCGTGGCCAGGAGGACGGATCCCCGGATCCGCCCGGGCCACCGTACGACCGCCCGGGGCGCTCCGCCCAGGAGCGCTGACACCGCGTCAGCCCTGTGCCACGCGGCAGGAGTGGGCGCCTCGCGCGCCCGTCAAAGAGTCATCGAAGAAGCAGGACGAGTGCCGCCGAGCCCCGGCGGCCCTCATGAGATCACAGGGAGCAACCGGAATGGGTTCGGTTCGCGTAGCCATCGTCGGCGTGGGCAACTGCGCCGCGTCGCTGGTGCAGGGTGTCGAGTACTACAAGGACGCCGACCCGGCCGGCAAGGTCCCCGGGCTGATGCACGTCCAGTTCGGTGACTACCACGTCCGTGACGTGGAGTTCGTCGCCGCCTTCGACGTCGACGCCAAGAAGGTCGGCTTCGACCTGGCCGACGCCATCGGCAGCAGCGAGAACAACACCATCAAGATCTGCGACGTGCCGCCGACCGGTGTGACCGTCCAGCGCGGCCACACCCTCGACGGCCTGGGCAAGTACTACCGGGAGACCATCGAGGAGTCCGACGAGGCCCCGGTCGACGTCGTCCAGATCCTCAAGGACAAGCAGGTCGACGTTCTGGTCTGCTACCTGCCCGTGGGTTCCGAGGCCGCGGCCAAGTTCTACGCCCAGTGCGCCATCGACGCCAAGGTCGCCTTCGTGAACGCCCTGCCGGTGTTCATCGCGGGCACCAAGGAGTGGGCGGACAAGTTCACCGAGGCCGGCGTGCCGATCGTCGGTGACGACATCAAGTCCCAGGTCGGCGCCACCATCACGCACCGCGTGATGGCCAAGCTGTTCGAGGACCGCGGTGTCATCCTCGAGCGCACCATGCAGCTGAACGTCGGCGGCAACATGGACTTCAAGAACATGCTCGAGCGCGAGCGCCTGGAGTCCAAGAAGATCTCCAAGACGCAGGCCGTCACCTCGCAGATCCGCGACCGCGAGCTGGGCGCCAACAACGTCCACATCGGTCCGTCGGACTACGTGGCGTGGCTGGACGACCGCAAGTGGGCGTACGTCCGCCTCGAGGGCCGCGCCTTCGGCAACGTCCCGCTGAACCTGGAGTACAAGCTCGAGGTCTGGGACTCCCCGAACTCGGCCGGTGTCATCATCGACGCCGTGCGCGCCGCGAAGATCGCCAAGGACCGCGGCATCGGCGGCCCGATCCTGTCGGCGTCCTCGTACTTCATGAAGTCCCCGCCGGTCCAGTACTTCGACGACGAGGCCAAGGAGAACGTCGAGAAGTTCATCCGCGGCGAGGTCGAGCGCTGAGTCTGCGGCTCCTAGGCGCCTGAACGGGCCCACGGTCACCGACCGTGGGCCCGTTCACCTTTTCACGGCGAATGTTTCACGTGAAACACAGGCCGGTTCCATGGCAGTCTGGGCGGGTGGCGATCACGGAGAACGGCAACACCCACCAGACCGCGCACCGCGCCACGCTCCTCGACCTGCTCCGCGGACGCGACTTCCGCCGCCTGCTGACCGCCCGGGTGCTCTCCCAGCTCTCCGACGGCGTCTTCCAGGTCTCGCTCGCCGCCTACGTCGTCTTCTCCCCGGAGAAGCAGTCCTCCCCCGCCGACATCGCCTCGGTGCTGGCGGTGATGCTGCTGCCGTTCTCCGTGATCGGCCCGTTCGCCGGGGTGCTGCTGGACCGCTGGCGCCGCAGGCAGGTGCTGTTCTACGGCAACCTGGCCCGGTTCGGGCTCGGCCTGGTCACCGCGGCGCTGCTCCTCATCGAGGCCCCGACCTGGCTCTTCTTCGCCTCGGCGCTGCTGGTCACGGCGCTCAACCGGTTCATCCTGGCCGGTCTCTCCGCCGCCCTGCCACGGGTGGTGCACCAGCGACAGCTGGTCACCGCCAACGCGCTCTCCCCCACCCTGGGGACGGTCGCGGCAGCCGTCGGCGGCGGCCTGGGCTTCCTGCTGCACCAGGTGATGGCGCCCGGGCCCAGGGCCGACGCGGCGCTGGTCACGGTCGCCGCCGTGCTCTACCTCACGGCGGCGCTGGCCGCCCTCCGGATGCACCGGGACCTCCTCGGCCCCGAGCACCACGCGGAGCGCCCCGCGCTCGGCCAGGCACTGGCCCGGGCCGCCCGCGACCTGGGCGCGGCCGTCACCCACCTGGTGCGGGACTGCCGGCCCGCCGTCCACGCGCTCGCCGCCGTGACCGCCGCCCGGTTCTGCTACGGCGTGCTGATCGTCATGGTGGTGATGCTCGCCCGCTACACCTTCAACGACCCCGCCGACAGCGCGGCCGGGCTGGCCACGCTGGGCCAGGCGGTCGCCCTCTCCGCGGCCGGCTTCTTCGTCGCCGCGGTGATCAGCCCCTGGTGCACCCGCCGGCTCGGGCTGGCGGGCTGGATGACGCTCTGCCTGGCGGCGCCGGTCGTCTTCGTGCCCGCGCTCGGCCTGGGCTTCTCGCTGGTGCCGTGCCTGATCGCGGCCCTGCTGCTCGGTGTGGTCACCCAGGGCACCAAGATCTGCGCCGACACCGTGGTCCAGGAGTCGGTCGAGGACGACTACCGCGGGCGCGTCTTCGCCATCTACGACGTGCTGTTCAACGTCGCCTTCGTGGCCGCCGCCCTGGTGACGGCGCTGGTGCTGCCGCTCTCCGGCCGCTCCGTCGCGGTCGTCGCCGGCGTCGCCCTGGTGTACGCGCTGGCCGCCGTCCTCTATCTGCGGGCGGCCCGGCGGACCGGCCCGCTCCCCGGTGACCAGGCGGTCTGAGAGCCTGTACCCCCTCAAACCGGCGGCGTCGGAACGAGTCGCTAAGGTACGTCAGATCTGTCGGAGCGACAGCACACTGTCTCGGGGGACAACCTGATGAGCACACCGCCCGGTCCGTACGGGCCGCCACCCCAGTACGGCTACCCGCAGGCACCCCCGGGACACCCCGGCCCGCCGCCGGCCCCCCAGGCGTACGGTGCTCCACCTCCGCAGTACGGCCAGCCGCAGCCGGGCCCCACCGGCTACGGGCAGCCACCGGCGTACGGCCACCCGGCCGCGCCCCCGCCCGGCCAGCCCGCGCCCCCGTACGGGCAGCAGCCCCCGTACGGTCCGCCGCCCGGGGGCCAGGCGCCGTACGGACAGCCGCCGTACGGCCAGCAGCCGCCGTACGGGCAGCAGCCGATGGCGCCGATGCCCGCCGAGCCGGCGAAGAAGACCGGCGCCAAGACCAAGCTGAAGCTGGTCGGCGGTGTGCTCGGCGCGATCGCCCTGGTCGTCGGCTACTTCGTCAGCGGCCCGAGCGTCAGCAGCGCCAAGGCGGGCGACTGCGTCAAGGCGAGCGGCTCGCGCGACGTCGAGATCGTCAAGTGCACCGATGCCAAGGCGAACTACAAGGTGCTGTCCACGTACTCCGGCACCACCGACACCAACCGCTGCAAGCAGACCGTCGGAACCACCAGCACGGTCTCGGGCAAGAGCGGCCGCCGCTGGAACAAGAAGCGGTACGTCCTCTGTCTCGGCCCGCTCTCACCCGGCGTGCCGCCGGCCAAGAAGTCCTGACCCGTTCGCCCAACCTTCCCCGGGGGACCCTTTGTCCGTTCCACCGCCCCAGATGCCGTACGGCGCGCCACCGCCCGCCGACAACAACAACCCGTACGCCGGCGGCAGCCCGTACGGCGCCCAGCCGCCCGGCTACGGCTACCCCGCCGCCCCGCAGCAGGGCGCACCCGGGTACGGCGTACCGCCCCAGGCCCCGCCGCCGCAGGCCGCGCCGCCCGGCTACGGCTACCCGGCCGCCCCGCAGCAGGCCGGTTACGCCCAGCAGAATCCGCAGGGCGGGCCGGTCTGCCGGTTCTGCGGCGGCTTCCCGGCCGTGAACACCACCGTTCGCGGGCACCAGGGAATCGTCATCATCATGCGGTTCCTGAAGCAGCCGGGGCCGTTCTGCCGCACCTGCGGGACGGCGGTCGTGCGCGACATGTCGGCCCGCACGATGGTGCAGGGCTGGTGGAGCTACCTGGGCTCGATCTTCACGGTGGCCACCCTGCTGCGGAACCTCGCGGCGCACAACAAGATCAAGGACCTGCCGCCGCCCGCCCCCGGCACCCACGGCCCGCAGCTCGACCCGGGCGCCCCGCTGACCAAGCGCCCGCACATGCTGATGCTGCTGCTGCCGGTCTTCTCGATCATCACGACGATCATCCTGATCGCGACCGGCGCCCTGCTCAACGACAACATCCGCAACGACAGGCCGTACCACCCGCTGGTGATGCCCTCGCCGACCGCGGTGAGCATCCCCCCGATGCCGTCGTTCTCACTGCCGCCGATCCCGGAGATCACCACCCCGGCCGTGCCGAAGCCCTCGTCGGCCGCGGCGAGCACGGTGCCCGACGACATCGACCGCGCCAAGGCCGGCGACTGCCTGCGCAACGAGAACGGCACCAGCGCCACCCACGACCCCAACCCGCGGATCACCATGCTGCCCTGCAGCGACAAGCGCGCCCAGTACAAGGTGCTCCGCAAGATGCTCGCCACCAGCGACGACAAGGTCTGCGACAGCGTGCCGGACTCGGACAGCAGCTACACCCGGACGTCGTCCTCCGCCGCCCTGAGCTACGTGCTCTGCCTGCAGGGGATCAACGACTGACGGTCCGCCGCCGCGTACGCGAAAGGGGTGGTCCCGGGATTCCGGGGCCACCCCTTTCGGTGCTTTCGGTGCAGTTCGCGCCGTTGACGCCGTTGGCGCTCAGCCCTGCTGGGCGGCCCACCAGGCACGGAGCGCGGTGACGGCCTCGTCGTGCTCCATCGGGCCGTGCTCCAGACGCAGCTCCAGCATGTGCTTGTACGCCTTGCCGACCTGCGGGCCCGGCTTGAGCTCCAGCAGCTCCATGATCTGGTTGCCGTCCAGCGCCGGACGGACGGCGTCCAGCTCCTCCCGCGCCTTCAGCTCGGTGATCCGCTCCTCCAGCCCGTCGTAGGTGCGGGAGAGCGCCGCGGCCTTCTTCCGGTTGCGGGTGGTGCAGTCGGAGCGGGTGAGCTTGTGCAGGCGCTCCAGCAGCGGCCCGGCGTCGGTGACGTAGCGGCGCACCGCCGAGTCGGTCCACTCGCCGCCGCCGTAGCCGTGGAAGCGCAGGTGCAGCTCGACCAGGCGCGAGACGTCCTCGGTCAGCTCCTTCGAGTACTTCAGCTCGCGCATCCGCTTGCGGGTCATCTTGGCGCCGACCACCTCGTGGTGGTGGAAGGAGACCCGGCCGTCCGACTCGAAGCGGCGGGTGCGTGGCTTGCCGATGTCGTGCAGCAGCGCGGCCAGCCGCAGGGTGAGGTCCGGGCCGTCCTGCTCCAGGTCGATGGCCTGCTCCAGGACGGTCAGCGAGTGCTCGTAGACGTCCTTGTGCCGGTGGTGCTCGTCCCGCTCCAGCTGGAGCGCCGGCAGCTCGGGCAGCACGTGGCCGGCCAGCCCGGTGTCGACCAGCAGCCGCAGGCCCTTCACCGGGTGGGCGGCCAGCAGCAGCTTGTTCAGCTCGGCCTGGACCCGCTCGGCCGAGACGATGGTGATCCGCTCGGCCATGGCGGTCATCGCGGCGACGACCTCGGGGGCCGGTTCGAAGTCCAGCTGGGCGGCGAAGCGGGCGGCCCGCATCATCCGCAGCGGGTCGTCGGAGAAGGACTCCTCGGGGGTGGCGGGGGTGCGCAGCACCCGGGCCTCCAGGTCCTCCAGCCCGCGGTGCGGGTCGACGAAGCCACGGCCGGGCAGGTCGACGGCCATCGCGTTGACGGTGAAGTCGCGGCGGACGAGGTCCTGCTCGATGGTGTCGCCGTAGGTGACCTCGGGCTTGCGCGAGCTGCGGTCGTACGCCTCGGAGCGGTACGTGGTGATCTCGATCAGGAAGGACCCCTCGGGGGTGTCCTTGCGCGCGCCGACGGTGCCGAAGGCGATGCCGACGTCCCAGACGGCGTCCGCCCAGCCCTTGACCAGCTTCAGGATCTCCTGCGGGCGGGCGTCGGTGGTGAAGTCCAGGTCGTTGCCGAGGCGCCCCAGCAGCGCGTCCCGGACCGAGCCGCCGACCAGCGCGAGCCGGTGACCGGCCGCCTGGAAGCGGCGGGCGATCTCGTCGGCGACCGGGGACACCCGCAGCAGCTCCTGCAGACCGAGGGTCTGCGCCTCGCTCAGGCCTTGGACGACCTGGGTGGCGATGCTGGGATGATGGACGCCGGACTCGTGGGGCTCATTGGCAGTGGACACGGCTCACAAGGGTACGTGCCCCGGCGGCCCCGCCGCCCGCGCGTTTTCCGGTGCTCACCACAAGGCCCGCAACACTGCACCCCCGGCTGCATCGTTACCATGCCGGTGGAGCGAGTCGCGGCACCGACGAGGGGCCGCGGTGCCGCGTGCCAGTACGGCCGACCGGAGCATGCCCGGTCGCATTTCTTCACCGCTGATCCCACGGCCGGCCTCCCCGGCGGGCGGGGAACCGGCGGCATCACAGCATCAAGCAGCGAGCGATCGAGAACGGCGAGGGCGAAGCGCGTGAGCGAGGTGGGCGCATGAGCGAGCGAAGCGAGCGAGCCGACAACAGGTGCGCGTCTCGCGAAGCGACCGCCGAGGGCAGCGAGGTGGGCGCATGAGCGAGCCGGCACGGCACTCGGGCCTGGAGGCGTACGGACCGACCCACGAACGCGGGCCCGCACGCCGCACGGCGCGGACCGTGCGGCGGTTCGCGGCCGTGCTGGGCGCCGTGCTGGCGCTGCTGCCGGCGCTGCCGGCCGCCGCGCTGTCCGCCGGGGGCCCGCGCCCCGCCGCCGATTCGGGCGTCTCCGCCGAGTACCCGGTGGTGATGACCATCGAGGCGGTGAACAAACCGGTGGCCGTCCAGAACGGGACCGTGACGATCTCCGGGCACATCACCAACGGCGGCAAGTCGGTGCTCAAGTCCGCCCACGCGGCGGTCCGCAAGCCGTGGCTGGGCAAGCCGCTGACCACCCGCAGCGAGCTGGCCTCGGTCACCACCCGGACCAGCCCGGCCGGCGCGGACGGCGTCGACCTGGAGAGCCCCCAGTACGCGCTCAACGAGCTGGGCCCGGGCCAGACCCAGCCCTACACGCTGAGCGTCGCGGTGAGCGACCTCGAACTCTCCGGCGAGGGCGTCTACGAGCTGGCGGTGGACGTCTGGGGCTCGACCGCGGACAACCAGCACGACCGCCCGCTGGGCATCGCCCGGACCTTCCTGCCGTACGACCCGACGCCGACGGACGCGCAGCCGTCCAAGGTCGCCACCCTCTGGCCGCTGGTGCACGCACCGGTGCTGGTCGCGCAGACCATGTCCGACAACGACCAGACCATCCCGGTGCTGCGCGACGACAGCCTGGCGGCCGACTTCGCGCCGGGCGGCCGGCTGTACGAGCTGGTCGAGACCGGCTCGTCGATGACCGGCCTGACCTGGGTGATCGACCCGGACCTGCTGGACACCGCGTTCGCGATGTCCAAGACGTACCGGGTGCAGAAGCCCGGCATCGAGAAGAGCGACAAGAAGGCGGCGAAGGAGGAGAACACCTTCGTGGGGACCGGCTCGGCCGCCGCGACGGCCTGGCTGGAGAAGCTGCGGGCCGCGGTGGCCAAGAACGGCAGCCAGGTGGTCGCGCTCCCCTACGCCGACCCGGACCTCGCCTCGATCGCGCACAACGCCGCCGAGCTCCAGGGCGTGGACACCGCGCTCGGCAAGGCGACCACGGCGGGCCGGCTGACCGTGGAGGGCCGGCTCGCGGTGGACACCCGCTCGGACGTGGCCTGGCCCTACCAGGGGTACCTGGACCAGCAGATCTCGGCCATGACGCAGCGCACCGGCAGCGGGCTGGTGCTGGTCAACGGCGCGAGCCTGCCCGAGCCCGACTCGCTGAAGTACACGCCGACCGCGGTCCGGCCGATCGGCAACGGACTGAACGCGGCGGTGGCCGACGAAACGGTCTCGGCCCTGTTCGAGACGGACCTCAACACCCCGCAGGCGCAGACCCTGGCGGTGCAGCGGTTCCTCGCCGAGACGTTCGTGATCTCCCGGCAGGAGCCGCAGAACCCGCGAGGCCTGCTGGTGATGCCGCCGCGCGAGCTGACCGCGGACACCGCCAAGGTGCTGGCCACCGCCGTGCAGGCGGCGCAGGCCGGCAAATGGGTGGAGCCGGTCAAGCTGGACGTGATCGCCCAGGGCCCGGCCGATCCGAAGGCCAACACCAACGTCCCGCCCGCCACCGACTACCCGGCGCAGGCCCGGGCCTCGGAGCTGCCGTCCTCGGTGATGACGGACACCGTCGAGATCCAGAGCAAGCTGGATCTTCTGATGCGCGTCCTCACCCTGCCGCAGCGGGTCCGCGGTCCGTTCAGCGCGGCGATGGTGCGGTCGATGTCGACCGAGTGGCGCCACGAGGCCCCGGCCGGCTCCGTCTACCGCGACGGGGTGAAGCGCTACCTCAAAGAGCTGACCGACGCGGTGAACGTCCCGGAGAAGACCTCCATCACCTTCGCCGGGGACACCGGGGTGCTGCAGGTCAGCGTCCGCAACAACCTCACCCAGCCGGTCACCAACCTCAAGCTGGTGCTCCGTCCGACCCAGGCCAACCGGCTCAAGATCCACCCGGCCGAGGAGCTGGTGCTGCCCGCCTCGCAGGGCGTCACCCTGCGGTTCCCCGCCGAGGCGCAGAACAACGGGCCGGTGACCGTGACCGCCGAGCTCTGGACCACCGGCCCGAACCCGCAGCAGTACGGCGAGGCACGGCAGTTCACCGTGGAGGTCACCTCGGTGACCAACGGCGTGCTCTACGTCTTCGGCGGCGGCCTGGTGCTGCTCCTGCTGGCGGCACTGCGGTTCTTCCGCCAGCGCAAGCGTCGCGCGGAGAACGGCGACGAGGGTGACGAGCCGATCGGCGACGCGCCGCTCGTGGACGGCCCGGCGGCCGGCGAGCAGGCCGACACCCCGGAGGAGGACGACGAGGGAGCGGCCCCTGCCGGGGGTGCCGGACCCAGCGACGCCGGGCGGACACCGCGCGGCAGCAGCACAGATGGCCGGGATCGGGCCACCAGCAATGAGAAGGTTGGTCCTTGATACCGCCGACACCCGCCCGATGCCGGGTCGGCCTCCCCCACGACAGCGAAGAGGTGACATGACCGGGCGCAGCGAGGAGCGGCCGCCGGGCCGCGGTGAGAGCCGGCCGGGCGCCGAGTCGCCGTCCGGCGACTGGTACGTGGCCGACACCTACGCCCAGGACCCGTACGCGGCCGACGCGTACCAGGGCCCCGGGGACGGTCAGGATCCGTACGGCCTGCGGGCCGCCCGGCCCGCGGCGCCGCAGCCGCCGGCCGCCGCGTACGACGTGCCGCCGCAGCTGCCGCCGCAGGGCGGCGGCTACCCGACGCCGGTGCCGCCGGCGTCGTTCGCCCCGCCCGTCCCGCCGGTGCAGCCCGGCTGGGACACCCCGCCGCAGCAGGCCGCGGCCCAGCAGCAGGCCTCGGCCTCGGCCCAGCAGCAGGTGGCAGCCCAGCAGCAGGAGCCGGCGGCGGACTGGCAGGAGCCCCACGCTCCGTGGGGGCGGCCGGCGCCGGTCGGCAGCCAGTGGGCCGGACCGCAGCAGGAACAGCAGGGACAGCAGGACCAGCAGGACCAGCAGTGGCAGCCGGGCCCGGCGCACTCCGCCTGGGACTCCGAGTCCACCGAGTACGTGGGCGTGGACGCGCTGTTCGGCGGCGCCCAGGCCGCCCCGGCCGCCGAGGTCCGTCCGCCCGCCCAGCAGCCCCCGGTCCAGCCGGTCCAGCCGCTGCTCGCCCAGCCGCCCGT
The DNA here is from genome assembly GCF_055561295.1 of Kitasatospora sp. NPDC022785. Lineage (NCBI taxonomy): Bacteria > Bacillati > Actinomycetota > Actinomycetes > Kitasatosporales > Streptomycetaceae > Kitasatospora > Kitasatospora sp. NPDC022785. The sequence continues at coordinate 6,331 of NZ_JBVHHB010000012.1, read as the reverse complement.
GGCGCCGGCGCCGTTCCCCTCGTCCGCGCCGTTCCCCCCGGCCGGCGCGTACCAGGGCGGACCGGGCCAGCACGGCCACCACGGCGGGCCGAACGGTCCGAACGGCCCGGACGGGCAGCGCCCGTTCGTGCCCCCGATCGAGTTCGACCCGCCGCTCTCCGAGGAGGAGGCCACCATGCAGGTGGCGGCGGTGCAGATTCCGCCCGCGGTGGAGCCCCTGGATGAGCTGGCCGCCGAGGAGCACGCCCCCGCGGCACCCGCTCCGGCGGCCGGTGGCGGCGGCAAGGTCGCCAGCCTGCTCAACTCCAGCGCGATCATGGCGGCCGGCACCCTGGTCTCCCGCGGCACCGGGTTCCTGCGGACGATGGTGATCGCCGCGGCGATCGGCCTCGGCGTGATGGGCGACTCGTACAACGCCGCGAACACGCTGCCCACCCTGCTCTACATCCTGATCGGCGGCGGCGCCCTGAACGCCGTCTTCGTGCCGCAGCTGGTCCGCAGCATGAAGAACGACGCCGACGGCGGCACCGCCTACGCCAACCGGCTGCTCACCCTGGTGATGGTGGGTCTGGCCGGCGTGACCTTCGCGGCCGTGCTCGGCGCGCCCCTGCTGGTCCAGTTGATCGCGCACCCGCTGATGAGGAACCCCGCCAGCGCCGACACCACCGTGGCGCTGGCCCGGTACTGCCTGCCCACCATCTTCTTCATGGGCATCCACGTGGTGATGGGCCAGATCCTCAACGCCCGCGGCCGGTTCGGCGCGATGATGTGGACCCCGGTCCTCAACAACGTCGTGGTGATCTTCACCTTCTCCGCGTACCTCTGGGTCTTCGGCAGCTTCGGCGGCACCAAGGTCACCCCGGAGACGATCTCCCCCGAGGGCGTGCGGCTGCTCGGCATCGGCACACTGGTCGGCCTCGCCGTCCAGGCGCTGGCGATGGTGCCCTACCTGCGGGCGGCCGGCTTCCACTTCCGCCCGCGGTTCGACTGGCGCGGCCACGGCCTGGGCAAGGCGGCCCGGCTGGCCAAGTGGACGTTCTTCTTCGTCCTCGCCAACCAGGCCGGCTACCTGGTCATCACCCAGCTGGCCACCGCGGCCGGGAACGCCGCCGAGAAGGGCGGCCACGGCGGCGTCGGTCTCTCCGCGTTCTCCAACGCGCTGCTGATCTGGCAGCTGCCGCAGGCGGTGATCGTCGTCTCGATCATGAGCGCGGTCCTCCCCCGGCTCTCCCGGGCCGCCGCCGACGAGGACGCCGGCGCCGTCCGCGACGACCTCTCGTACGGGCTGCGCACCACCGCGGTGGCGGTCGTCCCGGGCGCGTTCCTGTTCCTCTCGCTGGGCCCGGCGATCGGCCGTGCGATCTACGCGGTGGGCGGCAACGACGTCGCCCTGGACAACGCCACCAACGTCGGTCTGATGCTCTCCGCGTTCGCGCTGGGCCTGATCCCGTACTCGGCGCAGTACGTGATGCTGCGCGGCTTCTACGCCTACGAGGACACCCGGACGCCGTTCTCCAACACCGTCTGGGTGGCGGCCTGCCAGGCCGCCTTCTCGCTGGCCTGCTGGTTCGTCCTGCCCGCCGAGTGGGTCGTCACGGGCATGGCGTTCGGGTACGGTCTCGCCTACGCCATCGGGGTGACGGTGGCGGTGCCCAAGCTGAAGAAGAAGATCGGCGGGCTGGACACCAAGCGGATCGGCAAGACCTACACCCGGCTGATCACCGCCTGCGTCCCGGCCGCACTGGTCGGCGTGGGCGTCAGCCTGGCGGTCCAGCAGGTCATCGACGGCTGGCTGGGCAGCGTGCTCACCATCGTCGTGGCCGGCGGCCTCCAGCTCGCCGTCTTCGTGCTGATCGCGAAGAAGCTCCGGATCGAGGAGCTCAACGCCATGCTGGGGATGGTCCGCGGCCGACTGGGCCGCTGACCTCCGCACCAACCGGTCGTACCGGCCACCGCCCTGACCGGGCGTCAACCGGACGGCCGGGCTTCTCCGCCCCGATGGGGCGGGTACTGGGCCGCCCTCCGCGCCCGGGGTCCTCCCGGGCCCGGAATGGCGGCCCAGTGCCGGATCTGCACCACATCTCTCCACCATCGCGCAACCACGTGGACCTTTCAGCGGTCGTACCCGGTGGAGAAGAGTGGGCACAATTGACCTGGAGCACGGGGCCTCGGCCCGATCGGCTCCAGCGACTCTCTCAGGCCGGGGCGACACAAGGGGAGGCAGGACCACGGTGGCTGATGGCACCAAGGCGGTCGTCGACACGTCAGCAGCTGACGGGGCGGCGGACGAGGCCGCACTGGCCGCGGCGATCGACGAGCTCGCCGGCGAGACGGGCCGGGCCACCGCGGCCGGCAAGGCCACCGAAGCCGACCAGGCCGACGCGCCCGAAGCCGACGGCGAGGCCGGCACCGGGAGCGGTGACGACCGCGGCGGCGACGACGCGCAGTCCCCCATGGCCTCCGCCTGCGAGGAGACCTCCGAGATCACCGCGCCGCTCTCGACCGACGAGATCCGCGCCGAACTGGCCGCCGGCGACCGCGCCCGCCGGGCGGGCACCGCCGACGGCGCCACCGCACGCCCCGCCGGCCGCCCGCCGCAGGACCCGCAGCCCACCCACGACCCGCGCGAGACCGGCACCCTCCCGAAGACCCTGCCGGCCCCGCTGCGGCACAGCGGCGACAAGATCGGCAACCGGTACCGGCTGGAGGAGTGCATCTCCCACACCGAGACCTTCAGCAGCTGGCGCGCGGTCGACGAGAAGCTGCGCCGCGCCGTCGGCGTCCACCTGATGGCCTCGGGCCACCAGCGCGCCCGCAAGGTGCTGGCCGCCGCCAAGTCCGCCGCGCTGCTCGGCGACCCGCGCTTCGTCCAGGTGCTGGACGCCGTCCAGGAGGGCGAGCTGGTCTACGTCGTGCGGGAGTGGCTGCCGCACGCCTCCGACCTCGCCAAGCTGCTCGCCACCGGCCCGATGGAGCCGCACGAGGCGTACCAGATGGTCCGCCAGGTCACCGACGCGGTCGCCGCCGCCCACCGCCGGGGCCAGGCCCATCTGCGGCTCACCCCGCGCTGCGTGCTGCGCACCGACAGCGGCCAGTACCGGATCAACGGCATCGCGGTCGACGCCGCCCTGCGCGGCCTGCCCGACGAGGTCGCCGGCGAGGGCACCGACGACGCCGAGCGCACCGACACCCGTGCCATCGGCGCCCTGCTGTTCGCCGCGCTCACCCACCGCTGGCCCTTCCCCGAGGACCGCTACGACCTCAAGGGCCTCCCGAGGAACCTCCGTGACGTACCGCCGGACCAGGTCCGGGCCGGGGTCCACAAGGGCCTCTCCGAGCTGGCCGCTCGCGCCCTGCTGGACCAGCCGCCGCACCACGCCGAGCCGATCACCACCCCCGAGCAGCTGGCGAAGGCGGTCGCGCTGATGCCGCGCATCCGCCAGCCCGAGCCGGAGCTGCCGGCCTTCACCGCCCCGCCGCGGCACAACACCCACGCGCTGCCCACCGCACCCAACCCGACCCGGGTGGTCGCCGCCCCCCACACCGGTCCCGTCATGGCGTCGCCCGCGGCCCGGCAGGCCCCCGTCCGGCGCACCCGGCGGCGGCTGCGCCGGGTGGTCAAGGTGACGGCCTGGACGGTCGCCCTCGGCGCGATCGGCGTCGCCTCCTGGCAGCTGGTCGACAACCTGCGCAACAACGGGACGACCATCACGGCCTCCACCACGCCCACCACGGCCGCCTCCCCGACCGTGCACGCCGCGGCGCACACCCCGGTGCCGATCCCGGTCAAGGACGCGATCTCGTACAACCCGCTGGGCGACTCCCCCGAGGGCACCTTCACGCTCGGCAACGCCTACGACGGAGACGCGAGCACCGCCTGGACCACGAAGGGCTACCAGGATCCGTTCGGTCCCAACAAGCCGCTCAAGGCGGGCACCGGTCTGCTGATCGACCTCGGTGCACCACAGGCCGTCAGCTCGGTGAACGTCCAGTTCGTCGGCGCCACCACGGCCGAGCTGCGGGTGCCCGGTGCGTCGGCCGCCGCCAACCCGCAGGCGGCCCAGCCGGGCGACTTCACGGTGGCCGGGAAGAATAGCGGCGTCACGGCCAACTACACCTTCGAGAGCCCGGTCACCACGCGCTACCTCTTGATCTGGATGACGAGCCTGCCGAAGGATGGGAAGGACTGGCGCGGCCAGATCGCCGAGGTCAAGGTCTTCGGCTGAGCCATCGGTCCCGGGACGAACACGGCAGGCACGACGAGGGGTGGCAGTGGCGGACGGCACGGAACCGGCGGACGACGACGCGGCGCTGCTCGCCCGGCACGTCGCCGGCGACCGGGACGCCTTCGGCCTGCTGGTCGACCGTCACCGCAACCGGCTCTGGGCGGTCGCCCTGCGCACCCTCGGCGACCGCGAGGAGGCCGCCGACGCCCTCCAGGACGCCCTGGTCTCCGCGTTCCGTTCCGCCCACACCTTCCAGGGCCGCTCGGCCGTCACCACCTGGCTGCACCGGATCGTGGTCAACGCCTGCCTGGACCGCGCCCGGCGCGCCGCCACCCGCCGCACCAAGCCGCTGGACGACGACCCGCAGCGGCTGGACGCGCTGGTCGGCTCCGCCGAACCGGCCGACTCCCCCGTGGTCCGGGCCGAGCTGCACCGGGAGCTGACGGCGGCGCTCGCCGAGCTGCCGGCCGAGCAGCGGGCCGCACTGGTCCTGGTCGACATGCAGGGCTACCCCGTCGCCGAGGCCGCCGAGCTGCTCGGCGTCCCGGTCGGCACCGTGAAGAGCCGCTGCGCCCGCGGCCGCGCGCGGCTGCTGCCGCTGGTCCGCCACCTGCGCGAGGACGGCGCGGCACCGGCCACGGGCACCGCGCGACGTGACGCCGTTCCACGTGGAACGGAGAGACCGGCCCGTTCCCCGCGGGACGCCGCCTCGCCGCCCGGGAACCCGTCCGGGGCGCGCACCGTCACAAGGACAGGACCGGACACCGGCCGGCCGATTCTGGAAGGAGATGCGAGCACGCGATGACGGCCCCCCTCTCCTCTCCCGACCCCGGCGAGCCCGTGGATCCCGTGGATCCGCACGCCGCCGGACCGCACCCCTCCGTCGACGAGCTGGCCGACCTAGCCGAGGGTCTCGTCGAGTCCGCCGACGAGACCGCGGCGCTCCGCGACCACCTGGCCGGCTGCGCCGACTGCCGTGAGACCGCCGAAGCGCTCGCCGAAGTGCAGGCCCTGCTCGGCTCCGCCGAGCCGCCCGCCATGCCAGCCGACGTCGCCGCCCGGCTGGACGCCGCCCTGGCCTCGGCGGCCGCCGAGCGCGACGTACCCGCCGAGGGCCCCGGCACCCCCCGGAAGGCCCCCGCACCGACCGGACGGACCACCGCCCCGGCCGGCGCGTCCCGGCCCGGAGCCGCCCCCTCCCAGGCCCCCCTCGGGCCACCCGGAAGGCCCGCAGGCTCCGCGGCCACCGGACCCGGCCGCCCACGCTCCCGCCGCCGCCGGATCGGCCTGCTGCTCGGCGCGGCCGCCGTCCTGCTCGGGGCGGGCCTCGGTGGCTCCCTGCTGTTCTCCCCGGCCGACCGGACGGCCTCGGACACCACGGCCGTTTCCGCCGCCGGGGCCGTGCCCAGCGGCGCCCCCGACACCGCCGGGGCTGTGCCCGGCGGCGCCCCCAACACCCCCAGGACCGAGCACGGAGGCACCGTCTACCGGGACGACCAGCTGGCCGCCCAGGTCCGGCAGCTGCTCGCCCGGACGGGCGTCACCCCCGACGGCGCCGCCCAGTCGTCCCGGCCGTCCACGGGTACGTCCGACGTACCGCCCGCCGACGGGCAGCAGGGGATCGCCGGCGGGCACAGCGCCACGGCCTGCCCGGCGCCGGGCGCCGGACCGCTGCTCGCCGCCGACTCCGGCAGCTACGACGGCGCCCCGGCCGAGGCCCTGGTGTACGCCGTCCCGGACCAGCCGGAGAAGCTGGACGTCTACCTCCGCGCCCCCGACTGCGGCCCCGTCCTGCTGCACCGCACCGTCCCGGCCCGCTGACCGGTGGTGCCCCCACGATCCACGCTCCGGGCCGTCCGGCGCTCCCACACTGCGGGCACCTGGTACGGATCCGCCTGGGAATGCGAGAGACTGGTCAGTCGTTGTCCCGGGCGGCGGAGCAGGACCGCCCTCCCCGCACCTAACGCGGGTCGCGATGCGAACCAGGAGATGCAGTGAGCGACGTCCGTAACGTGATCATCATCGGTTCCGGCCCGGCCGGCTACACGGCCGCGCTCTACACCGCCCGTGCCTCCCTCAAGCCGCTGGTCTTCGAGGGCGCCGTC